>PCTT01000023.1:9727-37124 GCA_002771585.1 Candidatus Campbellbacteria bacterium CG22_combo_CG10-13_8_21_14_all_36_13 | reverse complement strand
GTAATTGCAGGAGAAGCTGGTCTTGTATCTATGCCTATATCCACCGTAGTTGCAGATGATGTGTTTGAACTAGCATCTATCGCATAAAAACTAATTGTAGTTGTACCTTGTGTAAATAAAATATTATCTATATTCCAGCTACCTCCACCATCTACTGTTGTTGTGTAAGAAGTCGTGGTTGTGCCAACCACATACTCCATAAGTAATGTTGCATCTGCTTCTGCACTACCAACAAATGAAATTGTGGTTGTTGCAAATGATGAAGAAAAATCGCTTGGTGTTGTCACCACTGGAGTTAGCGGAGCAGTAGTATCTGTTATTGGAGTAGGTGCTGGTATTGAACCGCCACCACCTCCACCGCCGCCTCTTATTGCCTTACTTGTATCAAAAAGAGTGATTTCATAATATGTTTGTTCTGTTGGTGTTTGTGTGGCTTCTTCTGGTTTTGAGACATGTTCAACAGAATTATCTTGTTGTGTTGCTTTTGTATGAGAGCTTGTATCTATTACATCTGTTGTTAGTGATGAAGTTTGTACAGTTGTTACAACCTTTGGGGACTCTTCTTTTTTTACATTATTTTCTGTATAAGATGAAAAAAGCTTTGCAATCTCTTCTGGTGTTGGTATCTCGACTTGATCGTTTCGTGTATTAAAGGAGGAATCATTTATCTGTGTATCAGATTGTTCTTCGTATAGGGTCACAGCATCAACAACATTCGCTCTAGCATATTTATTTGTATAAGTATAAGAACCCAAACTGTCTTGTATCTTTAGTGTAACAGTCCCAAGATCGTCTAATATAGACTCAGTATCGACAAACAAGAAAGTGGGCACGAGTATTAAAAGGAATACTGTGAAATAGACCATTATTCTGGTTGACCTCTTGTGTTTCATTTATCAAAAATTAACGAGATATACATACAAAGTATAACAACTTTATATAATTTACTGAAAATCATTTGTTAATATGCGGGTGTATAAAAAGGGGATAACTTTTTGACTTGAAAAGTTTATCTTAAACCAAACACATAAATTTCATGATATTCTAGAGTAGTATGAAATTTGAGGATCGCCTGTCTGAAGTACTACGCCTTACAGAACAAAGCAAAAAAGCTCTCAAAAAGCTCGGTATTATTACTGTGCGAGATTTGCTATACCACTTCCCTTCTAGATACATCACGGTTGCAGATGTAAAGTTTGTAAAAGATCTAGTCAAAGGAGACCATGCTCTTATGTATGGAAAAATTACAAAGTTAAAAACGTCAAAAGCTCATCGAACAAAAATGACAATGGCCGAAGGGTCGTTTGAAGATGACACGGGCAGTATACAAATAGTATGGTTCAACCAACCCTACATAGCAAAGATGCTAAAAGAAGGTGTGTTTGTAAAAATGGAGGGTAAGGTAGCAGAAAAAGCTACCCCTAAAGGTCGCTCAGGAGCCGGAAAGCTTTACATAACAAATCCAGAATATGAAACTATTGTAAAACTACCTAAAAGGGTTGGTAATTCACTTTGGGGAGAATCATTTGATTCGCTGTCTATTCCAGTATATCCAGAACGCTTTGGTATTACATCTAAATGGATATATCACACAGTACAAAAAATATTTAACTCTGGAATACTTGAAACATTGGAAGATCCGATACCAAAAGATATTTTGAATAAATATAATCTACCAGAAATTCAAAAGGCTCTTATTTGGATGCACACACCAAAAAAAGATTCACACAGTACTGCTGCACGAAAAAGATTTGCATTTGAAGAAGTATTTTTTATACAACTAGAAAAACAGCGAGAAAAAAAAGAATATCAAAAAGAACCTTCTTACATAATAGAACCTAATAAAAAAACATTAGATGAGTTTGTTTCGCGCTTCCCTTTCACACCAACGAAAGGACAGAACAATGCCATTAAAGAAATTATAAATGACATAAGCACACCTTCCGCAATGTCACGACTTCTTGAAGGAGATGTTGGCTCTGGAAAAACTGCAGTTGCAGCTTGTACCACACACGCTGTAGTGACAACACGACCACTAAATGCAAATGGAAAGAGACAGGATTTTGGACATTTGCAGGTGGCGTACATGGCACCAACTGAAATACTTGCAAAACAACATTTTGAATCTTTTATACAATACTTTCGCCATATGCCTATACAAATAGGGCTTATTACATCAAGCGGATGTAGAAAATTCCCATCAAAAGTGAGCCCTGAAGGACACACTGATATATCGAGAGCACAATTACTAAAATGGACAAAAAATGGCGAAATTGCTGTGCTTATAGGTACACACTCCCTTATATCGAAGTCTGTAGAGTTTGAAAATTTAGCTTATGTAATCATCGATGAACAGCACAGGTTCGGCATAAATCAACGAAAAAAACTGACCAGAAAAGAAGGCGGACCACTTCCCCATCTTCTATCAATGACGGCAACACCGATTCCAAGAACTCTTGCTCTCACCATTTATGGAGACCTTGATCTCACACTCCTCGATGAAATGCCAAAAGGAAGAAAAACTATTATTACAGAAATAGTTCCTCCAACAAAAAGAAAAGAAGTTTATGAAAACATTAGAGGAAGCCTGAAGGAAGGGAGACAAGCGTATGTGATTTGTCCGAGAATTGATGAACCAGACCCAGACAAAGAAAATGCTCTTCAGCTCAAATCTGTAAATGAAGAAGCCAAAAGACTAAAGAAAGAAGTGTTTCAGGAATACGAAATAGGTGTACTTCATGGAAAAATGAAACCAAAGGAAAAAGATAAAATCATGCTTGATTTTCTTGAACACAAAATCGATATTTTAGTTGCGACTTCTGTTGTAGAGGTTGGTGTTAATGTTCCCAACTCAACAACAATAGTGATAGAGGGTGCTGATAGATTTGGTCTCGCACAACTTCACCAGCTTCGAGGGCGCGTAGTGCGAAGCAATCATCAAGCCTATTGCTATGTATTCACAGACAGTCCTAGTAAGAAAACTTTTGAGAGACTTTCTGCTCTTAAGAAAGCTAAAAATGGCTTTGAGCTTGCAGAGCACGACTTGATGCTTCGTGGCTCTGGAGAATTGTCGGGTACTCGACAATGGGGTATCTCTGATATCGCGATGGAAGCATTAAAAAATATTAAAATGGTAGAGGCGGCGCGCGCCGAGGCGCGTGCCATAATCGAAAGCGACTCTACTCTCAAGAAACACCCTAAACTAAAAAACATCTTGGAGTCCAAAAAACAAATACATTTTGAGTAACGATCTACAAACTAAAAGATTTTAAGTACTCCGATACTTCTTCTGGGATATTTGCAAAATATACTATTTCACTCAGTGGTTTTGGTAATAATCCAACCAATTCCATTATCTCTAACTGCATCTTTAAACCATCAAAAAATCCTTCAGAATTCAATACGGCGATTGGTTTATTCATTATTCCACTTTTCTGAAGCTCAAGCACTTCTCCAATTTCATCAAGAGTACCAATGCCTCCTACAAATATCACAAAAGCATCTGACTTTTCTATCATTGTTCTTTTTCTATCTAACATATCTTTCGTAACAATCATTTCATCAGCACTTTCTTTGGCGCGTGATTTTAGCCTCTCTGTAGTTACACCAATTAATCTTCTACCGTTTTCTTGAAATATATCAGAGACGGTCTTCATCATACCAACATCAGTACCGCCCCAAACTAAATCGAACCCAGATTTAGCCAACATCTTTGAACATTCCTCTGCTGGTTCCTTGTATTTTGCTTCCGGCTCATGACCAGATAAAAATATGCAAATGTTTTTCATAAGAAATATTATTTAAACTCTTTCTTAACCGCTTCAATATAATTTGGATGATTTATTTCGTGCTTCGCTCCAGCGACCACAACCACTTTCGTTTTGGGCGTGTTTTTAAGAACGTAATTAGTCCGTATAGCAATAGACGGAAATCCTATTACCTCTCCTTCTCCATAAAAAATTGTTATAGGTATTTTTAGTAACCCACTGTCTTTGTGGCGCTATGATTTTCTAAATCTTTTAGTTGTCTAACACCAAAAAACTTTCTAGATGCATCATCTATGTTTTTTAAATCTTCCTTAAAGTATGGACTTAACGAACAAAGGAAAAGTTTATTTGGCTTTAATGTTGGCGCAGATAAAAACGCAATCATAGCACCAAAAGAAAACCCTAATATATAATTTTTCTCTCCTTTATTTTTTAAATAAAAATCTTGAAATTGTTCTACATAATCAGACATAACTCTATACATCCACTGTATTGAAACCTCCTTTACAATAAAACCCTTTGATTTGAAAAACGGCGCCATCCATTTGTGCCACCTGTCATTGGCGGTGTGTCCGTATCCTGGGATTATAAATATTGTTTTTTTCATTGTCCGCCCACTTGGATTTGAACCAAGAAACCTTCGCTGTATAAGAGCGCTGCTCTACCAATTGAGCTATGGGCGGTAGAATACAGGTAAATATACATCAGAAAACCAGCTGATTCAACTTATTTTTATAATGAATATTTTTACGACCATACCCTATCGACACCCACACCCTACTTACAACATCATGCTTAAAACTTTAAATACAAATTATTACGATACTTGTCCGACCTCTGGCGGATATCGTAATATTTTGATTTTTAGTTTTAGTTAAGGTTTTATTAAACTACCCAACATTTTCCAAAATAGGATCAACATCCCTCTTTGGTGTAACCCCATTAGCGCGAAGAATCGCATCAAATTCCGCTCTTTCAAGAGTTTCTTCCTCAATCAATGACTTTGCGATTATATTAAGAAGTGCACGATTTTCTGTAACTATCTTATGTGCGGTCTCTTTAGCTTCTCTCATTAGTCTTGATACTTCGGCGTCTATCTCCCCTGCTACTTTTTCTGAATGATCCTTTGAACCAGGCGCATTACCAAACAGTACTCTTCCCGAATCACTCTCAAGCGCAACAGGTCCGATAGAATCAGACATACCATAGAGTGTCACCATATCGCGAGCACGAGCAGTTGCAACCTGTAAATCATTTGATGGGCCTGTAGTAATATCACCAAACACAAGTTGCTCCACCACATATCCACCAAGCGTTACGGCAAGGTCTGCAATAAATTCTTTTTTTGATTTAAACTTACGCTCTACTATCGGAAGATGAAGTGTGTATCCTGCCGCACGTCCACGAGAAATAATAGATATTTTGTGCACAGGGTCTGTATCGGGCAAGACTGATGCAACAAGTGCATGTCCCGCTTCATGATATGCCGTAATCTCCTTTTCTTTCTTTGAAAGCAAATGACTGCGTCTTTCTGGACCAAGCAAAACTTTCTCAATTGCTCGAATAAAATCATATTGAGAAACTGTTTTTCTGTCTTCTCTTGCTGCAAGTATCGCTGCTTCATTTACAAGAGAATACAAGTCTGCTCCAGAAAACCCTGGAGTTCTCTCTGCAATAATCCTCAAAGCAACATCTTCAGCCATTGGTTTGTTACGCACATGCACACCAAGTATTGCTTCTCTATCATCTATATCTGGCAAATCTATTGTTACACGTCTATCAAAACGCCCAGGACGAAGTAGTGCAGGATCAAGTACGTCGGGTCTGTTTGTCGCAGCCATAACTATAACTTTTTCATTTTGTTCAAAGCCGTCCATCTCAACCAATATTTGATTGAGTGTCTGCTCCCTTTCATCATTCCCACCACCAACACCAGTTCCACGAACTCTTCCAACAGCATCAATCTCATCCACAAAAATAATCGCTGGAGCTGATTTCTTTGCAAGCTTAAACAAGTCACGAACACGCGATGCTCCTACACCAACAAACATCTCCACGAACTCAGATCCAGATATTGAAAAGAACGGAACTTTGGCTTCTCCAGCGACAGCTCGCGCAAGAAGTGTGTTGTGGGATATAAGACCATTCGATATAAATGAATGAGTCTTAGGAACTGTAAAATCATAGACTCGTGAATATCCTTTCTCTATTTTTGATACCGGAGAAAAAAACAAATTTGATCGAAGGAGAGACTCTAAATAAACAGTGTCCTCCGTATGAAGACCATTTATTTTAAACGCATCAATAAATTCCGTTAATGTTTGCCTAGAGATACGCTTTCGTGTCCTGTTTTTATGCGCTAGTTTTGATAGACCTTCTTTACTTAATCCTTTATCGCTTAATTCACGCCAAGACCTATCAACAATTTGTGATATGTGGAAAAATACATCAACATTGGTATTTCCTGTATTGTGTTCGTCTAAATATTTTACCATTTGCTCTTGTTTCCTAGTCAATCGAAAACCAACTTCTCTAGAGAATTTCTCTAACTCAGTTCCAGAAACAGTAATTTCATATACTGGCCGTGGGTGTTTATTATCTTTTTCATTCTTTAATCTCCTCTGTGGAACAATACCTAAGTTTATCAAAGTAATCATCACTTGATCTGATAATTTTTTACTTACCGTCGAATAACCAAAGCTATATCTTGAAAAATACCCATCAGCATCAAAAAGTCCTTGCAGAAATGCAATAATTACATGTTTCGGGGCTTGCATAATAAATGGAGGAATTACTTTGTCATATGACAACAAATAGGACATGCCTGCTTCATACAAATCTTTTTTTACTGCCCATGAAGTAACTGTGTGGGTAATCCCATCTGTTGCTAACCCTATGGGTGTATCTGGATAATTATTTTTTATATAACCCTTAAAAGAAGAGACGAGTTCCTCGTCGACAGAAGTGAAGCCGATTCTGCTTGAGTGGCTTAGATTACCATCTCCAGTTAACAATCCCATAATATATGATTGTTCAGAATTAACTTCATTTGACACGCCAAATGCACCAGTGCCAAATTTTATCGCAACGCTATCACCTTCTTTTAAATTTTCTAATTTTCTGAATTCAAGATAACCATCTTCATTCATAACAACAATTGGGTGTTCATATGTGCCTTCTATTTCTACGCCTTGCTGTAATATAATCTTTTTTGTCTCTTGCATACCAAGATCGTACCAATGTGATGCTTCTTGATCTGTATCACGTACTCGTATCACGTCAAAAGTTGGAAGAATTGCCCCCTTCACATCATTATTCTTTGGATTAACCCAAAAATATTTTGGTATATCTTTTATTTCTATAAGGCCCTTGTTAGTCAAAACAAGAGAATCCCCGACAATACACTTCCCCGTACCTGGAGCACCCATCAATATCACTCCCTTTGGAATCTGCGCACCAATATCAAGAAATTTTTTGGGTTGACGAAGAAAATCTACTATTTCAAGAAGTTCTTCTTTTGCTTCTTTCGCGCCCGCGACATCCCTAAATGTTATCTTTTGGCTTTTGTCATTTGGATCAATTATTTTTGCTCGAGACTGACCAAAAGTGAAAGCTTGCATTCCTTGCCCTTTTGCCTGGCGCGTCAAAAACCAAAAGAAAAATCCTATAAATAATAGCGGTAAAAGAAATCCTCCTATGTTTAGAGCAACAAGCCAAAAGTTTGAATCGTCCTCTACTTTTATTGAAAGTCCTTCGATCTCATCCAGCTTCACACCATAATTCACCAACGTATCGGTAAGAGAAGAACCTGTTTCTTTTACAGATTTAATTTTTGAATCGTCAATAAGAACAGCATTTATTTTGTCGCCCTTAACTGTTATTTCTTTAATCTCACCAAGACTTACTGATGTCGCTATTTCCGATATAGAAACTTCTTTTATGTCACTTTCTGTTCCAGCAATTGAAGAGTAAACCGAAACCAAAACAAGAAATATTATTATGGTTGTTAGAAAATTAACCAAAAACCTTGGCCCTAGTGGAATACGGATTTTTACTATCTTTTTATTAGACTGCGGCTTCTTGGGCGCCTTCTTTGGACCGTTTTTTGATTGCTGTTTTTTATCCATAGTTCGTGCATTATGCCACAAAATAAGAAGCATTGCGACTATATTTTGTGAGCAATCCCGTACCATTTTTGCTTTTATATTACCTAGCGATATGCGGATGCGAATTTCGCGAAGCATATCGCCTCAATATTTATATTCTACTTCTAGATTACTTATATTATCAAATTTCTAATCAAAAATGGTATGGGATGACATAAAATATCTTTTGAATAAACCCGCACACTAATTTTGTCACCACACGACAATAAAAACAGTAATACGTACTGATATTAATCCACCTTTCATAAAACAAATAATTACATTATACATAATAAATATGGCAAAATTAGTGTGCGGGTAAAGGTTTTGGGTGTTAAAATGAACTAATGTCAGATTTTATACGAAACAAAAAAATAGAACTAAATTTCAAGATTCTAGAGGAATACACTGCGGGTGTGGAGCTTTTTGGTTTTGAGGTAAAGTCTGTAAAAAATAAACATGGTTCTCTTGATGGTGCGCATATAACCGTGAGAGGAAATGAAGCATATCTTATCGGAGCTTTTATACCGCCATATCAAGTAAACAACACACCAAAAGGATATGATCCACACAGAAATAGACGTCTTTTACTCCAAAAGAAAGAAATAGAGGAGCTTGCTGGATATGAATCCAAAAAGAGCTTGACATTAGCCCCTATTTCAATGTATAATAGTAATAACCTAATCAAGCTAAAACTCGCTCTCGTGCAAGGAAAAAAGAAGTATGATAAGAGAGAGGATATAAAAAAGCGTGATACTGGAAGAGACGTGGAGAGGAGTTTAAAAATGAGAATTAAGTAATGGTCAATCGCCTAAAGCATGTATTACATTGTATATGTTCTATATAGTTTAAAGGCTAAGAATCTCTACGTTGGTTGTACTAACAATGTTGAAGATCGTGTCAAAAGACATAACAACGGTTATGTACAGTCAACGAAACATAGAGTATCTTTATACCTAATCCACACAGAAACTTTTCAAAATAAATCTGATGCTTTCAACAGAAAAAGATTTCTAAAAAGTTTGTGGGGTTCTCGTGAGAAAAAGAAAATGAAAGAAAAGTTTCTCAAAGAGAACAAGGAACGACAAAACTAGGGTGTGTTCGAGCGGACATTTTGCGTGACAAAATGTTTTAGCCCGAACATGCTCTACCGCAATAAAATATGTTTTAGGGCTAAACCATTTACGAAACCATAGTTTCGTAAATGGTCGCCCGAACACATTTTACCGCGGTAAAATGTGTTTTAGGGGGGTGATCAGCTTTGACAAAAGAATACTTTTTGATTCGTGCGAAGTAAGAGCTTGTGTAACTCTTTCAAAAAGGCACAAAAACATACGTGCAGATAATACTCGCGTAAGCGTAAAATCACCATACTTCGGTGTGAATGATTTTGCGTTCGCTCTCGCGTAAGCCAGAGCGACGTCTCGCTTCCAGACATCCGATAAGGAAGTTGGGGTGTAATAAATTTCGGGTTTGGATTATTTGTTTTCCTTAGCTCATAATCTGCAATTAATAAGGATCGGGTTTGGAGGGTTTTGATTGTTTCTACTTCCCTGCCCTAAAACACCAAACAATATACGCTTTGTAGAATCGATCAAAAACTTTTTTTGGACGGGAGTTCAACCTCCCCACCTCCACAAATAAAGCAACCGCCATTAGGCGGTTTTTGCTTTATTTGTGGAGATGAAAAAGCGTTTATTTTTTCTTATATAAGACAGAAATCATAAACCTCCTTCCTAACCAACAAATGTAATGGCTTTGCCTTTATGCGACCCGCGACCCGTTCTACCTATTCTGTGGATATAGTCATCATAGGTCTCTGGTATATCAAAGTTTATAACATGCGTTATGTCCGTGATATCAAGACCACGTGCCGCAACATCTGTTGCTACAAGCGCAATAATTCTATTTTCTTTAAACCTCTTAAGAGCGCTTTGTCTTTGGCTGTGTGATTTATTGCCGTGTATAGATTCTGTTTTCAAACCCTTTCTATTTAATTCTTGAGATAGTTTGCCGACACCGTGTTTTGTTCTCCCAAAAACAAGCACTTTTTTAAAATCATTTTGTTGAAGAAGCTCTGCAAGTAGCACAGTCTTATCTCTTCCTTCAACTTTTACAATATCTTGCTCAATACTTGTTGGTGTATCTTGTGTTTTTACAGAAATAGTAACAGGCTCAATAAGAAAGTCGTTTATCAATCTCTTAATCTCTGGCGCAAGGGTGGCAGAAAAACAAAGGGTTTGTCTCTCTTTAGGTATTTCTCTTAGAATGTATCTAATATCATTTATAAATCCCATATCAAGCATCCTGTCGGCCTCATCCAAAACAACAGTCTTAACGTTTGATAATTTCAAATTACCTCTTTTTATCAGATCTATTGTTCTGCCCGGGGTTCCAATAATGAAATGGTTGTAGTTTCTTAGTTTTTGTATCTGCGCACCAATGCGCATACCACCAACACAAACAACAGAATGCATTCCTAATTTGCTCGCGAAAAGCTTGAGCTCATCTTCTATTTGTATGGCAAGCTCCCTTGTAGGTGCGAGAATAATCACTTGTTGTTTCTTGTCGTGTAATATTTTATTAATTATTGGAATAAGAAAAGCGGCTGTCTTTCCTGTACCAGTGTTTGCAAGACCAACCACATCTTCTCCTCGTAGCACATGTGGTATTGCTTTGTCTTGTATTGGAGTTGGGTGCTCATACCCTCGTGCAACCAAAGTAGCTTTGATTTGTTTATCAATATTAAAATCATTAAAGGAATTATCTGGAACAAAGTGCGCAACAGTTTCTGTCGCAACAACCGCCTTATTAATAAACGAACTTATATCAAGTGTTGATTTCTTTCTACCACCAAACCTGTTACCTCCACCGCTCCTTCTACCCACAAAACCAGACCGTTTACCTGCACCAGAAGAACCACCTCTTCGAGGTCCTGATCTAAATTTTCTTACTCTAGTGTTGCCGTTCGAATACGAATGGCCACCACTCCGTTTTCCGGACGTATGTGTATGCATTTTATTATTTATTAATTTTTAACTGTATTTAGGGCTTAGTTGTGCCTAAAATACGAAAGACCTCACCAAAGAGGTCTGCAAAGAGTTTTGTGCCATCTTCAATTAGGTCTGAATATGTTAACATACAACAGATAAAAAGTCAAACCAACCTTATTTTTAAACAGAAACCGCGTTAATTTTGTCTGAAAATAGATGTTAGATAAACAAAAAACCCATCCGAAGATGGGTTTTTTGTAAGAGGGAAAAATTACTTCTTTCCTTTCTTTGCTGGTTTCTTTGCAGGCTTCTTTGCCTTTGATGCTCCTTTTGCCATATACTTATTTTGTATACGAACCTCTATGAGTCTTCTAATACCCACGATATGTGCGTATCACTTGCTCTTTTTTATGGAGTGACGAATGCAAAAAATTTCACACCGTCTCCTGAGCTAACATTAATGTTACATCAGTTTTTTTAAAAGAAAATGTGTGAATAACTTTTATCTTATAAACTCACCATCATCTTTTTCTCAATTAACCAACCCGCCTATATTTTTCATGTCTTTGTATCTTTTTGCTTTCAAAATATATACAAACTCAAACGCTCTCTTACCACCAAAAAATCTTAATTAGTATCAACATCAGAAACCGTTGATGGCGCTTCTGCAGGAGAAACAAAAAAACACGCTACCATAATTACTAATAACAATATAGATATTGATATGATTAATTTTTTATTCATTGTATTAAAATATTAACCAATAATTAAAATCTTTTATCATTATATACAGACAAAAAAGAGTAGCAATAAAACAGTAGACACTTATAAATTAGGAGAGTACTATAAAACTATTATGCAGGACTTTTTCGCACAGTCTAATCCTGCCAAGCACGCAAAAACGCACTATTATGGCAATGTAGTGCGACAACTCTTTCTTGTTAGCGGAATATTGATTCTACTAACAATGCCAATATACAAAAATGTCATACCGATAGATTTTATTGTTATGACTTTTTTTGTCGTCATTCTTGCTATGGCAGCAGGCGTGACAACACCCACACAGAAATGAATCATTGTTACAGACACAATAATATCTATGATATTTCTCCTAACCTTCCAGTATTTCTCTGTCACCTATTACGCATATGACGGTTTTTTTATATTTTTGATAAGACAAACTGTTGCAAGTATATTTTTATTTTCACTTTATTACAGCGTAAAGACACTACGCGCTGTTTGTCTACACCAAATAGAAAATTAGTGATATCATAATGAAACGTATCACCAAACCACGGATTGATATGCGTTTTCTAGTACCGCGCGTAGCGCATTGTAGCGAAGGCTGCTAGAAAGGGGCGCAAGCGAAACTCGCTTGCGCCCCCCTTTTTTCACACAAGAACCTCTTGTTGTTCTGTAATCTCGAGCTGTTTTAACATATTGAGAAAGTCTTTCCTGATACTACGATACCTGTAGAAAAGACCTCCTCTCTTGGAAAACCAAACAACGCATGGACCATTTCTATCAAACATTGGGCTTTGCGCATCAATTATAGCGGTGAAAAATTTTGTTGATTTAGAAGTTATCGGATCGACACATCGCGCCACCCAACCATCATCCTCTCCAACCACTTCTCCCCACACGGTTATAAATCGAACATCGCGTCCAGCCGGCTTTTCAAAACCATGACAAATTACACGGTAAGATCTTTTAACACCTTTTGTTTCTAGAAAAAAAGAAACCTGGAAGTCTCCAGATCTTTCAACGCTATTTTGTATTTTTATCAACGTCGGTGCTGTGCCACGAGCGTGTGACTTCAGCAAGAACATTAATCTTCTTTGTTCCATTGAGGTTGCACAAGGTTGTTAAGGGGACTATCTGTGTTGAATACTATCTCTTTAAAAAAAAGTGTCAAATGGGTTGTCAAAATCATATAAAAATGTTATAAATAATGGCCTAAAAAGGTAATTTAATTAATTTTGAATAATAATAAATACATAAAAAAAGACGTTGTTCGTATAAATGAACGCATAAGATCATCAGAAGTTCGTGTTGTCGCACAAAATGGCGATAATATGGGAATAATGGACACTAAGGCAGCCATAGAATTGGCAAAAGAGCGTGGTTTGGACCTAATAGAAATATCTCCAAACGCCAAGCCTCCTATTGCAAAAATCACTGATTATGGTAAGTTTCAATACGATCAAAAGAAGAAATTAAGTGCTCAAAAAGCAAAAGCCCACAATGTGGAGGTAAAAAGCGTACAAATAAAGGTTGCTACCGGAGAACACGATTTAAACCTAAAAGCTGGACGGGCCTCATTTTGGCTACGAGAAGGTCATCGTGTAAAGGTTGAGCTATTCCTAAAAGGAAGAACAAAATATATGGAAAAAGTTTTTCTAAACGAGAGACTAGAAAGATTACTTAAATTAATAACAGAAGACTATTCTATAGCAGATAGACCAAAAAATAACCCTAAAGGGATATATGTAATCCTTGAAAAAGGTAAAAAATAAAAAAATAATTATGAAAACGAACAAATCTTTTACAAAACGGATAAAAGTGACCAAAAACGGCAAACTTGTCGCAAAAAATCCAGGAATGAATCACTTCAATGCAAGAGCTAACTCAAAGAGTAAGATGGCAAAAAAAAGAGCCGGGACTTTTGCAATGAACAACAAGGCAAGATCTAGATTTTTACCAAAGAAAAGTAAATAAACTATTATGACTAGAGTAAAACGTGGTGTAGCAAAAAATAAGAAGAGAAAGAGTCTGCTAAGCATGACTAAAGGGTATCGTCATGGAAGAAAAAGCAAAATTAGACTTGCAAAAACAGCTGTCAGAAAGGCGGGTGTATATGCTTTCAATCATAGAAAACAGAAGAAACAAAATATGAGAAGAGGTTGGCAAAACACAATGAATTACGCACTTCGAGAACTAGGCCTTAAATACAGCACATTCATTGACACACTAAAGAAAAAAGACATCAAGTTAGACAGAAAGATTATCGCAGAGTTAGTAAAAGAAAACCCAGATACGTTCAAAAGACTTGTAGAGTCAGTATCAACAAAATAATACACAAACAAAACTGACAGCTAGTGGCTGTCAGTTTTTTATAAAATAATATTTGTAGTAGTTTGTATTTAATTTCTTGCTATTCGCATTAAACCTCAATATCCACACCATCATTCAATTTTGGCACAGTCGCGTCCACCCCAAGATAATCCCTCAGACGTTGTGCTAGAAAAAGACTAGATTTTGGCTCCCCCATTGCAACAAAAACTTTTTTTAAAGTATCGGCAGAGTTAGAAACAAAATCAATAAGGTGCAGAGAATCCTTGTGAGAAGAATAGCTCATAATACTTTCAATATGTGCTCTTACAAAAACGTTTTCGCCATTTACAGAAACTTGTCTTTTTCCTTCTTGTATTTGTCGTCCAAGACTCCCCCCTGCCTGATAACCTACAAAAAGAATTGTATTGTTTTGGTCCCCTAAATACTTTTTCTCATGATTTACTATTCTTCCACCATAAGACATTCCAGAGCCAGCTATTATAATTTTTGGGTTTGGTGTATTATTTATTTCTTTAGAATCGACAAAAGATTTTGTGATTTTTAGATTTGGAAAATCAAAGATATCGTCACCTCCGTATATTTCTTTTTGCACACTAGCTTTCAACTCCTCTCTATGAGCCCTGTATATGTCAGTTATTTTAATAGCCAAAGGAGAATCTAGGAAAACCGGAATACTCGGTATGTCTTTGTTTTCTACAAGCTTATTAATTTCATACAGAATTATCTGAGTTCTCTCTAGTGAAAAAGCTGGTATTAAAAGTGTCCCTCCCCTTTCTATCGAATCTTTTATAACCTTTTTAAGAATGCCTGTACGTGTTTCTTTACTTTCATGATTTCTGTCGCCATAAACACTTTCCATCACAAGATAATTTGCATCATCCACCAAATCAGTATCCCTCAAAAAAGGAGACGGTGAGTTGCCTAAATCCCCAGTAAATACAATCTTTTGGCCACCCCTTTCTATTTCAACCATTATTGATCCGAGCACGTGTCCTGCATCCTTAAAGTTAACCCTGTAAGTGCCAATATCAAAATCCTCATAATAATTTTTGTCTTTCCATAAAGACATTGTTTTTAGAATATCCCCTTCTGTAAACAGTGGCTCAGAACCATTACCTTCATTATCAAATCTCATAAGTCTTAGCTCGTCCTCAAACATATGCACAACAATCTCGCGTGTTTCTTTTGTTGAGTATATTACACCCTTGAAACCATCTTTTACTAATTTTGGAATCCTTCCGATATGATCCATGTGCGCGTGAGTTACAATCAAAAAATCTATATCCGATGGGTTATATACAAACTTTTCATAATTTTTCTTTTCCGCAGACTCTCCACCTTGGACTAAGCCACAATCAATCATTATCTTCACTCCAGGGGATGTGGTTTTGTCTTCCAACACAAAATTTGCTCCAGTAACAGTCTCTACACCACCATAAAAATACAGTTTACTTTTATTCATCCCGTTAGAGCCAGACCACGACCAGCGCAATTCAGGCTTTTGTTATTATTTATAATTCTTTTTAACATATCGATTTTTATATTTATCTTATTTGTTGTGGTCGCGGGTCTCTAACGGGATTATTTTTATTAATTTCTTTAGGTTTAAAAAAACTTGAATATATTAAATAGAAAAACATTCCTCCGGCTAAATCTACCACCAAATCTGAAAATGTATCGATGGTGTAATCAGGCTCAAAAACACCAGTAGATTTTATAACAACTTCAAAAAGCTCCCACACCAAGCCAAGAAAAAGAGTTAAGAGAAATATTAAAATAAAAACATTAACCCTATCTATATTTTTGTGAACACCAAAGATATACACATAAGCAAATAAAGATGCTAAAACAAAGCCACCTATAAAGTGCGTAAGAATATCAAACCACCAATACAACCAATACCAATAATAAATTAGAGCGAACTGGTGCAAAAAAAGAAGAGCTGAGGCAGATATAAACGATATGGTAAGCAAAATTTTACTATGCATAACTCTAATTATAGCAGGTAGAAGATAAAGGTTATAGTTGTATCGACTCGCCTCCTTATTAAACCCCGATTCTTATTTTGAAAAAAGATTAATACATATAGTGAATAAATCTCATTTTACAAAAACATACTAGCGACATGCTTCGCGAGATAAGGGCGCGCCTATACGGCGCCCGCATGTCGCAAGACATAATAAAATCAAAATAAGAACAGGGTTAAGAAAAATATAGTCGCTTCGCTCCTTATTTTTCTAAACAAAAAATCCCCTTATGGAGATACTTTGTGAGGGCCACTTGGTAACTATAACACCCGAAAAATTCCAGGTGGGGGCCCTAGACACTATCCCAAGAGATATTGTCACAGCAGGCTACCCAAATTATAGATTTAGTGGATATTGTTTCCAAACGACCCTCAGGTGAATTATATCACTTATACAAAATGCAACAAAATTTTTCGTGAAATAGTTCTTATCGGTACTATATAACTAAAATAAATCCTAAATCCTAAGCCTGCCTACCGTAGGCAGGCACTAAATCCGAAACCAGTCCGAATGTACATTTGTCCGGGCGGACAATATCAAAATTCTCTTCGAGAGCATGAGGGCTCCCCAGAGCATCGAACGGCAAATATTTAAATCCCGCTCAAACTGAGAGCTTCGTCAGGTAGGCAAAAACTAACTTTTTAAACTTTACAAACTTTACCTGCCTGCCGGTAGGCAGGTGGACTTTATGGACTTTTAACTACTCTAATATTCCATCCAAATTTACATCGTATAAGATCTTCTCCTGAACTATGTTGTATTTGATTATTTCATCTTCCTTAAACCAATGTGGTATCTCCATATTTGCTTCTTCGACGGTTCCTGATGCATGGACAACATTTCTTACAGCTCTACTGTCGGCATCTGCCATTTGATATGAATCCAGCATATAATCACCCCTAATTGTCCCCACGTCTGATGTAAGGGGCTCAGTGCCTCCTGTGAGCTTCCTAACGAGCCCTACAGCATGCGCACCCTCCAATACAAAGGCGAGAACTGGACCGGATGTCATATATCTCTTTAGATTACTCAAAACTTTTTCACCAACCTCTATAGGATCTCTTGATGGTGGCTCCTGGCCTTTCTTTTCATAAGCAATTATAGACTTTTCACCAGCAATCCTTTTCCAATTTGGATCAACTGTATAGTGAATCTCTATTTGCTCTTCTGTTGGTACAAAAAACTTCATTGCAACAATTTTCAAACCCACTCGTTCATAACGCTTTATAACCTCACCAATAAGTGATCTTTGTATTCCGTCTGGTTTGATAATGACTAATGTTTTTTCTTCTTTAAAATGAGACATAGATTTTAGCTTTTAGGTATTAGCTTTTAGCTTTTAGTTTTAAAAATAATTTTAAATTTCTAATTTCGAATTTCGATTCAATTTTGAATGCCCTAATGTCTTAACCTGCCGCCTGCCTACCGGCAGGCAGGCGGCAGACAGGGATTTCGTCTGTATTCTTAATTCATAATTCATAATTCTTTATTCGGAATATGGATAGATTACAGGAAAACTACTCGGTGGTCAAAATTATTGGTCCATCATTTGTAATAGCTATTGTATGCTCAAAGTGTGCACTAATGCTTCCATCTGCTGTCTTATACGTATATCCATCTTTTGCTAAAACTATTTTATCAAAGCCAAGTCCAACCATTGGCTCTATTGCTATTACCATACCATCTTCTAATATAGGCCCAGTTCCAGCTTTTCCCACGTTTGGCACATATGGCGCTTCATGCACCTCATAACCAACACCATGCCCAACAAGCTCTTTGTATATTGAAAATCCATAAGGTTTAACAAACTGTTCTATGGCGTAGGATATATCGCCGATATGATTACCAATTTTTGCCTGATCTATCCCTTTATACAAAGACCTTTCAGTAACATCAAGTAGTTTCTGAACTTTATCTGAAACACTGCCCACAACAACAGTTATTGCCGAATCTACTATCAATCCTTTGTGTGTGAGTCCTGCGTCTAAAGTGACGACGTCTCCGTCCCTTAAAACCCTTTCTGACTCCGAAGATATGCCGTGAACAATTTCATCATTTATAGAAATACAAATACTTGATGGATATGGTCTGTTGGCACCCTCTGGAGTATAGTTAAGAAAAGACGGTATATCTCCACCACTCCTTATCATAGACTCTCCTAAAGCATCAAGATCACGTAAAAAAACCCCTTCTACTGATTTTTCTTTAAGTTTTTGTAAGACAAAATAAAGACGTTTCCCAGCTTCACGAAGTATTTGTATTTCTTCTTTTGTTTTTGGCCTTATCATCCAGCTAGTGTCAGGTCGCGGTCATCGCGAATCTCTAACTTAATTAAATTTTTTAATTTGATTACATTATTCATGAATATAGATTATTGCATATGCGACCGCGGACACTAACGGGATCATTCGTCTCTATTTACCTCTTCTGGAGAAAATATTTTACTCAAAATATCAGCATGAACTTTCTCGATTGGTTGCTCGCCATTTATTTCAAAAAATTCATAATTTACATGCCCTTTAAAATAATTTATTGCTGGCATTGTATTTTCATCAAACCAATCTAAGCGCTTTTGGATATCTGCTTCATTATCGTCCTTTCTACCTCTTGCTGTGAGCTTTTCTATAGACCAATCTCTTGATGTGTTTATAAAAACAATTTTTTTGTTTTCTCGTCTATAAAAACGAAGTGCCGAATCCAATATAGGCGCTTCATCATATCTACGAGATAATCCATCAAGTATCATATGCTCACTTCCTGTGTAATTGTCTATCAAATAACTCGTCCATACCCAAATAGGCATAAATTCTGGCATTAAACCACCAGTATTTACTACGTTTGCAGTGAGATTACTTGTGTAATTGTCCTGATTTTTTATAAAATCACGAAAACGCTCACCTGTCTCTATGTATAAAACACGTTTCTTTTCTAGATCGTTGTTTTGTATATACTCCTCTAATAATTTTGCTTGAGTTCCTTTTCCGGCACCAGAACGTCCAAAGAATATTATTGTTTTTGATTTCATCCCGTTAGAGACAGGACGCGGACTGAATTTGTCTATATCCTATCTAAATTAAATTATGTATAAATTCGACTCATGATTTGATAATGTTTATTCGTGTCCGCTATCTCTAACGGGATCATATAAATATCATTTTACCAGATTTACAAACAAAAACGACTCTCTAACGTCAATAAGAGATTGGCAAGGTCAGACCTTGCCAATCTCTTATTGACGAAAGATGGGGTATGGGCGGGACATTTTGGGTTTTGACTTTGGGGTTTTGCCCGCCTGCCGGTAGGCAGGGATTTGATTAATACTCCCTCATAGACATCTGAGCATCTATTCTCTTTACCAAATCAATAACCACAGCAACGACGATAAGGAGGCCCGTACCTCCGATAGCAAGAGTTGTGATTCCGGTGATTGCTTGCATTACAACCGGCAACACGGCGACAGCTCCCAAAAACAAAGCCCCTACAAGAGTTATCCTTGTGACTGTCTTTGCAATATGATCGGTTGTAGATTGCCCCGGCCTTACTCCCGGTATGAAGGCTCCACTTTGTTGCAAGTTTTTTGAAATAGATGCAGGATCAAAAGTAATCGCTGTATAAAAATAAGTAAATACAAAAACAAGTATGAAGTAAAATATTGAATAAAACCAACCATTATTCAAAAACTTCAATACAAATTGAGCTACCGATTGAAACGTCTCATTATTAAAGTTTGCAAGAAAATTAAATATCATTTGTGGGAACAAAAGTATTGAAAGCGCAAAAATAATTGGCATTACTCCAGCTTGATTAATTCTTAGTGGTAAATACGTAGATATACCACCATACACTTTCATACCCCTAACCCTTTTGGCATAAGTTATAGGGACCGGTCTTTCGGCCTCAGTAACCACAACAATTCCTAGTGTAATTAAAACAGCAGCAACTAAAAATCCTATATAAAGAGGAATCTGAGATGGTTCGAATGTATATATAAGCTGACTTATATTACTAGGCAAACCAGCAACAATACCAGCAAATATTAGTATTGATACACCATTTCCTATTCCATATTCTGTCATAAGCTCTCCTATCCACATCATCAAAACAGAACCAGCAATAATTACCCCTATGTTTGTAATCATGCTAAACAAATCAAGATCAGCAATAACTCCTTGCCTTTGAAAAATAATAAGAAAACCAAAACCTTGTATTGCCGCAAGTGGCACGGTTAACAATCTTGAATACATCGAAAACTTCTTCTTTCCAGCCTCACCTTCTTCGTGATACATCTCCTTTAATCTTGGTATCATCACCGTCATAAGTTGCATAATAATCGATGCTGTAATATATGGACCAACACCAAGCATTACAATCGAAAGCCCCGAAAGACCACCTCCAGAAAACAGATTTATCAAACCAAGAAACTGATTTGTTGAGAAAAATTGATCCAAACTAGAGGCATCTATACCTGGTATTGGTATAGCAGCAAGAAACCTAAACAAAGTTAAAAAACCAAGAAGAAACAGTATCTTTCTTCTTAGAATTTTGTCTGTAAATAGTAGTTTTGATTTTGCAATAAAGGTTTCCATTCTGTTTTTTGTTAAGATATTTTACCACCCTTCTTCTCTATGGTTTCTTTAACAGTTTTTGAAACAGCGATACCTCTTATTATAACAGCTCGATTGATAGAACCTGTACCAAGTATTTTAATACTAGGCAATCTGCCCTTGCTCTTCTTAACAATGCCAAGTTTTAAAAGTGTATATGAATCAATTTCTTTATCCTCAAAAGAATTAAGAATATCAATAGAAACAACTTGTGGCTTTATTGTACCGTCATTCACTGTTCGTGTTCTGTTTTTGCCATACCCCCTCCTCTTTGGAATCCTTTTTATATCTTCTCTAATATATGGCCTCTCTGATCCGCCTCCACCAGACCTTGCTTTTTGACCTTTGTGTCCCCTTCCAGAAGTCTTACCACGAACACCTCCACGACCAACTCGCTTTTTTGTTACTCTTTTTTTATTCTTTTTTAATTCGTTTATTTGCATATTGACTATCTTATTGAAGCAAATGCTTTTACTGCAGCTTTGGCATTATTTGTTTTATTCTTGCTTCTAGACAAAAGCTTTGATGATATGTCCTTAATCCCAGCAAGCTCAACAACGTCTCTGACGGAGCTACCCACAACAATACCTCTGCCTGGTGCAGGCCTTAGTTCTACAATAGAGGCGCTGTATTTTGCTTTCACTTCATGTGGTATAGAAAAATTTTTATCTGTTTTAACAGTTATCATGTTTTTTCTAGCATCTCTTATTGCCTTTTCTATTGCAAGAGCTGTGTCTGTTGCTTTTCCAAGACCAACACCAACACGGCCCTTTCTATCACCAATCACCATTGCAACGCTAAAGCTAAAGCGTCTTCCACCCTTTACAACTCTAGTAACTCTTCTTATGTTGATAATCTTTTGGTCAAATTCTGATCGTGGTTTGTCGTTTCCTCTTGGCCTTCTTGAGTTCTTTTTAAAATTCTTGTTTCTAGAAAAAGTCTTAACACCACTAGATTCGACAGCTTTTGTTGTGACAACTTCTTTTTTTTCTGTTTCTGTAGTATTCATAATATTAAAAATTTAAACCATTTTCTCTTGCTGAATCCGCAAGAGCTTTAATTCTACCAGCATAAAGATAACCACCCCTATCAAAAGACACTGAGGAAATACCTTTCGCTTTAGCTTTTAGGGCGATATCCTTACCAATAGATTTTGCTTGATTCAACATACTCTCCTTGCTTTTTTCAGTAGAAGAAGAAACCAAAGTAACACCATTTTCATCATCAATAATCTGCACACGAAAATATTTGTTTGATTTAAAAACAGATAATCTCGGTCGAGATTCAGTTCCAAAAATCTTTGATCTCACTCTATTGTGTCTTATTTTTCTTTTGCTTATATTTTCTCTCATATCTTTGTATTAAGCGGTTTTCTTACCTTCCTTTCTTCTAACATTTTCACCAACGTATCTTATTCCTTTCCCTTTGTAGGGTTCAGGTTTTTTTAATGCTCTAATATTTGCAGCAAACTGTCCAACCGCATGTTTTGAAATCCCTGATATAGAAATAACATTTTTTTCCGTACTAACATTAAGATCTTCCGGAACAGCCACTTTTACAGGATGTGAAAAACCAAGGGCAAAAATCAAATCTTTACCTTGCATATCAACCTTAAAACCAACACCTTCAACAGACAGCTTCTTCTCATATAAATTATTAACACCATCCACCATATTTCTAACGAGTGACGCAAATGTGCCCCACAAAGCGTTTGCTTCTATCGAAGATTCAACCGGCAAGATATTTATCTCTCCGTCGTTAACTTTTATATCAATCTTAGGGTGTATTTTTTCTGTCAAAGTTCCGTGTGGTCCAGAAACAGTAATAACACCGTCTTTGATTATTACGTCAGTTTTGTCTGGTATATTTATTGATTTTTTTCCTAGTCTGCTCATAATTTTTTACCATATATAAAATAATACTTCACCACCAACAGATTTTTCTTTCGCCTCTTTGTCAGTCACTATGCCAGCAGGTGTTGAAAGTATAACCTTACCATGTCCACTCTTTACGCTTGTTACAGAAGCTGCGTTTGAGTAAAGTCTTCTTGAAGGTTTAGAAATCCTTTTTACACCATCTATTTTAGGCTTACCATTTTGTAAATATTTTATATAAATCTCCAAAGATGTCTTTACACCCTTTCCTTTTTTATTAACCGCCTCAATATAACCTTCGCGCAAAAGAACTTCCGCTATTGCTGACTTCATTTTTGAATAAGGTATAACAACACACTCCTTGCGCGCGGTGCCTGCGTTTTTAATTTGTGTTATAAAATCTGCTATCGGATCGTTTACCATGAAATTATATTTAAACTCGAAATCCGAAATCCGAAATTCGAAACAATATCAAAATCTAAATGTCCTAAATTAGAAACATTTTTATTTTCGTTTATTTGTTTTGTGTTTTGTGTTTTGGTCATTATTATTTGTTTATTATTTCGTGCTTCGTATTTCGTGCTTAAGTCTTCTACCAAGAAGACTTCTTTACTCCTGGAATTTTTCCTTCATTTGCCAATTCCCTAAAACAAATACGACAAAGATCATAGTCTCTCATATAACCACGCGCCCTCCCACATTTAAAACATCTCCTAACTACTCTGGATTTAAATTTTGGCGCCTTATTACTTCTTGCTACTGTTGATTTCTTTGCCATAAAATTAAAAAAGCCAAAAAGGCCTTATGTTGAGCCACATACTATCAGATAAATTAGTTGATGTCAAACTGTTTCTTTTCATATTAATTACTTTGATCTTTATTTTCTTTAAAAGGAAAACCGAAATATTTGAATAGTGTTTCAGCTTCTTTTTTGTTCCTTGCGGTGGTTACAGCTGTAATACTAAAGCCAAAAACATCTCTTAGGTCTTCATCAGATGTCTCTGGGAATACTGTGTGGTCTTTTATACCAAGTGTAATATTACCCATTTCATCAATCGATTCTTTTGTAAGGCCTCTAAAATCTTTTGTTCTTGGTAGTGCTATATGCACAAGCTTATCAATAAATGTAAACATTCTATCGCCTCGAAGAGTAACCTGATAACCAATTATATCCCCTTGTCTCATTTTAAATCCTGCGATAGATTTTTTTGATGCTCTAGGAGCAGGTTTTTGTCCTGTTATACGAGCAAGTCGGTCTTGAATGACCTCTAATTTATTTTTATCATTTAAAGAGCCTACACCTGTATTGATAACAACCTTAATCAATCTTGGTGATTCCATTACGTTCGTATAGCCAAACTCCTCTTTCATGAGTTCAAAAATCTTTTTTTCTTTTTGTTTAACGTTTTCCATGTTTTAAATCTTTACATTCTTACCAGAAACTTTTATAACTCGAGTTTTTTTACCCTCATCAGAAATATAACCAACCCTAACACCTTTGTTTGTTTTTGAATCAAAAATCATTACATTTGATATTTTGATAGGCATTGGTTTTTCTATTATTCCACCCTTTTGGTCTTGGCTACGTGCTTTTTGGTGTTTTTTATATAAATTCAACCCTTCAACCAATAGAGTGTCATCTTTTGTTATAACTCTAACAACCTTCCCTGTTTTACCTCGGTCCTTTCCTAATTTTATTATTACTGTATCGTTTTTTCTTATCTTCATGATTAATTTTTAATTTCGAATTTTTAATTTTGCCTAGCCCGCTGACGCAGTCGGCCAGGGATTCAATTTTAAATGTTTTAATGTTTTAAAATTAGTTCATTTGATATTCATTCGAAATTTTAAATTTAAAATTCTTAATTCTCTATACCACCTCTGGCGCCAAAGATCCGATTTTTTGATAACCTCTATCAACAAGCTCTCTTGGTATTGGGCCAAAAATTCTATTTGCTTTAGGGTCTTTTTTATCTTTTTCAAGCAAAACTACGGCATTTTCATCAAATCTTATATAAGAACCATCCTTTCTTCTAAATGGTTTTTGTTGCCTAACAACAACAGCCTGTACCACATCCTTTTTCTTAACAGCCTTTCTTGGCTCTGCTGTTTGCACAGAAAGAATAACAACATCACCAATTCTTGCATAACGTCTTTTTGAACCACCAGGTATCTTGAAAACACGGCCGATCTTACCGCCTGAATTATCTGTTATTTTTACTAATGTTTGTGGTTGAATCATGATTTGGTTATTAGACTCTAAGCATTAGGCTTTAGATTCTTTGTTACTTACAGCAATAAAGTGCTTGTCTTTTGATATTGGCTTTGACTCTTCTATATATACGACATCACCAACATGAAATTGGTTTTTTTCATCATGAGCCTTATACTTCTTACTTGTTTTATAAAATTTCTTATATTTAGGATCTTTAACGTATTTATTAACAACAACAGTTACGGTTTTATCCATTTTGTCTGACACTACCGTTCCTTTTATTGATCTTTTTTTTGATATTTTATTTTCCATAAAAGTTATTTAATTTGTCTTTTATTTATTTCAGTTAAAATCCTGGCTATTTCCTTTTTTGTATCCCTACCCTCTTTCACATTTCTTGTCTTACTCCCAGACATAGAAAATATAAACTTGCGTAAAGACTCCTTTTTTTCAAAAAGTTCCTTCTTTAATTCTGCGTCTGTTTTTTTTGATAATTCTTTAGTCATTTTATTAATTTCGTGAGACTATTTTTGTTTTTACTGGCATTTTTGTTCCAGCTTTTCTAAGAGCTTCTCGCGCAGTCTTCTCATCAACACCATCAACTTCAAACAAAACCCTGCCAGGAAATACTTCCACCTCATATCCTTTTAAGTCACCCTTTCCTTTTCCCATTCCTACCTCAGCTGCCTTTTGTGTAAAAGGTCTGTCTGGAAAAATCCTTATCCAAACAGTAGAAAACTTGCCCGATGATCTTTTTAAAATCTTTCTCGACGCTTCTATCTGATTTGATCTTATTCTTCCATAAGAAAGTGCCTTGAGTCCAAAAGAACCGAAATCAACTTTTGACCCCCTAGACGCAACCCCTACTTTATCAGGGTTTTTTCTAGATCTTTGCCACTTTCTATGTTTTACTTTTTTAGGAAATAACATGATAAATTGCTATGCTCTTAATTTCGAAATACTAAATCCTAAATTCGAAACAATCTCGAAATCCCAATTTCTTAAATTCCCTACACCGACCAATGATGTGCTCGGTGGGCTAGGTAAAACGTGTTTTGTGCTTGTGATTTTGATCATTATAATTTATTTAGTATTTCATGCTTCGTGTTTAGAATTTTCTTTGACAAATAGCTCACTATTTGTCAAAGATATCTCCTCGGTAAATCCAAACTTTTATCCCTATTACGCCATAAGGTAATTTTGCTATCTCTTTAGAAAAATCAATATCTGCCCTAAATGTCTGAAGTGGAATTCTACCCTTCTTTATTTGTTCTTTTCTAGCCATTTCTGCCCCACCCAATCTACCAGAGATAAGAATTCTAACACCTTCAACATTACGGTTCGCTATCACCTTGTCGACAGTTTGTTTTAAAACCCTCCTAAACGGCATTCTTTTCTCAAGCCCATCGCGCACCATCTGTGCCACAATAGAAGCATCGGATTCAGGTGATCTAACTTCGTCTATTTCTATTTTCAACTCTGTTGAAGAGATTAATTTATTTTTTTGCAAAAACTTCTCTATATCCTTCTTTAATGTAACAGCACCCTCACCACTTCTTCCTATTATAAGACCCGGTCTAGACGTTTTTATTATTACCTTTGTTGTTTTTTCACCTCTTTCTATTTCTATAGAACTAACATGGAATTGTCTAAGTTTTTTCTCAAGATACTCCCTAAGCAAAACATCCGCCTTCAAATAAACCTGATATTGTTTACCAACACCAAACCATCGAGATTTCCAACCTCTTAGTATTCCTAATCTATGTGAATATGGATGTACTGTGTGTGTCATAATAATAGATTTTATTTTTTAGCTTTTTGTTTTATTAGTACTTTCTATACCATGTGTAAGCTCAACATCAATATGACTTGAACGCTTTCTTATTCTAAAGGCTCTTCCGCGTGACATTGGCATTGACCTATGAAGCGTCCTGCCTTCATTAACCTGTATACTCTTTATAAAAAGCTTATCTGCATCAACACCTTCTTTGCTTTTTGCATTAGAAACTGCAGAATTTATAAGTTTAGAAATAGCATCTGATGCTCTTTTGGGTGTAAACCTAAGCTCATCAAGTGCCCTATTAACAGCCTTACCTTTAATAAGACTTGCTACAAGTCTTACTTTTCTTGGTGATTGTCTGTAATTTTTTAGAGTTGCTTTCATATTATTATGCGTTAGCAGATTTTGCGGCTTTTGCTGCAGCTATTTCAGCCTCTTTCTTTTTTGTGTCAAGCTCTTTTTGTATCTTACCTCCATGCCTTATAAACTTACGTGTTGGAGAAAATTCACCTAGACGATGACCAACCATATCCTCTGAAATAAGAACTTTAATGTGTTCCCTTCCATTATGAACGCCAAAAGTAAAACCAACCATTTCTGGCGCTATTTGGCTTCTTCTTGCCCATGTATTAATCACACCAGCTTCTGCCGGTTTCTTTCCTTGAATCTTCTTTAGAAGCTTCTCATAAACATATGGACCTTTTTTTAGCGATCTTGTCATAATTTCAAGTGAAAATTATTTAAAAATTAATATTTATATTTATTTTTAAATAATTTGAATGAAGGAATTATATGCTTGTTTCATATAATTATATAGCTTTTTAGGTGGAAACTTTTTCTGTAAAGACAAAACAAAATCCGCCAGCTGGCGGACCAGAAGCCCTAAAAGCTTGGTCGTATATTATCAGAATATTAAG
>PCTT01000023.1:0-9707 GCA_002771585.1 Candidatus Campbellbacteria bacterium CG22_combo_CG10-13_8_21_14_all_36_13 | reverse complement strand
ACAAAATTGACAAATATATCTAAAATTTGACAAAAAAAGCATATTTAGCATAATATAAGCACGAAAGACAGGGTTCTTTATTTTTATGTACCGGGGCGGCGCTCCGATGTAGAAGTGGAGAGAATTATTTACTCTCCAATTTTCTCTTCGTTGTAGCAGACAAACCGGACGAGAACCCAATACGTCGCTGACTAGCGAGACGATTGGGTTCTTTTTTTTAATTTAAAAAGAAAAAGCCCGTCGCGAAATGAATCACGACGGGCCATAGCATAGATGCTTTTCCACCCCGTCACCCCTCAGGTTCAACAAGTGTAGCCAGTATGTTGTCTCATGCGTCGCCAAGCATGGAAACAACACAAAGCAAACTATGCATGACTATCTTATATCACAGAAAAAATACTTGTCAATTTGAAGATATAACTATATAATCAAAAACAGGTTCTTTTTCAAACAAGTAGTAATGCATTCAGCCAATGCTTACTATTTGTATCACACAACACAACAAGAGTTCTGCTATGCAAGAAACGCCAGAAACGATGGTCGTTGCCAGTAACGGACATCAAGAGGACAGCGTTCCAAAAGGGACAAATGGTAACGGTGCAAAAACCCGCTACACGAGAGAGGAGCAGGAGTACTTTCGTCCAATTATATTGGCGAAAAGAAATGCCGCCATCGAAGATGTGGCCAGAATGCGGCACCTTCTGGACGATTCAAGGGATGCTGGAAATGACACAGCATACAGCTTCCATATGGCGGACGCTGGGACAGATGCTATGGGTAGAGAAAAACTCTATCTGATGATAGCCAGACAGAACAGATATATTGGTTATCTCGACCGTGCGGAAGATCGGATCAACAACGGAACCTACGGTATCTGTAAGGTAACCTGCAAACTCATCTCGAGGGAACGTCTCGAGGCCGTGCCACACACGGAAATCTCCATTGATGCGAAGCGCGCACAACCGGAGAAGAAAAACGTCCCTCCTGCAAAGAGCAGGAAAAACATGCCTGTCCACAGATTTTAAGCACACCAAGGACCCTGTCGCACCGTAATGCGAAGGGTCTTTTTTTATAATTAGGTTTCAGGTGTTAAGTTTCAGGTTTAGAGGAAATTGCTTATAGCTTATAGAGGGAATAGATTATTAAGTTGAAAGGTGAGAGGTGAAAGGGGTTGGGAGTAACCGTCGCCCCTGAAACCTGAAAGCTGAAAGCTAACACCTGATTCATAATTCATAATTCTTAATTCATAATTCTGAATAAAATATTCATAATTCATAATTCCTGCCTGCCGGCAGGCAGGCATAATTCTGAACAAAATATTCTTAATTCGTAATTCTAAAAAGCACCCACAGGGTGCTTTTTACTATCTCTTCTTTCCAACCCTACGTCTCTTCACAATAAGTTTATTTGAGTATTTGTTTGGATTTCTTGTTTTTTGTCTCTTTCCTGCTGGTTTGCCCCATTTTGTCTTTGCTCTTCTCATTCCACGACCGCCTCTTCCCTCACCTCCTCCGTATGGGTGATCTACAGGGTTCATGGCTGATCCTCTCACCGTTGGACGCCTACCCAACCAACGAGACCTACCAGCCTTACCAAGAGTAATTAACTTATGTTCTGAATTACCAACTTCTCCAATAGATGCCCAAGCTTTTTCTGAAACTTTCCTAATTTCTTTTGATGGCATCTTGAGGTTTACATAACCGCCATCACGAGCAGAAACTTCTGCATAGTTTCCTGCAGAACGCGCTATCTTTGCGCCATTACCTTCTTTTATTTCTACATTATAAACAAAAGTTCCTATTGGTATGTTTGAAAGTTGGGTTCTGTTTCCTGGTTTCAAATCAGCAGTCTCACCAAACATCAAAGAGTCACCAACCGAAACGCTCTTTGGAGCAAGAATATATCTCCTCTCACCATCGGCAAACAAAATTAAAGCAATAAATCCAGATCTGTTTGGGTCGTATTCAATAGTTTCTACAACCGCTGGAATATTTAATTTATTATATTTAAAATCAATTTCTCTAAATTTTCTTTTGTGTCCACCACCGCGGTGTCTCATTGTAATACGTCCGTCAGCATTTCTTCCCACACCACGATTAAATCCTGTAGTAAGTTTTTTAAAAGGTTTTTTCTCACCACTAAGAAGCTTCTTGTAAGGAAGTACTGTCATATGTCTTCTTGATGCTGTTGTTGGCTTGTATTTTTTCATAATTTTTAATTTCGAATTTTTAATTTTGCCTAGCCTGCCGACGCCGTTGGGCAAGGATTCAATTTTGAATGTTTTAAAATTAGTTCATTTAAAATTCATTTAAAATTTTAAATTCAAAATTCATAATTCATAATTCTCATTTATTTACACAAATTCAATTGTGTCACCATTTTTTAGGTAAACATATGCTTTTTTACCACCAGATTTTACACCCTTACCTCCATTTCTTGTTCTTATATTCTTTGATGGCACCATCACAACTCTAACTTTTTCAGGAACAATACCATAAAGAGCATGAATGGCTTTCTCTATTTCTTTTTTGTTTGCGTCTTTAATAACATCAAAGGTGTATACATTATTACTCATTTGTAAATCTGTTGCTTTTTCTGTGATCCTCGGTCTTATCAAGAAAGATTTACCCCTGAGAGATGAATCGTTAGAATTTACTTTGTTTGTTTCCGTGGTCACAACAGAAGCAACCTCAACAACCTTGTTGACATCTTTCTCTTTTTCTTTTTTCTTAAATAAAGCAGACATGATTATTTTTTATTTTTCTTAACAGTTTTATTTTCTTTTGATATTTTTGATTTCAAAAAAGAAATTGTATTTTCTGGCTCTGTCACAATCAAATATTTGTATCTTAATATATCGCTTACGTTAAGGTTTCTCATTTCATCAATACTAATATTAGAAATGTTCCTAAAACTCTTGTCTAATACTTCGTTTTTTGTACCAAACGCAAATAAAGCAGCATTTTTCTTTTTTGTTTCTAGTTTTTCAAACCCTTTTATTGTAGCTAATTTATTTATTATATTTTTTGCTTCAGATGTTTTTGGTGTATAAAGATTTATAGAGTCAACAAACAAAATAGTTCCTGCTTTTGCTTTGTAAGACAAAAGTGAAAAAAGTGCTTTTGTTCGCATTTTTTTATTTATTTTGGTTGTGTAGTCCCTTTGATTTATTGGACCAAAAGTAACACCGCCACCTTTCCAAATAGGAGAACGCCTTGACCCATGCCTTGCTTGTCCGGTTCCTTTCTGTCTCCAAGGTTTTTTACCCCCACCACGAACATCTCCTCTATTTTTTGTGTGTGCAATTGGTGTGCGTGCATTTGAATCCATCGCAATAGAAACCTGATGAACAAGATCTGGATTCCATTTAGCTTCAAAAATATCTTTTGGCAAATCCAATGTCCCGGCTTCTTTTCCTGTTTTGTTGTATATTGTTGTTTTCATGATAATTATCCAAATATTTCAACTAAAGTACCCCTTCTGCCAGGTACTGCACCCTTTATGTATATTTTGTTTGTATCGTTATCAATATGTACAATTTTTAGATTTTTTACTGTAATTCTATCTCCACCCATCCTTCCAGCCATACGAGTACCTTTTAATACTTTTTGCATACCTCCTGCGCCGATTGAACCCGGCTCTCTTTCTGAATGTTTTTGTCCATGACTCCTTCTCCCTCCGTGGAAACCATGCCTCTTAACACCACCTTGAAAACCTTTTCCTTTTGAAACCGCAGAAACAGTAATACTTGACCCCTCCAAGAATTCATTTTTTACCTTGTCACCCACAGAAAGTGTTGGGTCTTCAATAGTTCTAAACTCTTTCAAATATTTAAAATTACCAAGATCTTTTATATGCCCCCTTAATGGTTTATTTATATTTTTAGCTTTTTTATCACCAAAACCAACTTGTACTGCGCTATAACCATCTTTTTCTTTGGTTTTTGTTTGTGTAACCACCAAATCGCCAAAAGAAACAACAGTAACAGGTTGTGCAAGCCCTGCGCTATCGTAAATTTGTGTCATTTCTTCCTTTGTTCCTAGTAAAAATTTCATATAAAAATCACAGCCACCGCTGTGATACACCAAAAATTAGTGGATCCAGAGGTCTCTCCGACAACGGCCAGAGTACTTGGCTACTTATCTGTCTTTTGGACAGAAAACCATATTGAGTCCACACTATATACTAAGGTTAAAAAATATGCAACACCTGTTATGGGTTATACACAAAAAACACAATTATTGTTTATTTATAAAAAAACTACTTTAGTATAATAAATACATGTATTCAAGAAATATTATTGTAATAATTACATTAATAACTGGTCTTTTTATCCTTTATAAATACAAAAAGAAAATAGGACAAGAACTTATTATTGCTTTTTTGTTTGCTCTGTTTATCACCTCCTATGTTGAATATATTTATACAGGTGTAAACATGACAATAGGAACAATAAATGTGTTCCCTCTTGTATCTTGGACAGGCGGATTAGTTTTTATAAGAGAAATCTATGAGATGATTAATATTAAATATAAAATAATTTATTTTTCATTCTTGTATCTTGGGCTAATACTTTTTGTTGAATATGTTGGATATCACATCCTTGGGATACAACTAGATTCGAACTACCCTGGACTTTGGGGGCTTGATGTTCTGCATGTGCCATGGTTTCAACAAATTTTTTACATAACTGCTGGACCAATATATCTTTTGGTTACTGATTATTTAAACGTTAAATAAAAAGTAATTTTCTTCACCATATCTGTATATTGTTCAAAATGGCCAACAAACATACAAAGACAACACTTTGCGATGTGGTCTTTGTATACCATTGCTATATTTTCGTAAAGATGGTTTAGAGACAAAAGAAAACCAGCTTACGCGAGTTTTCTTATAACATCTCTGTTTATTGGCCAAAATTGTCTAAACAAAAGAAACGGCTCTGCTTTAGCAGAGCCGTTTCTTTACAATTTCTGTATGTATGTAAAAATGGTTACACCATTTTTACATCAATATTAACTCCAGATGGAAGTGATAGATTTGTGAGAGCATCAATAAGTTTTGGTGCAGGGTTCACAATATCAATTAATCTCTTGTGCGTTCTCATTTCAAACTGTTCTCGCGCGTCTTTGTGAACAAAAGTTGAACGATTCACTGTGTGTTTCTTTATTTCTGTTGGAAGTGGCACCGGGCCATGAACAGAAGCGTTGAATCGAAGCGCAGTATCAATGATTTGCTTAACAGAAGAGTCTAATATCTTACTATCATAAGCACGAACTCTCATTCGTAGAAGTTGTGTTGTCTCGGCTTCTTTTTTTGTTGTTTTTGTGGCTGCTGTCATAAATATAATTATAAATTACTTTTTCGGCGTAAGTCTGCGTTTAGTCTGCGCAAAATAGTTGCCTAAGCAACTATTTTGGTTACAACACCAGCACCAACAGTTTTGCCACCTTCTCGGATAGCAAATCTTTGTTTTTCCTCAAGAGCAACTGGTGCTATAAGTTTTACTTTGAAAGTAATTGTATCTCCAGGCATTACCATCTCAACCCCCTCTGGAAGAGTTACATCTCCAGTTACATCGGTTGTTCTGATGTAGAATTGTGGCTTATAACCACTAAAGAATGGTGTATGTCGGCCTCCTTCTTCCTTTGAAAGTACATATACTTCAGCTTCAAAATCTGTGTGAGGCGTAACTGTTCCTGAGTGTGCAAGAACTTGTCCTCTTGTAACATCTTCTTTTTTGATACCACGAAGAAGGACTCCAGCATTATCTCCTGCCATACCCTCTTGTAGTGACTTGTTAAACATTTCAATACCTGTAACAGTTGTCTTCATTGTGTCGTGGATACCAATAATAGATATCTCTTCCCCAACCTTTACTATTCCTCTTTCAATTCTTCCTGTTACAACAGTACCTCTTCCTTCAATTGAGAACACGTCCTCAACCGGCATAAGAAATGGTTTATCTGTCTCTCTAATTGGTGTTGGAATATATTCATCAACAGCCTGTATCAACTCAAGAATTTTCTTTGCCCATTCATCATTCATGTCCTTTGCCTCAAGACCCTTAAGAGCGGAGCCACGAATAATAGGTGCATTATCACCATCAAATTCATACTTTGTAAGAAGCTCTCTGATCTCTTCTTCTACTAGATCCACAAGCTCTGGATCATCAACCATGTCTACCTTGTTAATAAACACGATAACCTTTGGAACACCAACCTGTCTTGCAAGAAGAATATGTTCTCTTGTCTGTGGCATAAGACCGTCTGTTGCTGCAACCACAAGGATAGCGCCATCCATTTGTGCGGCACCAGTAATCATGTTTTTAATATAGTCTGCGTGACCTGGCGCATCAACGTGCGCATAGTGTCGTGAAGGTGTTGCATACTCTACGTGTGCAAGTGCAATTGTAATACCTCTTGCCTTCTCCTCTGGTGCGTTGTCGATTGCGTCAACACCCTTATTTTGAGAAGAATACCCATCTCCAGCCATTCCAAGTACATGTAGAATTGCTGCAGTAAGTGTAGTCTTTCCATGATCAACGTGGCCAATTGTACCAACGTTAACGTGTGGCTTTGACCTATCAAATTGTTCTGCCATATAAAATTAATATTATAGCTTTAAGCTTTTAGCCCTTAGCTTGTCTTTTAATAAATATCCTTTCATGTTGAAACCCAAAAGCGCGAGAAAGCCTCAGGTTTCAGTACGAAAAGACTCCGAACCTCTAATGCGAACCTCATCAAGAAGAAAAAGGCGCACATTTCTTGTACGTCTGCGTATAATAAACAAATAAAGGAAAAACGTCAACCTTAAACATTTAATTATAAGTGAATAATCGGTGTATAACAAAAATTCATATAAAAACAAAAATCCGCATTTCTGCGGATTTTTGACCAAAGGATTTACTGATTTTAGTGTAAATCTTTCTTTAGTTTTTCAATATAGTCAGCAGCAGCTTTCTGCCCACCGATTCCAAAAGATAGACCAAATGCTAGTGCGAGAGCAATTATTACTCCAGTAAATAGAGTCTGGATAAATGCTGTTGCAACCCCTAGCTGAGAAAGTGCTGCAAGTGCTGCGAATACCCAAATTGCCCATCTTGTTAGTGTGCCAAGGAAGTTAGCAGATTTTACGTGAGCAGCTTTTGCAGAACCAATAACCATATTCTCCATTGCGTCAGCAATAACAACGGCCACAAGCATTATGAGAACGGCCACTATTACATTAGGCAAGAATAGAAGTACTACTTGTTGCAAAAATGCGTTTACTTGGCTTAGTCCTAATACATCAAGAGATGCTACCAGAAAAACGATTATAACAAACCATTTTACTAACACACCCAGAAATGCGCCTGAATTAAGCTTAAATCCAGCCCGGCTTATGGTGTTTTCAAAACCTGCGCTACGAAGCGCATTATCTAATTTTAGAGAACCAACAATCTGAGCAACAGCTTTACCAAGAACTGATCCTATAACCCATCCAAGGATGAAGATTATAAGAGCAACAACAAAATTTGGTATAAAATCAACAACGCCCAACCATAGATCTTGAAATGAACGTGTTAAAACGTCACCCCATGTATTAATAAGCATAATTATTATTTTATTAAATGAATAATATTGATAATTGATAAACGACCGATCAATGTTTTATATCACTATTGATATACACTAATAATAACACCCAGACAAAACATCCGACAGAAAAATATGTGTGGATAATATATCCAATATAAAAATAGTCTTAGTTTAGGGCTTTAAATACCTAGTTTGTTATAAATTTTCTCGTGAGGAAACTCTAAAACATCTCTAATCAACTTATCATAAACATTCATTCTGTAAGCAAACTCTTCTGTCTCAAAAACAGCATATTCAATTTCTTTTCCAATCTCTGCCTCTAAATTTCTAATAGCATTATCTAAAACTCCTTTTTTTATCTTGTCACCAACAATGAGAATGTCTATTCTGCTATCTGGGTTTCTAATAAAAACCCCCGAAGTAATTACAAGTTTGAGTATACCGGCTGGTTTTAGCCTCCTCATGATATCACTACCGTCTGTTGGTCTTCCTTGTATAAGCAGATTATACATCGAATCAAAATAAGGAAAATTTGGGTTCATGATCCAGCCATTTGCCTTCTTTTTTACCTGAACTTTTTTATGTCTTAGTGTTTTTGTTTCTTCTTTGGTAAATACCTTTGGTTTTATGTAGTCGACAGAAGACAAGAGAGTTATGACACTTCTCGTCGATTTTGGAGAAACCTTTGCTTTTACTGAAACCTGACGAACATCGTAAGGAGTACTTATGTTCGATATAAAAAGCCTCATTATTTTTACTTTTGCAGTATTCCCAAATAGTTTTGATAGTGTATCCATTTTGTTCTGAATTATGAATTAGGAATTAGGAATTAGGAATATAACGATACGACATTTATAAATTTAAAAATTAATACATTGAAAACTGTTTGTCTCCCTGTGGGAGATCTCCCGCCTGCCTACCGCAGGCAGGAAGGGAGAAAAATTGTAAATTGAAAATTCGCTATCTACTGACTATTAACTATAACCTATTCCCTATCCCTAATACCTAACGTCAGTATACTCCATACTAAATCTTAAAAAAGTAGACAAAAATCAGGCACCACTTCATAACAATATGACACTATTTTAGTTTAAATTTGTACTAAATAAGCTCTTAAAAACAAAAACCGTCAGCCATGGGCTGACGGTTTTTGTCTACACAATCATAAATCTATTGGCTATTGGCTACCTGCCTACCTGCAGGTAGGTTGCCCAATAGACTACTTTAGTTCTACCGTACCTCCAGCAGCTTCAATTTCTTTTTTCATTGCTTCGGCATCTTCCTTAGAAACATTTTCCTTAAGCACAGAAGGTGCGCCATCTACTAGATCTTTTGCTTCTTTAAGCCCGAGACCAAGAGCTGCTTTTACTGCCTTTATCACTCCAATCTTTGATTCGCCGGCACTCTTCAACTCAATAGTGAAACTTGATTTTTCTTCTGCGGCTTCACCACCAGTAGCGGCGGGTCCAGCAACAGCCATCGCGGCAGCTGATACACCAAATTTTTTCTCAAGAACTTTCACAAGCTCATGAAGCTCTAATACGGACATGTTTTCAACTTCCTCAACAAGTTTTTTAAACTTTGCAGGAACTTCTACACTTACCTCATCTTCTACAGGAGTTTCAGCTTTAGCAACTTCTTCTGTTGCAACCGTTTCTGTGGCTGTCTCTTCTACAACCTCGTCAACTTTTTTATCATTTGTATCTGTCATAATATTTTATTAATTTTTAATTCTGATCCGCCAGCTGGCGGATTGAAATTTTAAATTTTTAAACCTTATTCTCTACTCTTCGCTATTTCTGATAAAGAAACAACAAATTGTTGTATTGGTGAATTTATTATATTCACAAACTGACCTCGCAATACATACAAACTTGGTATTTGCGCTATTTCTGTCATCTTCATTTCATCCATATACTTATTTTCAAAAATACCACCAACAATCCTAACACCATCTTTAAATTTCTTTTGAAATTCATAAACACCTCTAGCAGATCCTGTTTCATCACCAGAATAAGCAAAAGCAACCTCACCAACAAGCTCAGGCATTTCCCCCTCGAAAGGAGTTTCGCTTAATGCCTTTTTTGCAAGAGACTTTTTGGCAACATAATAACCGACGCCATCTGC
>PCTT01000016.1 GCA_002771585.1 Candidatus Campbellbacteria bacterium CG22_combo_CG10-13_8_21_14_all_36_13 | reverse complement strand
TAATATTTTCATGTGGGCCCAGTAGGAATCGAACCTACTACCTCTTCAATGTCAATGAAGCGTTCTACCAATGAACTATGAGCCCATATCTGCGGAGAGAGTGGGATTTGAACCCACGAAGGGAATAACCCCTTGTCGCTTTTCGAAAGCGATGCCTTCAACCACTCAGCCATCTCTCCAAAGATGTCTGATAATTGGAAATATTATCACATATTGTCTAATAGTTAAAAAAATAGTATAGTTTTCACGTCGGAAGCCTATTTTTTAACTTTATGGACATTATAGACTTTTGACTAGTTGGGCTCCATCGTCTAACGGTTAGGACATCGGCTTTTCATGCCGGTAATCGGGGTTCGATTCCCCGTGGAGTCACAAGATATATTTTTAACAAAAACACCCTTTAGGGTGTTTTTGTTTTTTTGAATATACTCGTGAATCCAAGTAAAGTATAGGAGACTCTACCATAGGGAATCGAATACCTTGCCTGATATTTTGTGAGGAACGAAACAAAATATCGACTCCCGTAGGGAGAGGTATACTCATTCAGTCAAAAAAATAACCACTTAATGGTTGTCATTTTTCTTACCTCGCATTTAAATATAGATATATATCCTCTAAAGCTTTCACCGCATCACCTGCGGCTATGTTGTTTTGGTGATAGAGTCCGTCAGTACAATCTCCAGCAGACCAAATACCTGGTAGTGATGTTTGTTGAGTTTTAGGATCCACTTTGATTTGTTTGTACTCTGTCATCTCTACAAGACCATCAACAAAACCTGTTGTAGGTATTGATCCAATTTCTGCGAATATTCCAGCGACAGCAAGCTCTTGCTCCTCATCATTTATTTTATATTTCAAGCCAGAAACAAAATTATCTCCCAAAATTTCCAAAAGCTCAGCACCCTTTATTGCTTTCATGTTTGGGTGTGATAATACTTTGTTTACCGTTATTTCATCAGCTTTAAAAACATCACTTCTATTTAGAAGCGTTACGCTTTTGGCGTATGCTAATAATTGTGAGGCTGTCTCAAATGCCGCATTACCTCCACCAATCACAGCGACGTCTTGTCCACTAAACAATGGCCCGTCACATGAAGCACAATATGTAAGTCCTTTGTGCTCTAGTCTGTCTGCGCCAGGCACAGTAAGTTGTCTTCTATGACTTCCAGTGACTATAAGAACTGTTTTGGTGTCGTATGTTGCTTTGTTTGTCTTTACAGAAAAACCAATATCTGTTTTTTCTACCATTTCAGCATATTCACCTTCCTTTATTTCCAACACATCGCCTTTGTATTTTTCTACATGTTCTTTAAAAGATTTAGCCAAATCAGCACCAGATATAGAAGGGAAGCCAATCCAGTTTTGTATATCCTCTGATACAACACTTTGACCACCAAACTCTTTGGTTATTAGTAATGTCTTTAATTGTTTTCTTGAGGCGTATATAGATGCCGCTGTGCCAGCAGGCCCTCCACCGATTATTATTAAGTCGAAAGTCATGTTTTTTAAAAGTTAAAGTTTTTGTAATTTTTATATTATATCAGAAAGTGTGGTTTTCTGTGAAAATTTTATAAATTTGCAAACAAAACACCTCGCTTTAATGCGAGGTTTTTGTTTTTTACTAAACCCTAAATCCTAAATTCTAAATCCTAAACCCCATACCCTAATTACTATTTAAGCTTTGATCTTCTCAAAAATGATGGAACAGAACCCCAGTCATCATCTTCGTCATCTTTTGTATCCTCTTTTTCTTTTTTATCTTTTCTTTCAACGTTTCCCTTTACAACTTCTTCGACTGCATCATAGATCTTTTCGCGCTCATCGTCTTCTTTGTCTTTATCATCTGAACTACTTATCCCAAAAGGAAACAATGGCGTGTTAATCTCAACCTCTTTTATTACTTGTCCTTCTGGAAAACCTGATGCAATTACTGTTACTTTAACTTCTCCCTTTTTTAATTTTTCGTCTTTTATTGTTCCAAATATTACTTTTGCATTAGGGTCTATTGACTCTGTAATTATTCTTGCCGCTTCTTGTATTTCGTGCATTGTCAAATCATCTCCTCCGGCTATTGCAAACAATACTCCTTTAGCGCCATTGATTGATACATCAAGAAGGGGAGAACTAATTGCCATACGAGCAGCGTCTACTGATCTTGACTCTCCAGACGCTTTTCCAATACCCATAAGAGCTGAACCGGCGTTTTCCATAACAGAACGAATATCTGCAAAGTCCACATTGATTTTACCAGGAGTTGTAATTAGGTCTGATATACCCTCTACCGCTTCTCTCAAAACCTCATCACACAAAGAAAACGCCTCATCCACAGAAGTTTCTTTTTTTACTGTTTGCAGTAGTCTGTCGTTTGGAATCACAATCAAAGCATCAACCTCTTTTTGAAGTTCTTGTAACCCATGCATAGCAACCCTCATTCTCTGTGTCCCTTCAAAGTAGAATGGTTTTGTGACAACACCAACGGTCAATGCTCCAAGTTCTCTTGCTGTTTTTGCAACAACACCGCTTGCACCAGTTCCTGTTCCTCCACCCATACCAGATGCTATAAAGACCATGTCTGCACCCTTTAATGCTCCTTGTATTTCTTCTTTGGTTTCTTCAGCGGCTCTTTTTCCAAGTTCTGGATTCATACCAGTACCAAGACCCTTGGTAAGGTTTTTACCTATATGAATTTTTTTCTTTGCTTTAGAGTGGTGTAGGTCTTGAGCATCTGTATTTACTGCAATAAATTCAACCCCTTGAATTCTTGATGAAACCATGTGGTTTATTGCATTACCTCCAGATCCACCGGTACCAACTACCTTTATTCTTGCGAATGTTTCTACGTCTGGTTGAACTTTTTTAGTCATGGAAATTTTATATAAATTATTAATTATCTAATTTTGTGTTTTTAGCAAATTTTAATATTCGTGTGTGTGCAAATATAGCGACACCCAATGCCCTTATTGTGTCTGCACAATACCATAAAAAATAAAATGACGTACTTGACACGTCTTTATAAATAGTTCTTTTTCTATTGTTTGTTCGGGGGTCCAAAACTATGGCATAAACTTTTTAAACCAGTTAGCAAGGGTGTTTTTTGTGTTATTTATGGCACTAAAATCCCCAGTTTCTCCCGTGTGTCCAATAATACATAATCCATAGCACACCGCCCAAGTTGAGTCTTGTATATAATTTCCACCATTAAAATAAAGTGATGCTATCCTTGATGGTAATTTAAGAGTTGCTTTTGCAATATCTTCTACCGTAGCGATACCAGAACCACCGCCAGTTATTATTATTCCAGCTGGTAAAAGACCATCTTTATTAATTTCTTTTAGGTGTGCGTTTATTAGTTCAAAAATGTCTGTTATTCTTTTAACTACTATGTCTTCTAGTTTCTTTCTAGAGTAATCGGCACCAGTGATCCCTCCAAGCTTTATTTGCTCGGCTTCATCTAGAGGTACTTGTAGACCAAGTGCAATATCATGAGTAATTGAATTTGCACCTACTGGAAAAACTTTCAACGACAAGGGTATGTCGTTTTCAAACACAACAATAGAAACTGTTTCTGACCCTATGTTTGCTAATACACAGCCAGCAATTTTTTGCGACTTTGTAAGTGTTACAAGGCTTGCCACAAGAGGGGATGCGTGAACATCTTGCACTCTTACACCCACATCTTCCACTGCTTGTATTAAGTCGTTCAAGTGTTGCTCAAGACATGTTACAAAAAGTGTCTCTACTTCAAACCTAACACCTTTCATACCAATTGGTCTACCAAGGATTTCTTTACCATCAATTTTATAAACAATAGGTATAGAAGTAAGTATTTTCCTGTTAAGTATGGATCCTTTTGGAAGAGCTCTTTCACTTGCTTCTGTTGCATTTTTAACATCAAGATCCGTAACTTCGTTATCACCCCTAGATATCATTGTTGCTCCAATAGATTTGATAGATTCAAGACTTACTCCACCAATTGAAATAACAGCTTCTTTTATTTTTATACCCGAAGTTTTTTCGGCTTGTTCCATAGCTCTTTTTAAAGAGCGTGATACGTCAGAGACATTAACTATGTAACCGTGTCTCATGCCCCGTGATTCTGTGTATCCTTTTCCTATTATTTTGGGTGTAGGGTTTTCTTTTGTGCGCTCAGAAACAGCAACCCTTATATGGTATGTGCCTATATCTATTCCTACTGATATGTTTTTGCTCATAATGGTAACAATATTTATTCAAGAGAATGAAATATGCCCAAAGTATAACATTTTAAATGCATACTTTTAAACAAAAATACTGGAGAAGTTTTTTATAAAAACTTATCTCTAATGATTTTCTCTTCTTTCTCCATTTTACTACCATGCGAGTAACCCTTCAAATGGAAAAGTGAATGGATAAACAAATACCCGATGAATTGTTTTCTTGATTCTGTAAAATTCAAATATTCTCTTTTTATAGAGTCTACGTTTATAAAAATTTCACCATATATATCACTGATTGGAAATGCGAGAACGTTTGTAGGTTTGTTTTTATTTCTGTATTTTTTGTTTAGTTGTTTGGAGTATTTGTCTTCTATAAAAACCAAACTAAGCTCATATTTTTTGCCTAGTATTTTCGACTTTATATCATCAAACGGCAGACCTTTAATATAGGGTCTGCCGTTTGTTCTGTTGGTTATTGTTGTGTTATTTTGCTGAATCACTTGTCGTAGAATTTGAAATAGGAGCTCTTTTTCTCATTGTGTCTTTTGCTTTTCCCATCTTTATTAATTTTTCAACAACTTCTTTCTTCTTTTTGAGTCTAAGTGCCTGTTTTTTTTGCATTGTTTTAGATATTTTCCTGTTGCTATATCTAAGAGATTTTGCTTTTTTTATTATTCCAGCAGACTTTACCTTTCTAGAAAAACGACGCATTGTGCTTGCGGTGCTTTCATTGTTATTTGGTTTTATTTCTATTTGTATTGCCATCCGTGACAGAATACTATAAACCGATATATTTTACAACCTGTGCACATGCCTAAGATATCCTATTAGTTTGTCTATAGGCACCACCTCTTGAGCCCTTGTATTTGTGTTTCTTACTATTACAGTTTTCTCACGCGCCTCTTTAACACCAATTATTAGAGTGTGTGCAACATTCATATACTCAGCTCTTTTTATTTGCTTGGAAAGATCATCATATATTAAAGATTGTGCTATCTGTATTTTTTTCTTTCTTAGGAGTTCTATCAATTGTAGGCTTTGTCTTTTTGCCTCTGTGCCAAGGTGTACTAAATATAGGTCTGGATTTTTTCTTGCTCCTTCTTCAAGGTATTCTTCTTTTCCGCTTTGGTTTATATCAATCGAAATTCCTACGGTAGGAAAAACTTTTTTTTGTTGATTGTTGTGGTTGTATCTGTTGTATCTCTCGCCTCTAGCCAGAATCTTTTGTTCACAAGGATCGTTGCTATCATTTTCTTTTATTACAAAAGATATTTGAGTTCCTGCTGTGTAGTCTTCACCAATAAGATCATTGTTTATTCTATATTGAAGACCCATTGATTCTAGGTACTCAATTAAACTTTTTAAATGGTTACGACTTGCTTCTGATAAATAATTTATTGGTCTAGGTGCTTCTTTTCTAATCTCTCTGCATAATTCTACCGGACACACGGTTAATAGTGCTGGATTATTTTTCATGTGTGTTCTACAACAATCTCCAATCTCATTAATGTTTTTACGATAGTGTAGTATAAAGTCTTTTAAAAATAATCTATATGAGTTTTGATCACCCAGACTATTTAATTCAACCACGAAATTGTTTTTATTGTGTTCTTCTAGTATAGAAATTGCAGTTTTTATTATTAGTGCCTCAGATATACTTTTTGAATTTCCAACTATGCTGAGGTTTATGCCACCGCCATCTTTTTTTTGAGCGTTTCTTGTTTGGCACAGCATGTGTTGTGTGCTTTTTGGTGCATTTAGAGAATTTATATAGTCGCTCATAAGAATTTTTTGTACTGGATCTAGATAATATGCTCTATGAAATATGTTTCTTGGCTCCATATCTTTTCTTATGCTAGAAACACCCCTAACAGGTGGTATTACCTTAAAACCATAATATTCAGCAACCTCTATTGCTTTTTGATATGGTCCCGAATATGACAAAGGGTGTATGTATAGCTCTGGTTCTTTTGTATACATATTTTAGTTTTGTGAGATTTTA
>PCTT01000028.1 GCA_002771585.1 Candidatus Campbellbacteria bacterium CG22_combo_CG10-13_8_21_14_all_36_13 | reverse complement strand
TTAGAACATTGCGGCTTAAACGGAAAAACACCAAATGAATTTCTTAAAGATTATCAATTAATTAAACCGCCATATGTCCGTACCTAAAACACTGTTACAAAACTGTAAAAATACTTTAAAATAAGACCTAAAATGGTATTATAATGAGACAATGCAAAACATTCCAGAAAAATTTTTAAAACCATACGAACCAACAAAAACTGAAAGGTCTATATACAAATATTGGGAGAAAAGTGACTTTTTCAATCCTGACACATGCATAGAAAAAGGTATTTGTGAGAAAGGCGCAGAGACTTTTTCTATTGTCCTTCCCCCACCAAATGTGACAGGTGTGCTTCATACCGGGCACGCAGGAATGCTTGCAATAGAAGATATAATTGTTCGCTTCAACAGAATGAGAGGTAAAAACACATTGTGGGTTCCTGGCACAGACCATGCAGGTATTGCAACACAAACTAAGGTTGAGAAAGAAATATATAAAAAAGAAGGTAAAAATCGACACGACCTTGGTAGAGAAGATTTCTTAAAAAGAGTTGAAGACTTCGCACAAGATAGTCACGACACAATAGTAGAACAAATGAAACAAATGGGGGCATCTGTTGACTGGTCTCGCGAAGCCTTTACTCTTGATGAAAAAAGAGAACTTGCCGTACGCACAGCTTTCACAAAAATGTATGAAGCTGGACTTATATACAAAGGATTCAGAAGTGTAAATTGGGATCCCAAAATGCAAACCGTTGTATCAGACGAAGAGGTGGACTATGAAGAACAAAAGTCAAAATTCTATTATCTAAAATACGGGCCATTCACAATAGGTACAGCAAGGCCGGAAACCAAATTTGGTGATAAATACGTTGTAATACATCCAGACGATAAAAGGTATGCCGAATATAAACACGGCGACAAGCTAACTGTTGAGTGGATAAACGGACCAATAGAGGCAACAATAATAAAAGATGAAGTGATAGATATGGAGTTTGGTACTGGTGTGATGACAATCACACCATGGCATTCTGAAGTAGATTTTGAACTTGCAGAAAAACACGGACTTGATAAAGAACAAATAATAGATTTGTACGGAAAGTTATTGCCTATTGCTGGAGAGTTTGCAGGTATGAAAATAAAAGATGCAAGAGATAAAATAATTGAAAAACTAGAACAAAAAGGTTTGGTGGAAAAGATTGACGACAGATATGAAAATAAGATAGCAACAAATTCAAGAGGTAGCGGTGTGATAGAGCCACAAATACTTGAACAATGGTTCGTGAATGTAAACAAAGAGTTCACTATTCCCTATTCAAACATAAATGAAATAAAATCTGGCTCAGTGACTACTCTTAAAAAGATAATGAAAACATCTGTTGCTTCTGGTCAAATAAAGATATTGCCAGACAGGTTCGAGAAGACATATTTCAACTGGATTGATAATTTGCGTGATTGGAATATTTCTAGACAGCTGTGGTATGGGCACCGCATACCTGTATGGTATAGAGACAAAGAAACGTATGTTGGAGTATCAGTACCAGAAGGAGATGGTTGGACACAAGACCCCGATACGCTTGATACATGGTTTTCATCTGGTCTTTGGACATTTTCTACTCTTGGTTGGCCAGAAAATACTGAGGACCTAAAAACATACCACCCAACAACCCTCCTTGAAACAGGATATGACATAATATTTTTCTGGGTTGCAAGAATGGTTCTAATGAGTGGTTTTTTGCTAGGAGAAGTGCCATTCAATACAGTATATCTACATGGCTTAGTACGAGACGAAAAAGGTGCAAAAATATCAAAATCTCTTGGAAACAATATAGACCCACTAGAGTTAATAGAAAAATATGGTGCCGATGCATTAAGGATGGCGCTTATTGTTGGCGTAGGTCCTGGCTCAGACCTTAGCTTGTCTGAAAATAAAATAAAAGCATACAAGCACTTTTCAAATAAAATCTGGAATGCAACACGCTTTGTTCTAGCAAACATGCGTAATGATTTTGACTATATACAAAAACCACCACTGGTTCAAATAGACGAGCAATATATAAAAGAGTTAAACAATATTATAGAAGACATAACTAGCGACATGAACCAGTACAGACTATATCTTGCTGGAGAAAAGCTTTATCATTATTTCTGGCACACATATGCAGACATAATAATAGAAGGAGCAAAAGAAAGATTAAAAAACGGAAATGATACAGAAAAAAAATCCGCAGAGTGGACACTGGTGCATATACTTATCTCCTCACTAAAACTACTTCATCCTTTTATGCCTTTTATAACTGAAGCAATTTGGAAAGATTTTCCAATAAAGGAAAAGAAAATTTTAATGGTTGAGAAATGGCCTGGTTCTGAATAAAGAATTAAGAATTATGAATACGCACGACATTAAAAATTAAAACATTGAAAATTGTTTGAATCCCCACAACGGGAGATCTCCCAAAGGGAGAAAAATTGTAAATTGTCTCCCTTTGGGAGATCTACCGCCTGCCTACCGCAAGCAGGAAGGTAGAAAAATTTTTAATTCTCTTAGCTCTTATCTATTAGCTCTAATTTGTCTTTCGTGACTTTATAAACTTTATAAACTTTCGACTTTATAGACTTTTGACTTATAATTTAAGTATGGAAATACCTACTATAGCTTGGGCACTGATTGGTGGATTACTACCAGCTTTACTGTGGCTTTGGTTTTGGCTTCATGAAGACAGAAAAAGGCCAGAACCAAAAAGCAAATTATTTTTGGCTTTTGTTCTTGGAATGATATCAACACTTTTAGTAATCCCAATAGAGGGCTTTCTTGATGGTTATATAATCGGCAATACAGTACTATTGGTAATTTTGTGGGCAACCACAGAAGAGTTGTTTAAATATATAGCGGCATTTTTTTCAGGGCTACACACCAAAGCAAACAACGAACCCATTGATGCTATCATATATATGATTACCGCAGCACTTGGTTTTGCCGCAATGGAAAATGCACTATTTCTTCTCACACCACTCGGTGCCGGACACATAGCAGACACGATTATTACAGGCAATATGAGATTTATCGGCGCAACCGTATTACACATACTGTCCTCTGGAACAGTTGGTGTATTCATGGCAATGTCTTTTTATCGCAAGAAAATAGTAAAAAAAGAGTTTGTTTTTGTTGGACTTATCCTTTCTATTGTATTGCACACAATATTTAACTTACTTATAATGAATAACACGGGTGGCAACATATTTGGAATCTTCCTTCTTGTTTGGATTTCTGTTGGGATTCTGCTTATGTTTTTTGAAAAAGCAAAACATCTAAGACCTTAAGTAATTTTAAAAACTTCATTAACTAAATTATATATATGGGAAAAAATAAACCATCTTTCTTTGAAAGATTAACTGGATCAGTAAATGTTGAGGACGACACATTAAAAAATGATTTGCTAGATCAACAAAAAGAAAGCGAGCAAAAAGATTGGCTTCAGGAAGAGCCAGAAGAAGCGCAACTAGCTGTTGACGTATATCAAACACCAACACACATAGTTCTTCAGACCATGGTTGCTGGTGTCAGGCCAGAAGATCTTGATATATCAATCACAAGAGAAATGGTAACCATAAGGGGGCGTCGTGAAGGACCAAGAAACATAAACCAAGAGGACTGGTTTACTCAAGAACTATATTGGGGTGATTTTGCAAGAACAATTACACTTCCACAAGAAGTTGAAACGGAGGAAGCTGAGGCTTTGGAAAATCACGGATTATTGATAATAAAAATGCCCAAAATTGACAGAGAAAAGAAGATGAAAATAAAAGTTCAATCTAGATAGTAAATACAAAAACCACCTTAAATTGGGTGGTTTTTTTATTCTTCTTATTACTGTAAAATATAAAAATGAACAGAAAAACAGTTTTTATATTTATATCATTAATATTATTTTCTATATTTGTACTAAACATACCATCAGAAACAAATATTAAAAATGCTAAAAAATGGCTTGTTGCATCAGTTTCTATATTTCATCAAAAAGTATCAGCAAATGATCTGCGTAAAGAATATGCATATAATAATCTGTATGGTACAAGACCTATAAACATACTGATTGTTCCGGGCCACGACAAAGACTCTTGGGGTACGCAATTTGGTTCTATTAAAGAAACTGATTTAAATATAGAACTCGCAACATATTTGTATGAATTCCTAAGAGATAACACAAATTTCAATGCGATGATAACACAAGACAAAACCGGCTATTTACCTGTTTTTTCAAATTACTTCATAAACGAAAGAGAAAGTATCGTTGCCTTTCGAGATAAGCATGGAAAAGTTATGAACTCTGCAATAGAGCAAGGATGGATTGAGTCGATCAACGGAGTAGAGCATAATTTTGCACCAAACGAAACGGCAATAAAATTATACGGTATAAATAGATGGGCAAATGAAAATAAAATTGACATAGTGATACATATTCATTTTAATGACTATCCAGGTAGAAAACATAATGTGGTCGGAAAATATACTGGATTTTCAATTTATGTTCCAGATTCACAGTATTCTAATGGTAAAACCAGTAAAGAATTTGGATCTTTTCTTTTAAAAAGAATTAATACAAGACTACCAATAAGCGACCTTGGGAAAGAGTCTGTGGGTGTGGTTGAAGACCAAGAATTAATTGCAATTGGTTCAAAAAATACACTTGATGCGGTTAGCGCATTAATAGAATACGGCTATATATATGAACCACAATTTAGAAATTTAAAAACAAGATCTTTAATTTTAAAAGAAGCTGCGTACCAAACGTATAAAGGTATTATTGATTTTTTTGAAAATAAAAAAGAAGACTCACAGACAATACTTGCTGACACCACTTTGCTACCATATTTATGGGAAAAAGATCTTGAATATGGAACAAACAATAATGACAGCACTCTATTTCTTCAAATAGCATTAATTAAAGAGAACTTATATCCGCCAAAAAACAAGAGTGTAAAAATTTGTCCAGTAACTGGACTATTTGGTTTTTGCACACTTGAGTCGGTAAAAGAATTTCAAAAAATAAACAACATAAACCCTACTGGATATGTTGGACCACAGACAAGATCAATTCTAAACCAAAAGTATAGTATTTAAAATACATTTTGAACGGCCTCAATCTTGCCTAACCAACATATACAGGAGTACTCTGTAAATCTTTTCATAAATATTACGATATATCGTAATATTTGTTAGAAGAAGGTCTTGCGAAGCTTCAAGTATTCGCTTCTCACCCAGACTCACACGCCTTCGCTTCACGAAGACGTGGCTCCCTGCCTACCGGTAGGCAGGAAGAAGTTTGCTTTCTCTTCCCCAAGCAAAAAACCGCTTTAAGCGGTTTTTCTTGTGCTTGGGGCCGGGCTCGGCGTCAAGTTTCTAAGCTCTCCGCCAGCTGGCGGATCGCTAAGAACTTCCTGCCCGGCCTCGCCTGTCTTCTTCGCCATCGGGCGAATCAGACATGGCTCCGGCTTTCGAGCCCTAGAGAAAGCAAAGCAGCTTGCTTTCTCTTCCCCAAGCAAAAAACCGCTTTAAGCGGTTTTTCTTGTGCTTGGGGCCGGGCTCGAACCGGCGACCCTTCGCTCTTCAGGCGAATGCTCTAGCCAACTGAGCTACCCAAGCATTTATTTTAAAATATCTTTAAAACTATCCAGCACACCGCTAAGTGTTGTTGCTTCTTTTACACTAGTACCGACCTCCTGAGCCTGACCAACCCCATCTTTTATAGCATCAAGATATGGTTGTATTAAATAATACACACCAAAAGCTGAACCAAGAATAATGACCCAATAAGCAACCTTTATCCAAACATTAGCCACCATATAGCGACTAATTTTTTTTAGCATTTTATTGTTTTCTTCTATTAAACGACGGTTCTCTTTAACCGTACGCGCTATTTCAAGATCTGGGTCCATGCACAATAGTATACCAAAATATTAATAAATGCCTAGATTTGCTTACTAATAATTAGTTGGTATAATTGTTGGACTATTAGAAGATATAATCTAAGATTTTATGGATAAAAAAGTAGAAATTTACTCAACACCAACTTGTCATTACTGTCACATGACAAAAGACTTTTTGACAGAGAAAAATATACCGTTTACGGATTACGACGTATCAGTAGACGTAGCAAAAAGACAAGAAATGATCGAAAGGACTGGGCAAATGGGAGTTCCGGTTATAGTTGTTGGAGATCAAATGATGGTTGGTTTTGAACAAAACAAACTTTCAGAATTGCTTGGGATATAAAAACAAATTTCGGCCGTATGGCCGTTTTTTGTTTTGTGGTATAGTAGTTTTATCCAAAAGCCCTCGTAGTTCAATGGATAGAACAACCCCGTCCTAAGGGGTCGATGTAGGTTCGATTCCTGCCGAGGG
>PCTT01000017.1:6513-7493 GCA_002771585.1 Candidatus Campbellbacteria bacterium CG22_combo_CG10-13_8_21_14_all_36_13 | reverse complement strand
TTCGCCTCTGAATGTAAACTAAAAAGCATACCCGCAGGTATACTAGTTGTGTTAGCAATTAATAACCTACGGGTATGCAAAGACATATTAACACTGATGATTATCCAGTAATAGCCTCAATGCTTAGAGCTGGATACTCACAAGTAGATATTGCAAAGATATTAGGATTTACTAAAGGAGCAATATCTAAAGAAATACAGAGAAACAAGGATAAAGATGGAGTATATAGAGCACACAATGCTAGAAGAAAAGCAAAACAAAGAAGAAAGGAATCTAAAATTAGATATCGGAAGATAGATAACAATCCAGAAGTAATTAAGAAAATTGAAAATACACTAAGTCCACTCATCTCACCTGAAGTCGTAGCTCATCAATTAGGAATACATCATCAAACTATTTATTCATGGATATATAGGTCTAGGCATGATCTTCTATCACTATTACCACAGAGAGGTAGGAAGAGAAGACGATATGGTTCAAAAAGAGCTAAAAAACAAGGATGGACACAGAATGTTAAATCAATTCATGAAAAACCAAACATAACTATTTATTGGGAAGGAGATACGATTAAAGGAAGAACTAAATCTAGAGTTTTAACTCACGTTGAACACACTAGTCTCTATACTAGAGCTGATTTAATACCCGATGGTACAGCAGATAGTGTACATGCTGTTTTGAAAAAGAAACCAATTAAGAACAACATTATCTACGACAGAGGAAGTGAGTTCGCTCTATGGGAAATGATTGAAAGAGATTGTGGTATTGAAATATTCTTTGCTGATCCACATGCTCCTTGGCAGAGACCAAAGAATGAAAATACTAATGGACGACTCCGAAGAGTATATCCAAAGAAATTTGATTTTGATACTATTACAGATAGACAACTACAAAAGTCTGTTCAATTAATGAACAACACTCCAAGAAAAACACTTAATTGGAGAACTCCTGCGGAGGTGTATGAGAGTTTACTTTCAGGTTAG
>PCTT01000017.1:0-6475 GCA_002771585.1 Candidatus Campbellbacteria bacterium CG22_combo_CG10-13_8_21_14_all_36_13 | reverse complement strand
CAAGAAATTGTGTTGACTAAATAAAAAAAGAGTATTCTCAAAATTAGAAAGCAACCACACGGAGGTGTGACATGGCAACACAAGATGGAGTGCGCGCCAAAATAGCTGATGAAAAGAATTGGGCGGACGAAGTAAATCAAAGATTAGGGGAACTCCTCGCCAAACCACAACCATATTTCGGCCAACATGCAGATCAAGTGCCTAGTATTAACCTAGTAACCTTCATCGACAGATTAAGGAGTGGCCACAAGATTGCTCTCTTGGGTCAAGTGAAGCGGTATAAGAATGTTTTTAACTTTGAGATTCCTCGTGTTGCGTTAATAGCCCTTGTTCCATCCATAATAGAAAGGGTGGATGTGGAAAACAGGATGATTGTTTGTAAAACATCCATAAAACAAAAAGCTGGTGACGAAGTATTTTGAAGTACCAAAAGCGCCCCGACCTAGGTCGTGGCGCTATTTTTATTATTTAAATTCGTCTTAATTCGTATCTTTAATTTATAGCTATTCGTATTATTACCAACTAAAGTGCGCGAAGGCTTTGTTTGCATCTGCCATTCTGTGAGTATTTTCTCTCTTCTTTACAGCCTCTCCTTCTCCTTTTGAAGCAAGTATCAATTCATCAGCCAAACGCACGTGCATTGGCTTTCCTTTCTTTGCTCTTGCTGCTCCGATAATCCAGTTCATTGAAAGTAATCTTCTTCTTACTGCATTTACTGGTCTTGGTACCTGATAGTTTGCGCCACCGATACGTCTTGATCGCACCTCCATATTTGGCTCTACATTTTTTAGAGCATCTTCAAAAACCTCCATTGGATCTTTTGTGCCAGTATCTTTTGCAATCTTATCAAAAGCCTTATATACAATTTCTTTTGCAACATTACGCTCTCCATCAAGCATGATGTAGTTAATAAACTTAGAAATTTTTTCTGAGTTATATTTATGGTCTGGAACTATTTTATGTTTTTTAGTAATTGGTCGTCTCATGTTAATTAAATTCTAAATTCGAATATCGAAATCCTAAACCCGTCCGAATGGACATTTGTCCGGGCGGACAATATTTAAATTATAATTTCTTAAGTTTTAAAAAGTTTTATGTTTAATTTTTTGGTCATTCTTATTTGTTTCGAATTTCGGATTTCAGATTTCGTGCTTAAACGCTCTTTGGTCTCTTGTTACCATATCGGCTTCGTCCCTTTCTTCTCTTCTCTACTCCTGTTGTATCAAGTTTACCTCGCACGATTGTATATCGTACTCCAATATCCTTTACTCTTCCTCCTCTCACAAGCACAACTGAGTGTTCTTGTAGGTTGTGTCCCATTCCAGGAATATATGCAGTAACTTCTGTTCCATTTGTAAGGCGAACTCTGGCTATCTTTCTAATAGCTGAGTTAGGTTTCTTTGGAGTTTTTGTTGTTACCTTTATACAAACACCTCTTTTAAATGGGGATGCGTATTCTGTTGGTTTGTTTTTAATAGTATTGAAACCACGAAGAAGAGCTGCAGCCTTTGGCTTTCTTACAACTTTTTTTCGTCCCTTCTTTACCAATTGATTTATTGTAGGCATTTTATAAAAACCCGGCGAAACCGCCAAGTGCTCATTAATCTAACAATTATTTGAACGAAAAGCAAGGGCTTTTTCGTTTAAAATGAGAATCCGGTTAATATCTTGAAAAGAAAGCCTATGACTGGGAAAATCAATTGCCATAAAAATAGTATAAAAAATACAATTATGAAAACCCAATATCTCTCTATTGTCTCCATAAAAGCCCTGTATCTATAAGGCAACAACGATGCAAGTATCTTTGATCCATCAAGAGGTGGTATTGGAACAAGGTTAAAAACCATCAATATCAAGTTTATTAGCACTATCATCGCAATAAGCGATATTGCAGGGTCTGAAAGAAATGATTTTAAAGTGTTAAACCTCAAAAGTAAGCCAAATATAAGAGCAATCAGAAAATTTGAAAGAGGCCCTGCAACAGCAACAATAGCATCGCCAAATTTATGCTTCAGATTATATGGATTATATGGAACAGGTTTTGCCCAACCAAGCACAAATCCGCCTACCATATATGTAAGCACCGGAACTATAAATGAGCCCATCATATCTAAATGCTTTAATGGGTTTAGTGTAAGTCTGCCTGCAATTTTTGCAGTAGGGTCTCCAAGACTATGCGCAGCATAACCATGAGCCAGCTCATGAATAACTACAGACATAATAAGTATTGATATTGAAAAGATTATTGTAATAGTCATAGATTATTTTGAGGATCATACTAAGGAAAATATGAACGGGTTATTGCAAAATATTGTTTTAATGGTAACATGACTCCCACGTAAATAAAAATTTATATGACTAAGAAATGTGAAATAACTGGTAAAAAATCAATAGTGGGTGGAGGATATTCAAATCGTATACGTGCGACGCAGTTTAACCCTGTAGGCAAGAGACTACGAAAACCAAATCTGCAGAAGAAAAGAATATACGTACCAGAGCTTGATAAGACAGTAACTCTTACAATATCAGCAAAAGCTATTAAAACCATTCAAAAAAACGGAGCATATAAGACTTTGAAGAAAGCTGGATTAGTATAATAGTCACATAAATACATAGTCACATAGTATTACACGACAAAAGAAGAAGCCCGAGCGCATAACTGCACTCGGGCTTTTTGGATGTTCATTTCACGCAGGTTGAATTGCACCGCACGTATCGCACACTAGGACGCCATCTGGACACCTAACTACAACAACGCCTTTACAGCGTGGTGCGTGAAAACACGTACCAAGAGCTCCGTAAGGGATCGTCATGCCTCCAAACAAATCCGGAGCTAGTGGTGTCTGCGCCTGCTCTTTGTGTGACGGACATCCCCTATTCACACAAAGATACTGCTCTCCCATCCGATACATTAGTTTTTGACAGTGTGGACAAGGATGCCTCACCTCTTCTCTGACAACCGGAGAAAGAAACCTCAGACTCAAATACCGAAATATGTAATCCATAATAGATTTCGCAATCGGAATCTGACGATTATTTGTAAAGCCACCTGGTTCAAACTTCATGTGCGCAAACTTATTTACATACTCATCCAAAGGAACGCCATGCTGTAAACCAAGAGACACCGCCGTTGCGAAAGCATCCATAATTCCAGATTCAAAGGAACCTTGTTTAACCATAGTGATAAAAATCTCACCAGGCATACCAGTATCGGGATATAACCAGACATAAAGAACCCCTTCATGCCCAGCAATGCTAAACTTGTGAACAATAGACTGACACTCCTCTGGAAGAGACTTAAACACAGGTACATTAGACTCTGACATTAAGCTATCCTCTCTTTGTGTTTGGTGATAAGAACAACTGCAATCAATTTACATCCAAAAACTCATACACACAAATTACTCAACCCAAACACGAGACCCGTCACTTAAAAATACAATCGTTCCATCTATTTGTGTATTCAATACTTGAATCCCCTTTTCTTCTACTCTATCTACCACCTCCTTGTGTGGATGGCCATATCTATTATCACGCCCAGCTGATATCACAGCGTACTCTGGACTAACTATTTCCAAAAAAGATTCACTCGTTGATGTTTTAGATCCATGATGCCCGAGCTTCAACACTTCTGCGTCCAAATACTCACCATCAAGACCAACTAAATAATTTTCTACAGACTGTGGTGCATCTCCTGTAAGAATAAAGTCACTCTCTACGTAAGACACTTTCACAATAATAGAAGAATCATTTGAGTCCTCACCACCCACTTCTCTATCAGGAAAAAGCACTGTGACGACAACGCCATCACCCATATCAAAAAACATTCCTCGCTTTGCATTGAGTCTCACAACACCATATTCACTCGCCACAGACTCCTCAACCCTCTTGTATGTAGCAGTCTCTGATGTGTTTGTTGTAGATATATATGTATCAACATCAAATCGTTCAAATACAAAAGGAATACCGCCTATGTGATCTGCATCAGGATGTGTCGCAAGCACAGCATCAAGACTTCTATCATCATATGACATAATTTTCGCCAATTCTTCTAAAATGCTTTTATTTTGACCACTGTCTATAAGCATCTGTATACCACTTGGAGACTCTATAAATATCGCATCACCCTGCCCAATATCAAGAAAAGCAACTTTCAAATTTTTTGTTGCACCAGAAACAGGAAAACCTGCAAAAATAACAATGTTTAAAATTAGAAGTCCAAATACAAGGATTGAAGAAAATATTTTTTTATTTTGTTGAATCATTTTTCATTTCTAATTACTCCTTTATCTTTTCTTATTATTTTCTTTATTTTCTATTAATCCACTTATCTGCTATAGCAGTTAAGTGGATTAATATAATTTATTATTTAAGTTTAAATTTATTTATCAAATAATCCTCATTATCAATAAAATCAGCAATAACGAGTCTTACATATTTACCTACTCCATAATATTCAACTATAAATTCTATTTGTTCATAACAATCATGCGGGTATACAAAAACAGACTTTTGTAATTCCAAAAAACCAATATCTTTTAGGTGCATTCTAATTGACTCTCTCGCTGTTTTATAATTTTCTGGCACATCATACATAACAATTCTCCAACTACCATCCCAGTTATTAGGTTTTTTGATTTTTAAATTATCAATGTCAAAAGTAATAACTTTTTCTTTTCCTCCATCTGACAACACAAGAGATACTGTTCCGTCTTTATTATATTTTTCCTTAACTAACTTTTCTTTATAAAGGGAAGAAATAGATCTTTTTAAATGACCAGTATTTATCCAATCCCATTCCTTTTTAGTAAATTTTAATATTTGAAAATATCTTTTCGGCGAACCAGAAAGTCCCAACACTATACCAGCCTGTAATAATAGTAAAATTTTTTGTTGTGTTTTCCCAAGACCACGACTCATTTTCGAATTATACAAAATAATCCACTTATCTGCTATAGCAGATAAGTGGATTATTTGGTTAATTTTGTTATTTATAATATTACCCTCTTCTATATTTTATCATTCAATAGCTCTTCTATATTTCATCATTCAATAATTCTTCTATATTTTATTCTTCAATAGCTCTTCTATATTTTATTCTTCAAAAAACTCGATGTGTTATAATTTTCATACCCCGCAAGATAGAGGCGATTAGATATTTTCATAAAACTCTTATATATAAATTAATTTTTATAACAATATAGTAAAGGAAAAGATATCAAACGGGGCAAGCTTATAAAATAACAAAAATATTATGCACGAATATACAGCCAAAACATTTGATCTGCCAGAAATTGAAGGAATATCAAAAGCACAACTTGATGCTCATATAAAACTATATGAAGGTTATGTAAAACATGTAAACACAATACAGCAAAGCACAATGAGTTTGCATAGTAGCGACAATCCAAACAAAGATTATATGATGAAAGAGTTGTGGAGACGGTACGGGTTTGAATTCAACGGAATGCGAAACCATGAATACTATTTTGGTGCCATTGAAGGAAGTCCGACTTCCCTCAACCCTGAAAGTAAGCTTGGTAAAAAGATTGCAGAATGGGGTGGTTTTGAAGAAGTTATAAATATTATTAAATTTATGTCTGGTACTCGAGGATCTGGATGGGTAATGTTTGTTTATGACAAAGTAGTTGATCAATTCAACTTTGCCTGGGTTGATGAGCACCAGATTGGAATGCTATCTGACACACAAATAATACTTGCTCTAGATTGTTGGGAGCATGCATATATGATAGACCACGATACCACGGGTCGTGGGGCGTATGTAGAAAGCTATCTCAATGCAGTAAACTGGAGCGTGTGTGAGAAGTGGTTTGAAGAGGTTATGAAGTAGAGCTAGGAGCCAAGAGATAAGAGCTAAGTCGATCGCGAATTTTAAATTTTTATTTGTAATTTTCCATTTTAATTTTTGCCTACCTGCCGACAGGTATGGATTTTTAATTTATCACAACCCATAAACCTATCCTAAAATAGGTATTTCATGGTATAAAGAACACAGAAAACACATTCAAACCCGAGGTGCCTATGTTTGAAGAGTACCAACCACACATCGATCACGTTGTGTTGGGAGTTGTGGAATTAGAAAGTGAATCTGACGTCAGAATATTACAAGTCACTAATCCATATGTATATCCGAATTCATTTTCTGTAATTACCCAGTCACATGAAATAAAAGAAGGAGATATAGTCGGGCTTCAGTCTCTACCCGCAGTAGAGATAAAAACTGGACTTCAGAAGATCAACCTATTAGCTACGTTTTTACGTCGTCCCGAATAATCACACCGTCAACCCCACAACCAGACCTTGGTTGTGGGGATTTTGCTTACAAAATATGGTTTAACAAAGGTGCATTATGACAATACTAAATAAGTTGACAAAATATACAGATATGTTATAATATACACAGGTAGAGCCTCCTCCCCAAACCCCTGAATTAGGACAGATTAGTTTCTAAATT
>PCTT01000022.1 GCA_002771585.1 Candidatus Campbellbacteria bacterium CG22_combo_CG10-13_8_21_14_all_36_13 | reverse complement strand
AAGATGATGAAATTTCTTCTTCATGACAATTAAAATTAATTCTTCTAATCTATTAATTCTAACTGTCCTAATTCAAAGGTTAACTGGAGACATCCAAAACAACAAGGACAATGACAGATCCAACAAAATGCATGAGTCCAATGGAAGTGCTTTTCTACGGACTTATGTCCTGTATGGAAACAAATTCGGAAGGATTCCAAAACTTCCTTAAAGATTTAGACTCCTCTTCAATGAGGGGTCTCGGAGTCCATAGACTCCAAATGGAGGTATCAAACGGGAGTAAACAAAATCTTTCTTCACAATTTCCTGGTCTCAAAAAAAGATACAGAATTGTAATGATCGAGGTGTCTTCAGAGACACCCGATTAGATACAAATTTGCGTCATTATTTAAAAAACCACATACGTATGGTTTACGTAAGTGGTTTTTCTCTTACTTAGAAACAAAAATTGCCATCCTTCGCCATTCATTTTTAAATGTATCGATTCTCACAAATCTTTTCTCTCCTGAAAGTCCTGGCGTAGATTCAGAATCGTGAAAATAAAAACCGATTACTTCTCCATCTTTTATTTCAAAACCAATAATCACAACTATGTGGAATTTTTTCATATCTAATATAAATTTTGGAGTAGAAACTATTACAGGGTTATCCGCTTTTATTTCACTAACAATTTTTTGAATTCCACTATCCAAATCCATATTTTCTTCTCTGTAAGAACGTAGGCCGTATTTTTCTACCATTGAAACAAGCGAATCATGATACCATCCGGAAGGACCGAATCCGCCCATCTCTTCACCTTCTTTTATCAGAGACAAAAGATCTGGTGTTTTTACACCATGAAAATCTAAAACCATTTTAAGCGATGCTACCGCGCAACCACGAAGCATCCAAAATTTGTCATCAATATCAAATTGAGAATAATGTGGAACATCTAGTATTTTTTTACCTAACACTCCATCCATCATTTCTGTTTAATTCTTTAGTAATTGAATCCATTATTTCGTTAACCTCAACGTCTGTAAGCGTTTTCTCTTGTGATTGAAAAACAAGCCTAAATCCATAAGACACCCTTTCATCTTTCTCAAACTCATCAAAAAGACTTATTTTCTTCAACAGCTCACCAGCATTTTCCTTTATGACTTTATAGACTTTAAGACTTTCGACTTCCTTCGGCACCCAAAGAGCAATATCTCTCAGAATAAATGGATATGGCGATATATTAGAGAATTTATTATCACCAAAATCTATTTTTGATAAATCAGAATAGTTTTGAGGATCTGGTAATTTTTCTAATAGTTTTGTTATGTTGATAGCTCCTTCCCCAACATCAACACCAAGATTTTCTTTTAGAATTACTGAAACACTATCTGAAGCAAGTAATTCTAAATGTTCTCCTTCTCTGTCAAAAACAGTACCAATTTCAAACACTTTTATTTTTTCAAACCCTATAATTGGCGCATGTAGATTTCCAAGCGCGAGAGACGCGTTAACCCCCCTTAACATATCCTTTCTCAAAAAACTTTTATCAACAGATAATGAATTTTCAAGCTCCACCTCACCCTCGTCTACAAAAGTGTAGTTGTGCACCTCTGAAAAACCAGCTTCCACCAAAATATCTTTTATTTTATTTATCCAATAAAATTCTTTGTGTATCACCACTGGACCATGGCCAGAGTGAGGCTCTTCTTCTTTAATATTTTGATAACCATACACTCGTCCAATTTCCTCTATCAAATCTTCTTCTATTCTAAGATCAAGTCTGTAAAATGGAGCAGTCACAACATACCTCTCCATATCAGATGAGGGAATTCTACAATAACCAATTATATTTTTAAATTGCTCTGACGTTTTTAAATCTTCCATTACAACACCATTTTTATATCTTGTAGCGTGTATCACCTGTCCATCACCCATATATATTCCAATATGATCTATACCTTCTGGCACTTTTGTCCCCTTCATATACTCTTGAGTTTCTTTCCATATATTGCCACTCCCAGAATTTGAAAATACCAAATCACCAGATCGCAAATCTTCTTCTTTTATTTTCTCTCCAAAAATATATTGGTCTATGCTTGTGCACGGAATAGCCATGCCAGACTCAGCATACAAATAAGACGCAAATGAAGAGCAATCAAAACTCCTGGGCGCATCAGCCCGAACCGACGCCCCGTATAGATAAGGAACTCCTATATAATTTGGAGCCAACGCCAAAACATTTTTTACTGGTATTAATTTTTCATATTTAAATCCAAGGCGTCTAAATATATCTTCCACCTCTTCTCCCTTAATAGATGTGCCTAATATTTTATTCACCCTATCCAAAGTAACACCTAATTTGTATTGGTTAAGTGGTCTTGGATATATATCCAAATAATCTGACGAAATATCACCACCAACAAGTTCTTTTACCAGGTGGCAAACTCTATGTAATGCCTCTGGCACAAGTTCTGGTGCAATATCTCTTTCAAACCTCATTGAAGCATCCGTCCTTAGTCCGAGAACCTTTGATGTCCTTCTAATATTTGATGGTTCAAAATTACAAACAGATACCATTATATTTTTTGTATTTTCATCTATTCCTGATACCGTACCACCCTTTACGCCAGCGATATCAAGAGCTTTTTCGTCATCTGAAATAACAAGCATACCTTCTTCTAATTCCATCTCCCTACCATCAAGTAATTTTATCTTCTCGCCCTTCTTTGCTCCACGTATATGAATATTTACTTTTCCATCTTTTCCTTTTGTTAGTTTGTCGTAGTCAAAAGCATGCAGAGGTTGCCCAAACTCATACATCACAAAGTTTGTAATATCCACAATGTTGTTTATTGACCTCTGGCCCATTGCCTCAAGTCTTTCACGCAACCAATCTGGAGACTCATCAACTTTTATATCTCGAATAATTTTTTTTGTGGCACGACGCACCAGCTTTGGATCTTCAATATCAAGAGTAATATAATCACCAGAGCTATATTCTGATTTTTCAAAAGGCATCTCCGGCATTCTAAATTTTAAAGAAAATACTGTGGAGACCTCCATCGCCATTCCAAGATAAGAAAGAGCGTCGTGAGCTCTGTTTGGTAAGATATCAATATCAATCACGAAATCATCACCAAGCTGTTTTTGACTTTCAATCTCAAAAGAATGAAGGCCGAGTTTATCTGCCAACTCTTCTCCAGATGGTAATCCTTCTTCTATATAATCTTGTAGCCAACCACGTAGGAATAACATAAAATTTAATATCTAATTAACTTAGTGAATTTTGAATTTAAAATTTTTAATTTTAATTCAATTTTTAATGTATTAATTTTAAATTCGTTCATTTTAAATTTATTCCCTGGCCGACCATGTCAGCGGGCTAGGCAAAATTGGAAATTTAAAATTTAAAATTAAATGTTCTTTTGTTTTTTGAATTTTGATAATATTATATTTTTCAAAATTTAATGCTTTTTCAACACCACCCTCCCTTCTCATCAAAATTGAGTAATTACTCTTAAATCTCCACTATATAACATCCTCACATCTGGTATACCTGTTTTTAACATAATGAGTCTATCTATACCAACACCAAATGCAAAACCTTGCCAAACCCTGGAATCTATACCAACACCCTCTAATACCTTTGGGTGTACCATTCCAGCACCCATTACCTCTATCCATGGATTATCGCCACTGGAGCCTTTCTGACCCTCTGGGCGTCTCATGTCTACTTCTACACCAGGCTCAACAAAAGGAAAGTATCCTGGCCTCATCCTGATATCCATGTCTTCTCCAAAAAATTCACTCAAGAATTTTTTCAAAACTCCTCTCATTGTGGCAATAGAAACATTCTCACCAACCATAAGACCCTCTAGTTGGTGAAATTGCGCTTCATGAGTTGCATCTGTTGCTTCATATCTAAATGTCTTTCCTGGCACAATAATAGCGAATGGTGGCTTGTGCTCCTCCATATATCTAACCTGCACCGGCGACGTATGTGTGCGTAAAAGTCTTCGTGCTTCGGATTTCGGATTTCGGATTTCTTTCTGGTTGTCTTTCAACCAAAAAGTATCCCACATATCTCTTGCCGGATGATCTTTTGGAACGTTTAATGCATCAAAATTATAATATTCTGTTTCTATTTCGGGACCACTTGCAATATCAAAACCCATATCTCCAAATATTTCATTTATCCTTCTTATTGCTATTGTTATTGGGTGATAATGCCCTTTTTGATTATTGTCCTCTTTTTTAGTCATGGATACCATTGTAGCTAAAAATACCCATGAATACAAAGGATTTTGTTTTGTATTTTCAAGAAATTATGATAATATTCCCTTTATTAAATTAGTGCCACCTTAGCTCAGTTGGTAGAGCAACTCACTTGTAATGAGTAGGTCGTCGGTTCAAATCCGACAGGTGGCTCATGAAAAAATATCTTGCTTTATCGCAAGATATTTTTCTACCTGTCGGATTTGAACCAGAGGAGGGGTCGGGAGGACTGGGTGTCCTCCCGTAGAGGAGAGCAGTCTGCCCAAAGCAGACGTTGAGAACCTTAGGTTCTCAAAGCGCAGGCGTTGCCGAGCAGTGAAATTCCGACAGGTGGCTCCCTAAAACATTTTGCTGGGCAAAATGTTCGGGCGAACAAATTTCATATAAATTTGTTTTAGCCATAACAAACAAAACGACTCACTTATGAGCCGTTTTGTTTTCTTAACTTTCGACTTTACAGACTTTATAAACTCTCTACTCCTCTATCTCTCCTCCGTTCTCTTTCTTATGTTCCTCTATCTGTTCCAGAAATTCCGATCTATGTCCATTCCTATTTAGAGTCCTTCTGCCTTTTATGAAATTAATGATTTTATTTTCACTCATTAATGCTGTCTTATACATTAGACGAAAAGACATGGTTATTGTCCTCATCATTCTCGTCACCACTGCAGCCATTGATATATGGTTTATTTTTTGTGAAAAATTGTGAGCATCATCAGTAACCCTCTCCACAAAAGTATCAAGGCTGTCACGTACCTTTTCTGGATATGCAACATAACCGTGATTTATTTCACGTACTTTTATATAAAACATAATTCCGATTCCAATAATTGAAACCAAAAATAATATGAGTTCTAGTGTCATGATATTATTGCCCAACAGCAAATCGTGTATATCTTATTATACGCATATTTTCACCAAATTTCTGTATTGCACCCTTGATAAGATCATCAATAGTCTTATCTCCGTCTTTTATATATGCCTGAGTTAAAAGAACTTTGTCTTGAAAATACGAATTCATCTTGCCTTCAATAATCTTTTCTTGCATGTCTTTTGGTTTGTCTTCAACCTCTTTCTTAAATACTTCAAGAGCAGCAGCCCTGTCCCCCTCTGTCACATCATCTATACTCAAAAATACAGGGTTCATAGCGGCAACATGCATTGCTATATCATAGGCAAGTTTTTGGAAATCCTCATTACGGGCAACGAAGTCTGTCTCACAAGCAAGCTCTACTAGGGTAGCAACTGTCCCTCCGGCATGCACGTATGAAGCTATTGTGCCTGATTTTAGGTTTCTGTCGGCTTTTTTTAGGGCTGTTGCGCCACTTTTCTTTTGCAGAATTACCATTGCCTGATTCATATCTCCACCCGCCTCTTCAAGGGCTTTTTTACACTGCATAATAGAAACGCCTGTTTGATCTCTTAATTCCTTAATATTTTCTGTTGTGATTTCCATAAGATTCAATAATTTAATTATGAGCTTCAATCAAAATACTCATAAAATTGTTTTTAATATAGTTTTATATTTTAGCAAAAAAATTATTTTTTGCTCATTTTGCCGGCTTTGTGCGCCGATGCGATTTCTTTTAGAAAAAAAGATATGCTCTTCTGGTTTGTATCATTTCCAGGGATTGGATAATCAGCGAGTTTTAAATCACAGTCAGAGCTAGAAAGAGAAACTATTGGAATTTTCTTTACTTTTGCTTCCTTTACAACAATATCTTCTTTCTTTAAATCGATAACAAATATTGCTCCTGGGTATGTAGACATTCCCGAAATACCACCAAACTTTTCTTCCAATTTTTCTTCTTCTCTGGACATAAGCAACTGCTCTTTTTTTGTATATTTAGAAAGAGCTCCGCTTTCTCTTTTTGAAGTTAGGTCAATAAGTTTTGCAACTCGTTTTTTAATAGTATCAAAATTAGTTAAAGTACCACCAATCCAACGACCAATCACATATGGTTCGCCAATTGATTCTGCTGTCTCTTTTATCAATTTGCCAGCCTCTGGCTTGCTTGAAACAAACAATATAGACTTTCCAGACATCGCAACCTCAGAAATAAACTTTTTTGCATTAATTAATGCATCACTTGTCTTTTCTAAATCAAATATATCTGTTTTGTTTTTTGTGCCAAAAATATAACCCTTTGAGCTAGGGTGTCTTCTTGATTTTGAATACCCATAATGAGTACCAGCATCAAACATCCGCTCAATGAGCTCCTTTTTCTCTACACCTATTTCTTTTGTATCGTTTGTATTTTCCATAAATATATACCCGAAGAGCATACCAAAAATATGCCTATTCTGCAACCTTTGCACTGGGTTAGTATACAGTTGACACTAGAATAACAATGGAAAAAAGACCTGCAGATATAGCCAGTTCCTTGATAGCTGAAGCAAAAC
>PCTT01000025.1:5931-6850 GCA_002771585.1 Candidatus Campbellbacteria bacterium CG22_combo_CG10-13_8_21_14_all_36_13 | reverse complement strand
GTGGAGTGTAGATTTCGCAAAAGGTGACAAGCAGGGCAAGCAGGGGGGCGAGTAAATAGGTCCTGATACTCTGCTTTGGTTTAAGCGAGGAAAAAATTGATGAAAAAAATGCAATATTTTTGTTTGATAATTTTTGCAGCAGTTTGATTAGAAAAAGAAATAAATAGTATTGGGGCAATAAAAGTAAGGAAAAAAGTACTCCAAGTAGATGGTTAAAAGGAGATGGTATTCCACCGAACTCTTTAATCGTAAAGGGTAGCCAATAAAAGCCGGCAAGGTAAAGGCCTAAGCAGAAAAAAGCAATTAGAGTGATGGCAAAAAGCGTGTCACGGCCAGTTTGTAACCCATTTTTTCGAAATGCCACAAGTAGAAGAAAAAATCCGACAAGAGTGCCTAGGGGAAAAGACATAGTTTGGCCTGAGTCGGCAGAAAATGGCAGCAAAACTGGAAAGCCTGAGGCATAAAAAGCCCCACCAACCAATCCTAGAAGACTTCTAAAAAAAAATTCTTTAAATACGAATTGAGGCTGATTTGTAAGCATATATAGCAATAATCATAGAGGCTCACTATAGTATTTGCCAAGAAGAAGCGCTCAGAATTACAATTAAACAATGGAACAACTTGATCCTTCACAATCATCCGCCCCGTTCATGGCCTCGTTGACCTTTCCTGTTTCTGTTAAGACCATTGTCTGTCCTCAATGCCAGTCGGTATTTTTTGACCAAGGCTGCTGTGAATCCTGTGGTCACCAGGCAAACGTGAATAGGATTGGAGCTCCTTTTGATGAGAAAAGTTTTTATGCGCTGAAAGAAGATTATCTTAATAGTTTGCCGCAAATAGTCCGTATTTTTTCGCGCTTGGAATTTTTCATGAGAAGGACAAATGAAGATTACCAAAAAAAGTTACTTAAGAGATTGAA
>PCTT01000025.1:5684-5826 GCA_002771585.1 Candidatus Campbellbacteria bacterium CG22_combo_CG10-13_8_21_14_all_36_13 | reverse complement strand
AAGCCATTTACCACTCTGAGAGCTCTGCATAGGAACCTTTTCCTTTATAGGAAATCTTAATTTCGCCTTTGTCTGCATGAAAACAATGTCCCCACCCACTAGGCTCTCCTGGTGTTGATTTTACTGATATATTTCCAACATA
>PCTT01000025.1:5445-5587 GCA_002771585.1 Candidatus Campbellbacteria bacterium CG22_combo_CG10-13_8_21_14_all_36_13 | reverse complement strand
AAATCTGTTTGTCTGTTGAGTATTGCTTCAGTTGACACAAAACACACTGCATTATATGCTGTTGGAACAGGTACTCGTTTTTTTTCAACCGAACCATATTCAGTAGAGAATTTCTCAATATCAGAACTTATGATTGTTCGAA
>PCTT01000025.1:0-5326 GCA_002771585.1 Candidatus Campbellbacteria bacterium CG22_combo_CG10-13_8_21_14_all_36_13 | reverse complement strand
CTTCTGTTGATAAAGATGGAAGAGAAAGAATAGTAGAAAGGCAATGTTGGAAACTTGATGGAGGTGCAAAGCATAGAATTGCAGAAATAGTTTTGGATAAATAAAACTAAAATGGAAATAGTTAATTGGAAGATCGATGATGATTTGAAGAAAGAGATGGCTAACCATTATCAAGCCAAAAGATCTTTTGAGGCAAAAAACATTCATCCTGCAGATATAATAAATGAATACACATTTTCTTTTGGGGTCAAAAATTTTAATTCAAACAGTCCCTTAAGGTTATTTAAATTAGTAGAAAGAATTATTGGGATAGAAATTTATGGTGTTGGCGTTGAAGTGGGGAGTGGTCCAGGAACGCACACCGCACTTTTGGCAAAGATGAACAAGGTGAAAAAAGTTTACGGAGTAGAAGCATCAGAGGGTATTGTTAGAAATCTTGCACCAGTAGTCGTATCTTATGTGGCCGGGAAAGATGATAAAAAAGTATCTTGTGTGGTCGGGGATTTTTCAAATTTAGAGCTCCCTGATAATAGTGTAGATTTTGTGTTTGATTTCTTTTCTTTGCACCACACTTCTGATTTGCAGTCTGTTATTAAAGAAATATACAGGGTGATTAAGCCAGGAGGTTTTTTATTTTGTTTTGATAAGGCAAGAGATAATGCTTTAAGTAATGCTGATTTAGAAAAACTTTTGGACACAGAATATTCTCCAGAATTTAAGAAGAAAATGGGTGTACCGGAGGATATAAAGCATACTCGTAGAATGAACGGTGAGAATGAGTACCGTCGCAAAGAATGGTTTAAATACATAGAAAGTGCTGGTTTTAAAAAAGCTGAACACTTTAATTTAGCTAGAACAGCCAGCAGGAATAAACTTTTGCTAATTATTAAGAATATATATAGTCTTATACCACCGAGAATACAGGCCGTGATATCAAATGTTTTACCAATTAAACCCACTAATAATATTTCTGCTAATAATAGGATTTATTCAGGTTTGCTTAATAATTACCACAAGGAAATATCTTTGATTATTGGCTATAAATGATATGAAGAATTTTATAAAAAAAATTTTCAAAAAGGCGGGTTTTGTTGTACGTCGTAGAACAGTTGATTTTAATCTACCAAAAATGAATTACGAGGATATCAGCCAACTCCTTTTCTTTAAACGTTGTTTTGATTATCTTGGAAAAGTGGATGGTGATGTCGTGGAGTGTGGTGTAGGGCAGGGTAAAAGTCTTCTATCTCTGGCATTTCTGATTAAAGACGAAATGTCTGGTAGAAAGATTTGGGGATTTGATTCCTTTGAGGGCTTTCCAGAACCATCAAGGGAAGACCAGAGTTTGCGAAATGTTAAGAAGGGTGACATATATTCAAATATTAACTCCAGCAACATCGTTACTTTTTTTGAAATTGCTGGTATGGACAGACTCCTGGTGAAGCATCAAGTAAATCTAATAAAAGGATTTTTTAAAAATACCCTAACTACTTACAGAGGATCGCAAATAGCCCTTTTGCATATTGATGCAGACCTCTATGATTCGTATTTAGATGTGTTGAGAGAGCTCTACCCCAAAGTGGCAAAAGGGGGAATTATCATTTTTGATGAATATATCACCACAGCTGATTATTCCAAATTTCCGGGCGCATCAAAAGCCGTAGATGAATTTTTTGGACAACTCAAATCTAATATTAGACGAGATAAGATAACAGGAAAATATTATCTTGTAAAAACATAAAATATATTTATGATTAGGTGATTATGAATCGTAAAAAAATTTTGGCCATTATTCCAGCTCGAGGAGGATCTAAGCGGGTTCCTAAAAAAAATATAAAAATCTTGGCTGGCAAACCCCTTATAGCTTATTCTATTGAACATGCTAAATTATCTAAATATATAAACAGGACCATAGTATCTACAGATGATGATGAGATTGCTAAAATCGCTAAAAAGTTCGGCGCAGAATTGCCTTTTTTGAGACCCAAAGAGCTAGCGGGGGATTATGTGAAGGATTTTCCGGTTTTTGAACACGCTCTTAATTGGTTGAGTGAAAATGAGAGTTATAAACCAGATATCGTCGTTCATCTTAGGCCAACTTCTCCATTGCGAGAGGTAGAAGATGTTGATGGAGCAATTGAACTACTCATGAGAAATCCTGATACTGATTCTGTGAGAACAGTTATTGAGCCGGCTTCAAGCCCGTATAAAATGTATAAGATAGATGCTGATGGATTTCTGGAAAAATTTATTGATTTGCATGGAGAGGAAGAATCAAATAATTTACCAGATCAAAAATTACCCAAAGTCTATAGACACATTGGCACAGCTGATGTGATTTGGGCCAAAACCATTTTTGATAAAAAAGAAATGAGCGGAGGGAAGATGTTGCCGTATGTAGTAGAGAAAGCGTACTCGGGTATAAATACGCCAGAGGATTGGGATTTTTATGAATTTCTAATTTCTAAAATATAAAATGTTGGTATATTTGATTAGACACGCAGAATCTCTGGTTGTCCCTGGAATGAGTGATTTTGAAAAATATAATGTGGGAATTTCTGATTTAGGCAAATTACAAGCTAAAGCGACCGCAAAGAAAATAAGAGGATTTAATATAAAAAGACTCGTTTCTAGTCCTATTTTGCGGGCAAAAGAAACCGCTGAATTTATAAAATTTTATACAAATCTTCCAATAGAAACAGATGATAGATTGAGAGAGTTTTTTCCAGACCCCAATCAAAAAGATACTGGTGAACAAAAAAGAATTAAATACTACTCATATTCTAATCCGCAGAATGTTACTGTTGGTGGAGAATCATTTGATGGTGCGATAAAAAGATTAGAAGAAATTTTAGATGAATTAGGTAGTAAAAATTCTGGAAATCTTTGCCTTGTAACACACAGGGTTATTGTTGAAGGTTTTTTATATAAAAATTTTGGCATAAAATCCAGCGAACACGAATGGCTTAGACCAGCCTCAATCTCTTGCATTGACTTGAGTGGTGATATGAAGAGACTTGTTTTTTATGATTTACGGCCATTAGACACAGAGCTTGTAATTGAAATTGTAAAAAGGCGTTTCAGGTACATATTGACTAAATAATTTTAGAATGTTATTTTTGTTTCTAGATTCGAACTGTTCTTTCAACTTTCAATGAGAGGTTTATATGAGCAACGTTGCTGTGGGAGATCGGGTTGTCGGTGACAACAGTCCATGTTTTGTTGTGGCTGAGATTGGGATTAACCACAACGGCGATATCAATATCGCCAAGCAGTTGATCCAGATGGCTCATGAAGCTGGCTGTGATGCCGTGAAGTTTCAGAAGCGGACGGTTGAGCTCTGCTATACTCCAGAGGAACTCGCTGTACCAAGGGAAAGCCCGTGGGGCAAGACGAATGGTGATCAGAAGCGTGGTCTGGAGTTTGGCCTTGATGAATATATCGAGATTGATCACTATTGCCGAGAGCTCGGTATTATGTGGTTTGCATCTCCCTGGGACAAGCCGTCGGTAGATTTTCTGGAACGGTTTAATCCGCCCTGCTACAAGGTTGCTTCTGCACGCGTGAGAGGGGAAGACGAATTCCTTCACTATTTGCGCCAAACTGGTCGGCCGATTGTGGTCTCAACCGGAGCCTGTGAGGAAGAACACATTCTCCATGTCGTGGATGTGCTTGGTAGGAAGAATCTCATCATTACTCACTGCGTCCTACAGTATCCATGTGAAAGTGTTGATCTCAATCTGAGAGTGATTACTACTCTCAAGGATCTCTTTCCGGATGTTCCCATCGGATATTCTGGTCATGAGAAGGGTGTTGCCACTTCTGTCATGGCGGTAGTACTGGGCGCCGTACTTGTTGAGAGGCATATTACTCTTGATCGGACTATGTACGGATCCGACCAGCCAGCAAGTCTTGAGCGTGGTGGGGTTGAACAGCTGGTTCGTGATATTCGTGTCTGGGAGCGCGCTCGTGGTGATGGTGTGAATCTCATCCTCCCAGCAGAGGAAGCAAACTGGCAGAAACTTCGCCGAAAGTTGTAGTTAGATTGAATATACAAAAGGGAACCTTGCGGGGTTCCCTTTATTTTTTTATAGCAAGAAAGAATGCTAAAACTACCACGAGAATATAGTTAATTATTGTTCCAAATATTATTCCCAATATTCCGTACGGTATTACTAGAACAATCATTAAAATTATTTTTGATATTTTTGAAAATAGAGTGAGTATGTATTTTCGTTTTACCTCCATTTGTGCTTCCAAAGCTGTTGCTGAAAGAGTCCCAAATGCCACGAGTGGAATTGTTAGCGCAAAAATTTGAGAGAAAAATACAGAGTCAATATAATTTGGAAAAAATATTTTATATATAAATGGAGCAGAAAGAATGTAAAAAATAAAAAGGGGAATAGAAAAAAGTAAAAGAGATAAACTTTTTCCTGTAATAGTTTTTTGTATTTCTGTTTTCGATTTTATGGATAATTTTGGCAGTGCCAAACTGTGGACATTTTTCAATAAGCCATTCAATTGTATAACTGGCGATATTGCAAAACTATAAAAAGCAACCTCTATTGCTCCAAAAAAATGGAATATTAATAATTTATCTAAATAATCCGCAATTGTGCCTATAAAACCCATCACGCTTAGATGTTTACCGTAAGATTTAATTTCTGGATCCAAATTTTGATTAGTTTGGTATTTTCTTAACGTTATTTTAAATATTAGGAATCTTAGAAGAGTCCATATTCCGAAGTAAGAAGTTAAGATTAAAAAAATATTATCGGAGAAAATCAGGGCCAACAACATAACCACAACGGCTGCTATTTGATTAAATGCTCCGTATTTTGCATCTGCACCAAATTCTTTCTTACCTTTCAAAAGTGAGCTTGAAATTCCTAGTGAAAAGAAAAGTGGTAGGAAGAAAGAAACAACAAGGAACGATATACTTAGAGTTAGGTTTGATTGAAAAAAATAGTATCCAGCGAGGATTAGAGAAGTTAAGCTACCCAAAGAACCCCAACGTATTTTTATTTTTAAGGACTCCAAGATTACTCCTTCAGCTCCTCTTGCAACAGAACGAATTGCGGCTCTATTTAGCCCGGACAGTGTCGTGGCTGAAAGTATTCCTGCGGTTGCTAAGACAAATTGATAGATACCATAAGTAGCTGGAGGAAGTAGGTTGGCGAAAGCAACCGCTAGACCAAAACTTGAAAAAGTAGAAATAACTTGTCCAAAAGTAAGCCAAAAACCGCCTTTGGCGAGGTAGACATTATCTGTTTTTGTATATTTTTCTCCCCAACGGAGGAAGTCGTATGTTTTTTTGCGGAATCTTTGT
>PCTT01000013.1 GCA_002771585.1 Candidatus Campbellbacteria bacterium CG22_combo_CG10-13_8_21_14_all_36_13 | reverse complement strand
TTTGCCTGACTTCCGAGAATCATCAGCAGGAACTTTTCATTAGGATTATTGGTGAACTTTTGTCCGTAGGTACGTATCTCGTGCAGAAGTTTTTGAAGGAACACGAAGAGAAAGAAAAACATAAGGATGATTACGATAAAGTTGCGAAGCTTAAAAAACTCACTGTTGTAGAGTTGGAAACGCTACTCGCCCCTGTTTTCGAGAAAGAGGGATATGTCAAACTTCAGTTTGGTACACCTGATATGGATAAGGATTTATTTATGCCTTTCACTGTGTACGACACCAAATCGGACAGAAGGGATCGGGAGAGTTCTCTGGCGTTACAGAAAATAGCTCGCGTTGCACTTACTGATACAAACTGGCGACTGATGAGTGACGGTATCTCCTATAGATCGGGTATTCTTACGGGAAGATTAAGGGCTTACGAACGTGAGGAGGATCTTCTAAAATTAGTACAAAACTTATGAAAATAGACATACGCGAAACATTAGAATTTTTTGACGGAAGACACCCGCATGATGTCGGACACGCTTCGGGTATTGTCGGTATGATTGGCGAAGATCTTAATGCAAACGCCTTTAAGCATTTTCTGGAAAAGAATGGTGCCGAGGTTAAGATTTTAAATACCCCTGTTACTACTGGTAAAAATAAGGGGAAACGTTTGGATAGGTGGATTTATGTTAAGGATAAGGATGGAAAAGAAACTCTCTATCAAACTGAGATAAAAAACTGGTCTTCTTGGGCTATTGGTGGAACCCCTTTGATTATAGAAGCGGATGATGATGAGTTATTGCGGGCAACACGACATTATTGGAAGAGGCAAAAAGACGTAGATTTTTCTAAGGGAAGCCACCCCAATGGAGTGACTAAGGTTTTAGTCCCAATGATTCCGCCCGAGTCATACAAATCTGTACCTGTGCAACCTCTCCTCATTTATTGGATGCCGATATCGAACACTGATCACATAACCCCTTTATTTACTGTAAAAGTTCAGGATATTGTTCTTGGGATGGAGACACCATTTTTTACACTCAACATATTTTCAGTATCATTGTATTTCCGTGAATTACTTAAGGGTGGCAAATCTCAAATTGAGCTTGATATGCCTAATGTGGATGGACGAATGAAAGCGATGGCAAAGATGATTTTGACCTAAGTCCTCAAATAAGACACACCCAAAATCCTTAAAGGGTGTAGCATTTGTCTCTGTCCGATTTTTATAGACCCGACCGAGACCCCTAAATCTGCTATACTAAAAACATTGAAAGAACCCTTATGGGGCTTCATTACCACAGGGTCGCAACCGTAGAAGCCAGCGATGTGCACGATGTTTGATGGTGAGCGAGCGTAAATTCTAAATATTTTATATGGAAAAGTTTGAAGAAAATGAAAAAGAGTTCAATGAAGAACTTGCTCGTATTTACAACGAGGACCAACAGGACCGGATCGATAAACTTTGGGAGCAGGATGTAAACTTGATGCAAGAGCGAGACGACGCTCGTCTTTATCGTGTGATAGATATGGTAGAAGCAGGCTTATGTAAGACGCCGGCAGATTATTATTATGCCGCGATGGTTTTACAGCATGGACGCGAAACAAGGCATTATAAGATGGCACATGAATTTGTATCAAAGGCTGTCTGCGACGGGTTTAAGGAACGTGAGGGAGAGGTGGATCCAGTTTGGCTTATTGCAGCGACGAAGGATCGAAGTTTGATGTCTGAAGGTAAGCCACAGATGTACGGTACACAATCGTTAGGTGGTGGTCCAAATGACCCTGTGTATATGTATGAAGTGGATCCAACAACCACTGATGAGGAGCGAGCACATTTTCATGTCCAACCGCTTGCCGTGCTCCAGAAGCGCATAGAGGATGCAAATAAACCTAAGGACTAACAACCTACATAGGAAATTCATATGTAGGTTGTTATTTTGAGTTACCACAGGACAATTCTACCGAATTGTCCTGTGTTCCAAAGAAAAATCTCTCTGACTACAAACTTTCCTCAACTGCTCGCAGGACAAATTACAAAATGTTTACTTACAAAGGAATGGACATTTCGCCTCACTTTTTGGTTTATACAAAATAAGTTTAATAAGTTTAAGTGAGGGAAGTCGGACTTCCCTCACTTGGCTAAAGGTGAGGGAGGTGGATGTTAGAATCGGGCTATAATAAGACAATAGGGATTAGATGTTATTTTTTATTTTTGTTTTGTAAAAAAATAGGATGTACTCACAGTATTTTGTTGAATCTTGTATAAAGAAGGTTATAATAGTGCACATTATGAAGACATCAAACATTATATTTAGTATTTTAAGTTTGCTCATTATAGGGCTTATTGCTTATGGCGCTTTTTTTAAAGACCAAGAAGTGAAAACAGAGACTTTAAAAGAGGTTGTTCGTGACGAGAGTATAGGGCTTTCTTTTTCATATAAAGGAGGAGAAGATGGATATGTTATGACTACTCATATAAAAGATGAATATGCAGATTCATCATTCGTTAAGCTTTATACGCTTATGCAAAAAGAAGATTATGATTTTTTTCAAACACAGACTGAAGCAACTGAAGGCCCCCCATCACTTGGGATTACTATATTTGCAAATCCAGAAGGTCTAAGTGCTGATATGTGGGTGGATGGAAATCCATCACTTTCCAATACTGGACTTCTTGTAGGAGAAATTGATAGAGATGTAGTTATAGGGGGCGTTGATGCCTTGAGGTATATGATAGATGGTCTCTACAAGACACAAATGGTTGTCGTGTCAAATGGCGGATATATTTATGTGGTTTCCGGTGCGTTTTTGGATGAGGATTCGGATATTTATAGAGACTTTGGGGAGTTGATAGATTCATTTGAATTTATTTCAGCGACTGATCTAGAGACTGTTGGAACAAAAATTGATCCACGTGTTGTATGTGAGAGTGCTCTTATGTATATGACTTTTGAAAATGGTGATGATGCTGATATGTTTGTATCTGAATGTATAGACGGTAAGTATCCTGAGGTGATTGATAAATATATTCTCGAAAATGTGTCCAGTCACCTTTTTCAAAAAAGTAAAAACCTAGTATCAAAAGGCGCCTAAACAATAGCCTTAAAATTGTCAAAAGCCGAGCGTTTGACATTTTTAAGGATAAATTTGGTTGTGTGGTGGTATAATGTATCTGATCTTTAAAAATACAGCCCTAATACTGTATTTGATTATCAGTCTAACTATTTTATATGGATTTTCTAAAAAAGATAAAATGGACACCTATCAATATTTTGAAGGCAGTGGGTGTAGGAGTACTTGCCCTATTGCTACTTATGTTTGTGGGACGTTTGTTAATGCCAACTTTTGGTGGTGTGTTCAATGACGCTAGATATAACATGATGGGCTTTAATTCTGTTGCCCCTTCCTATGGTGGTGTGGCAGATGAAATGATGAGAAGCTCTGAATATGGTATGGCAGTGAGTCAAGATGGAGATGTAAAACTTTCGCTCACAAATATTGGGGTACCTTATCCATATCCAATACCAGGTGTTGTGGGAAATGATGCAGAGGATTTTGAAGTGACAGAATACAATGTATATATTGAGACCAGAAATAAAGAAAAGACATGTGAGGGGATTGTAAATTTGAAGTTATCTGAATATGTGATTTTTGAAAATGCGAATGAATACGATGAGGGGTGCGGATATACATTCAAGGTGGCTCACAAAAATGTGGAGTCAGTACTTCTACTCATTGAAGAGTTGAATCCAAAAAATGTGTCAGAAAACGTGTATACAATCAAAAGACAGCTTGATGATTTCACATCAGAAATGGATATATTGGAAAGCAAACTTAAATCTATAGATGATACTCTGTCATCGGCTATGAGGGCTTATGATGAAATTACGGCTCTTGCTTCACGGACTCAAAATGCCGATGCGCTTGCCAAAATAATTGATAGCAAGATTGGTATAATTGAGAGACTTACAAATGAAAAAATTAACATCACCGCGAATCTAGAGCGCCTCAATAGGAGTAAAGCAGAACAGTTGGATAAACTTGATTACACATATTTCTATGTGACGGTACAGGAAAATAAATTTGTAGATGGCGAGGCGATTAAAGATTCTTGGAAATATGCCGTTAAGTCATTTGTAAATGATATAAATGGATTTGTGCAGGATATTACCCTAAATCTGGTGTTATTCTTGTTTACACTCGCACAGTATATACTCTATATTTTCATCCTGCTTCTAGTGGTGAAATACCTTTGGGTTGGAGCAAAATATCTTTGGAAGAAATAATAGGTATATGCGCTAGCTTTTAGCTTTTAGCTTATAGGACAAAAATACTCAAATTATAAAAAATATGAAGCTCATTTCTCTAAATACTTGGGGTGGCAGGGCTGGTAAAGCTGAGCTTCTTAGTTTCTTCGAAAAACATAAAGATGTAGATATATTTTGTCTGCAGGAGATTTTATCTGCGCCTTATGAAAAAATAGACGGTCAGATAGTTGATGAGTTTGACATGGGTCTTGATCAGACTATGTCTTATGGAATGCAAGAAATCTCCTCAGCTCTAGCTGGTCATGCATCCTATTTTAGACCACATTATCTTAATACTTACGGTTTGTTAATGCTTGTTAAAAAAGATATTGAGGTTATAAAAGAAGGTGATTTTTTTGTTTATAAAAGTAGTGATTATGTGCCGATGATGGAAGATATCGGGCTTCATGCTCGAAATGTGCAATACACGACCGTACAGACAGAAAGGGGTATTAGAACTTTCATGAACTTTCATGGACTCTGGGATGAAGTAGGTAAAGTTAATACAAAAGATAGATTGATCCAATCAGATAAAATAATTTCATTTCTTAGCACACTCCCAACGCCTATTATTCTTTGTGGAGATTTTAATCTTCGTCCAGATACAGAAAGTATTAAAAAATTTGAGGATTTTGGACTTCGTAATTTGATAAAGGAATACGGCGTCACTTCTACTAGGACAAGTTATTACGCCAAACCAGAAAAATTTGCAGACTATGCTTTTGTAAGTGATGGCGTTAAGGTGCTTGATTTTAAAGTGCTTCCAGATGAAGTCTCTGACCACTCTCCTTTATATTTGGAATTTGATTAAGGTGATAGAAACGGCCAGCGCCCCCAGAGGGCGCTGGCCGTTTCTTTTTATCCACTGTTTGACTAGTATACCCCCCAAGGGTATACTATTTAATATGAAAAGTGAAATAAAAAAGAATGTAGAAAATCGTCTTCGACGTATTGAAGGACAAGTGCGTGGGATACAAAAAATGGTAAATAAAGATACTTATTGCATTGATGTGATTACACAGCTTTCAGCTATTCGTAAAGCTCTTTCTGCGGTAGAAGATTTAATGCTTGAAAACCATTTGTCTATGCATGTTGTTGAGCAGATAAAGGGAGGAAATCATAAACGTGCTGTTGATGAGATAATGTCTGTCTATAAGGTTTCAAAAAAGAAATAATATGAAAAACAGAAATGCTATAACAGTTATTGTCTTAGTATTGATTTTGGGCGGTGTTTTAATTGTTTCAAAAAATAAAACTTTTAAAAATCTAGATTCAAGCGAATCAATAGGTCATAGAGACAGTGTCGCTATTTATGAAATAAGTCCAAGTGAGGTTGTTGAAAAAATAAAAAATAAGGAGGACATAATTTTACTTGATGTTCGAACATTGGAAGAATACAAAGAAATTCACTTGCAAAACGCGCTTTTATTACCAGTAGAAGAATTATCGCAAGGAACTCTCGATAATATTGGTCTTGGACAAGGATCAAAAGATAAAGAGATAATTATATATTGTAGAAGTGGAGCAAGAAGCAAGATTGCACACGATATTATGAAATCACTTGGTTATACAAATATAAAAAGTGTATATGGTGGAATGGTACATTGGCAGGAAGATAGTTATCCATTTACAGAAGCGGAGGAATATACAGAAAATACACAAATTAGATTAGATGAAAACAAAATAGACGCACCGATAATTATCTTTAACAAAACCACTTATGATTTTGGTAATATTCCAAAGTCTCAAGGTGTTATAAAAACAATATTTGAAATACAAAATAAAGGAAATAAAATTTTAGAGATAGGGGAATTAAGTACAAGTTGTGGTTGTACTACCGCAAGTATTTCTGAATCATCTATAGAGCCAAATAAAAAAGCAGTATTAACAGTTTTTTTTGATCCAGATTTTCACACGGAGCCAGTTGGCGAAATTACGCGCACTGTCTTCATCCCAACAAACGATCCTAAAATGCCAGAGGCAGAGGTTAAAATAAAAGTAGACATATTAGAAGATGAATAATTAATTTTTAAATAAAATGAAAGCAAACAACATAATTTGGTCAGTAATTCTTATTATTTTAATTGGTGGTAGTTTGTTTATGTATTCAGATAAAAAACTTTCAAATGAGATCACACAAACAGAAAAAGACACTAATGCAGAAGTAAAAGAAGAAATAAATGTTTCTTCCGTGCTTACATCAGATAAATCCATATATGATTTTGGAGATATTGATATTTTTGGAGGCAAAGTTACCACAGAATTTATACTTACCAATACTGGTACGGAGGATATAATAATACTAAATGGAGTAACAAGCTGTGGTTGTACTGAGGCTGAAATTGATGGAATATTATTTGGAATGCATGAAGGCATGAGTAATGAGGTTGTAGTAAAGGCAGGAGATACGATACCGATGAAGGTAATATATGATCCATTAGCACACGGTCCGTCAGGGGTTGGTTTGGCACAGAGATCTGTTTTTTTGAAAACAAACTCTAGTGCGACACCAGAACTTGAGGTGCGCATTAAAGCTATGGTGACAAAGAAAGAATAAATAATATTTTTTATGGATGAAATTAAAGACAACGATAAAATTACCCCGCTACAGCTAGTTGTAATAATTATTTTATCTGTACTTGTGTTTTTTGGGGCTACGCGAGATACAACAACACAGCAAAAGATAAATCAAAATAATGAAGCTATTAACGGAGCTGAAGAATTATCATTGTCAAACGATGCTAGTGTCATATTACCCGTTAAATGGAATGATATAGGGAAACGCATGGTTGATGTGGGTATTATTGATAAAGAAAAATTTGAAGCAATTTATATAGGAAGAGGTGGTATGAATGAAGAGATGGCCGACTTACTCTATAAGGAAAATAATAAGGAATTGAAAATGACACAAGAAAATGCTGGATATTTACTGAATTTATTATGGGCATTTGGGATAGCTAATAAAAATCCTGTTTTAGAAGACGGTCCGATGAGAGATGCAAAATATGGTGGAGCGGGCAATTTTGCATCAACTGGTGGTTGGGATTTAGCTGTAGGAGATACGATGAATCACTACAGCAGACATTCTTTTGTGATTCTTTCTGATGAGCAACAAGCATTAGTAGAAGATGTATCAAAAAATATTTACAGACCATGTTGTGGAAATTCAACCTATTTTCCAGACTGTAACCATGGAATGGCAATGCTTGGCCTACTTGAATTATTGGCTTCAAATGGAGTTGGAGAAGAAGAAATGTACAAAATTGCTTTAAAAGTGAATTCATACTGGTTTCCAGAGACATATAATACAATTACAGCGTATCTTCACCAAAACGGTCTTAGTCTAGAGGATGTCAGCCCAAAGGAAATACTTGGTGAAGCGTACTCAAGCGTTAGTGGATACAGAAGAATTCTATCTCTAATAAAAACACAACCAACACAAGGGGGTGGTGGATGTGGTGTTTAATAAAACTAAATTATGATAAAAAAATCTTTTTTTTACGGAATTCTAGGAACACTCTCTCTACTAGTTGTGTATTTTGTTATTATCACACTTGTATCAAGTTGGAACTTTGCCTTAGAGCAGTTTTCTCAGTTTTGGTATTTTGTTGTAAGTCTTGCTGTTGGATTTGGTATACAAATAGGTCTTTATACTTATTTGAAAAACTTAATTCATCATTCAGATTCATCAAATAATATACTTGCTGTGTCGGGTGTGACCTCCATAAGTGCAATGATCTCATGTTGTGCACATTATCTTGTAAATATATTACCTATCATAGGAGTTACTGGATTTGTGAGTGTGGTAAGTCAATATCAAATCGAATTATTCTGGGTTGGTTTGTTGTTTAATATAGTAGGAATCATCTATATCGGAAGAAAAGTAATAACATATGGTCGCACATGAAAAATCTAAATCCAATTTTGATTATAGTTTTATTAATAATATTAGGAATATTTTTATTTAGTAGAAAAGATTCTATTCTGACAAAAGAAGTTGAAAAGATCGATGTTATAGATGACAAAGAACAAATAGTGTCAGCTGTGGAGTTGTTAAATGAAGAGGGTAATGTGACAGTGTCGGTAGAATCTTTAAATGAAGCTAATACAAATTTCAGAATTACGTTGAGGACACATTTTGTTGAATTAAATTATGATCTCGTAAAGCTCTCATCCTTATTTAATATATACGGTAATGAATATATCCCAATAAGTTGGGACGGCGATCCTGTTGGGGGACATCACAGAACAGGTGTTTTGAAATTTGATAGTGAGGAAATAAAAAATCCAACATTACTTCTTATAAGAGGAATAGATGGAATAGATAGGAAGTTTGATTTGTCCACTTTTAATGAATAATTCACTTGACTTAGTATACCCCCTGGGGGTATACTATTAATGTATAAAAGATAACTATATAAAATTATGAAAGACTGTTGCCATAGTGAAAAAAAAATAGAATACAATCACCACGAAGGTTGCGGTATGAAAGACCATTCGGATATGAGTGGTCATAATATGCACAACCACGGAAGTCACGCTTCAAGTATGATGATGCATGGTTCACCGAAAGATTTCCTTAGGAGATTTTGGATTGTTACAATATTTCTGATACCGCTCATTTTAACTAACGCCAACGTTGCAGAACTCCTTGGTTTTGGTCCGTTTGCTCTCGGTAAGTGGATACAGTTTGCCATAGCCACTATTATATTTGGTTTTTCTTTGGTGTTTTTCGAGCACGCTTCGCATGAAATAAAAGCACGAAAATATGGAATGATGACACTCGTTTCTCTGGCTGTTGGTGCTGGGTATTTATTTTCTGTGGCATCTACTTTTATATCTTCAATAAATGCAGAATTTTATCTAGAAATTTCAACTCTTATATGGGTGCTTTTATTTGGTCATTATCTAGAGGCAAAATCAAGTGTTTCTGCTGGAGATGCGCTACAAGAAGTGGCAAAGCTTTTGCCTAAACAAGCACATAGACTTGTGAGTGACAAGGAAGAAGATGTAGATATTAATGATTTAAAAGAAGACGATATTGTGCGCGTAAAGCCCGGAGAAAAGATTCCTGCAGACGGCATTATACAAGAAGGTGGTGCAAACATAGATGAGTCTCTTATTAGTGGAGAATCAAAACCAATACAAAAATCAAAAGGCGATGAAGTTGTCGCTGGCTCCATTTGTCTTGACGGCTCTATCACTGTAATTCTTAAAAGAGTTGGCGAGAACTCAACAATTGGACAAATTAAACAACTAATAAAAGAAGCCCAAGGAACAAAACCAAACTCTCAAAAAATTGCAGATAAAGCTTCCGCAATACTTACGTTTGTTGCCGGGATAACAGCAGTTCTTACTATTATTGTTTGGTATTTCTTGCTTGGTCATACTTTTGTATTTGCTGTTACTCTTGCAATAACAGTACTGGTGATTGCGTGTCCTCACGCCCTGGGTCTTGCTATACCAACAGTTACTACGATTACCACATCACTCGCACTCAAGAACGGTATCTTTATAAAAAATCTTGGGAAAATAGAGGTAATAAAAAAAGCAGATTATGTTGTATTTGATAAGACAGGGACACTTACAGAAGGAAAATTTGCAGTTCGTGAAGTTGTTGTGACGACTGATGATGTCTCTGTAGAGAAAGTTTTGTTTGTTGCTTCTTCAATAGAAAAATACTCATCTCATATTATTGGACACGCGGTTGTAGAATATTCTGACGACCGATCTATAACGACTGAAAATTTTGAAAATATAAAAAATTTTTCAGGTAGAGGTATTACTGGAGAATATGATGGTATTGCATATGCTGTTGGTAATAGATTATTAATGAATGATTTGTCTGTTTCTGACGAGGATAGTGAAAAGAGTGCTCAAGATCTTGAGAATAGGGGTGAGACGGTTGTGTATGTTTCAGATGATAAAAAAATTATTGGTCTTATTGCTCTTTCTGATGCAATCAAAAAGGAATCAAAAGAAGCAATAGAAAAACTTCATGAAATAGGTATAAAGGTTGCAATGCTCACGGGAGACAACAAGGTTGTCGCAGGTGATGTTGCAAAAGATCTTGGTATAGATACATATTTTGCAGAAGTTTTGCCAGAAGATAAATATAGACATATAAAAGATTTACAAGAAAAAGGTAATGTTGTGCTTATGGTTGGAGATGGTGTGAATGATGCTCCAGCTCTTACTCAAGCAAACGTGGGTATAGCGATTGGAGCTGGGACTGATGTAGCTGTTGAGGCGGGGGATGTTGTGCTTATGAAAAATAGCCCCAAAGACGTGGTTGGACTTATTATTCTTGCTAGAAAAGTATATTCAAAAATGATACAAAACCTTGTCTGGGCGCTTGGGTACAATGTGGTTGCAATACCAGCTGCGGCAGGAGTTTTTGCATTTGCTGGATTTTTCCTCCGACCAGAGATAGGTGCATTTGTAATGAGTCTTTCAACCGTGATTGTCGTCGTTAATGCAATGAGCTTGAAGAGAGTTAAGTTGGTTTAGTTATTATTAATTATTAGAATAATCATATTATTATGAAAAAATTAGAAGTACTTCCTTTTAGTTATGCCTTAGCTGGAGTATCGGCTATGACAATATTGTTTCTTGGTGTTTTCGGTAATTTTGGTTTTTATATGGGTGGAGTAGAGATGATGAGTAGATGGCATATGTTTTTCTCACTTTCATCAATTGGGATTCTCACCGGCGTCATTGAGGCTGTAATTATTAGCTTTCTTTTTGGTTATATTTTTGCGACATTATATAACCATTTTGTTAAATAATATTTATGAAATATATATATAAAATTGTTTTTGTGTTCTTGCTCGGTCTTTTATTGATTCCATCTGTTATTTTTGCTCATATGGGAGATTTTGATGATGCCGACTCTGGAAATACGATGATGAATTATGTTGAGACAACAGCAGTTGGAAGTGATGTGCACGAGGAAATGGAGATTTTGATGGATAAAATGATGGGCGGAGAATTGGATGAGGTTGGTGCGAATAGAATGGTTGAATTAATGAATGAGTACCCTGGTCCATACAACATGATGATGAATCGTGTTGGATATCAAAATGACAAATCAGATTATTACGGTGAGGGTATGTGGGGAGGTCACATGTTTTCGGGTGGTTTTGGTGTAGGATCATCTTGGTTTTTTGAACTATGTTCATTTGTTTGGTTGTTGGTTGGTATTTTACTTGTAATATTTCTTGTAAAGAAATTAACAAATAATAAATAATCATTATGAAGAATGCATTTATAGGTATTTTGATATTAGTATTTGTTGTGCTCGGGGGTGTTTATCTTTTTGGAAATAAATATATAAATGTCGAAGAAAAAACAACTGGTGAAAAACTAAGTATGGATATATATAAAACCCCAAGTTGTGGGTGCTGTGATATTTATAGTAAATATATGTCCAATAAAGGTGTGGCTGTAAATGAAATAAATCTTGATCATTTGGAAGATATAAAGGGTGAGTACAGTATTCCACATGAATTAATGGCTTGTCATACATCTGTAATTGACGGATATGCTGTAGAAGGACACATTCCTCTTGATGCGATAGAGAAATTGCTTTCTGAGAAGCCAGATATAAAAGGAATTGCACTTGCTGGAATGCCTTCAGGAACTCCAGGGATGCCTGGTCCAAAGATGGAGGAATGGGTGATTTACTATATAAACACCGACGGATCAACATCAGAATTTCTAAGGATGTAATTATGAAAAAATATTTTTTACTTACATTGACTTTATTTGCTTATCCAGCGATGTCTCAAGCGCATTGTCCACTTTGTACAATAGGTGTTGGGGCTTTGGCGGTGTTTGCGGCATCTATCGGAGTACCGAGTGTTGTAGTCGCAACTTTCATTGGAGGTTTTGCTATGGCTCTTGGTCTGTGGCTTAAAGGCATGCTAAAGAAAAAATATATTCCTTTTCAAGATGATGTAGTAACGGTGCTTATATATGCTTCTACGGTATTACCACTCATACCAATGCTTCGTGAATACAAACCCCTCTATGTTTCTTTTCTTGGTGAATATGGAACAACATATACAGTGGATGTATATTTGATAGGAGTATTGTTTGGAGCGGTTGCCGTGATAATAGCTTCTCCTTTAAGTAATGTGTTAAAGAAAATGAATAATAAAAGGATTGTTCCATTTCAAGGAATGATTATTACATTTCTCCTACTTACAATAACCTCTGTTTTGTTAATGTTGGCCATATGATAAATGCATTAATATGTTTGTCGGTCTATTTTATTTTGTTTCTAATCTTGCATACGTATTTTCCTAAAGTATGTGCGCTTTGTGGTGCCGTGAGTATGACATGGATGACCGGGATTGTATATTGGTTTATCAAAGGAATATATATAATTGATCAACTATCGCTTGCAATACTAATGGGTGGGAGTGCTGTGGGATTTATTTATTACTTATCTAGTAAATCAAAACCAAATTTTGATTTCTTCAAATTTCCATTACTAGTAACTTTTTTTGTTGTTATGTATTATATTTTAGAAGCAAGTCTATATATAAATACTATTATCTATCTTGTTGCTTTATGGGTTTTATTTTTAATTGTATTTTTTTTAAGAAATAAAAATAGTGGAAGTTTCTTTAAAAAAATAGTTGAATGCTGTAAAAGCTGGTAGAAATAATTTTTTTAGTAAAACATCTTTTGAATACAACTTATGGTGTATATTGTTATATAATGTAAAGATATGAAAGATTGTATATTTTGTAAGATTGTAGAAAGTACTGCTCCTTCTCATAAAGTTTGAAAAAGGTTATTATTAAAACTTAATAATGAATAAAAAATATGGGTAACAAGATAGTAAACTTATTGATTCTGTGTTTAGCTTTGTTCATTGGTTATTATTTGGTTACAAATATTCAAAATAGAGCAGATATAAACGAATCTATGGAGATGAATACTGAAGTCGTGTCGGATCCAGTGATCGGGTTTTGGAGAAGTACGGATGACTCAAAATTTACAAGAGAATTTTTGGATGATGGCAGTGTGGTGGATAAATACGAAGGCGATGAAGATGCAACATTTATTGGTACTTGGGTTTATGTAGAAGATCTGAAAGCAGAACCTATTGAACTTCCAGAAATAGATACACCTGTTATAAAAGCAGTGTTCAACGAGGAAACATTTTATTTTGGTGTGTTTATGTCAGAAGAGGATACGAATTCACTTTCTCTTTCTTATATAAACGGTAACGGTATCTTAAACTTTGTTAGAGACATAGAATTCGTGGCTAGTACAACAGAGGATTTTTTAGAATAATTTAAACTGAATAATTATTAAAAAATGGGTTATTCTGAAATATAACCCTTTTTTGGTTGTATTAATACAATAGGGAATATGGGAGAAAAAACAGATGAGGAAATAGTTTTAACTGTTCAAACTGGCGACATTGAGTCGTTTGGAATTTTGGTTGAAAGATATGAAGCTAAATTAAAAAGATATGCGAAAAAATTTCTTTCAAATAGAGAAGATGCGGAGGATTTGGTACAAAATGTTTTCATAAAAGCATATACAAATATAAAAGGTTTTAATACAAGTCAAAAATTTTCCTCTTGGATTTATCGCATTGCACACAACGAATTCATAAATGCTATGAAACGTAAAAAATTTGACCCACTACATTTTTTTGATTCAGACACTCTTTTCCCGCACCCGATAGCGGAAGAGTCTGCTGATGATCGGGTTAATAATTTTGAATTAAAAGAGTCTATCAACAAGTGTTTGGATAAACTAGAGCCAAAATATCTAGAGCCACTGATACTTTTTTATTTTGAATATATGAGCTATAAAGACATTTCTGATATTTTAAAAATACCAGTGTCAACTGTTGGCGTAAGGATTGGTAGGGGAAAAAAATTATTACAAAAATATTATAAGCAATTAGATCCAACATATGAATAAAACAAAAGAAAACAAATCTATAAAGAACACTGTTTTGGATAAAATTAAAGTTGGAGAAGTTGAGATGAAATCCAAATGGCACTTCATATTACAAGGTCTTTTAATGGCATTTGGTGTTTTTATATTTGCAATAGCTCTAGTATACCTTTTTAGTTTTATACTATTTATTCTTTCACAGAATGGCGTGGTGTTTGCAACAGAATTTGGATTTCATGGGATTAGTGTGTTCTTCATGTCTTTGCCCTGGGTGCTTCTTTTGCTCGTTTGTATTTTTGTGATTATTTTAGAGAAGCTTGTCAAAAAATATTCTTTTTCTTATAGAAAGCCAATCCTATATTCTTTACTCGGTATACTTATTATGCTTTTAATTGGCACATTTTGTGTATCACAGATTGGTCTACACCAAAAATTGTCTAGGTTTGCAGAAGAAGATAGACTTTCTATCTGGGGTGGTATGTATCGTGGGTATGGGATGCAAAGATTTAACAATGTTCATCCTGGGGTAATAAATATTATTACGGAAGATGGTTTTATACTTACAAACAAGCAAGGTGAAAGCGTTGTTGTAAGGTTTAATATAGACACAAATTTACCAAAGGAAAAAGAGCTAAAAGAGGGCGACAGTGTCGTGGTTATAGGAGAAAGAATTGGAGACTCTGTTGATGCTTTTGGTGTAAGACTTTTTGATTTTATAATCGGCAGAAATTCTATGCGTGAAATGATGGGTGAAAGGCGTGGTTTCCCCACAAGCACTTTAGATTATTAAAAAAGTGAAATAAACTCGCTCTATGTTTGTATTAGTAATTAGAGACCAAGATATGTGCTAATGATAGGCCGAACCAAGTTAGCAAAGTTTTGGTCAGTTGTTCGGCAAGACCTTAATTACAAGTAATAATTCTCAAAATAAAAATCATGAAAAAATCAAACTTTAAAAGTAAAGCACTTTATTCAATACTAGTATTAGGTCTTTTCTCACTTGCGGGAGTGGGGATAGTATCCGCAAACGCTGGTGGACAGGGTTTTGAAAGAGGGTTTAGGGATGGTGGTAGAGGCATGAGGGGTGGAGAAATGATGATGGGTGAATTAATCACCAATGATGTGAGGGATGGCTTCAGAGAAGATATGAGGTCAAACATTAAAAATCTGACAAAAGAAGAAAGAGATGCTTTGAGAGAAAAACACCGTGAGCAAATATTAAAAAAACAAGCGGAATTTGAAGCATTTACAGGTCTTACAAGAACAGAAATGAGAGACTTGCGACAAAGTGGTGGGACTATTGGAGAAGTCCTTATAAGTAATGGTAAGACAAAAGCAGATGCGGAAGTATTTCTGACAAAACAAGCAAATGACAGAATAGATAGTATTGTGGAGAGACACGGTCTAAGCTCTAGCGAGGAAGCAATCCTTAGGAGTAGAGTTCCAGAGTCTGTTCATAATATCCTAGAAAGATGGTTTGGAAATCTTTAAAACATAGTATTAAAAAAAACAAAAACGACCAAATATATTTTGGCCGTTTTTGTTTGTGTGTATAATTATCATATGAACAAATATCAATACATTTTTATTATTTTATTGGCACTAATCATGCTTTGGGTGGCTTATGGTTTTTTTCTACAAGAAGTATTGAAAAGCCAAAATATTCAGTGTTGGAGAAAAAAGATGGATATGAAATAAGGCAGTATGAGCCGTATATTATTGCTTATGTTGAGGTAGAGGGTGGTTATCGTGAAGCACTCAATAAAGGATTTCGTTTGGTCGCCGATTTTATATTCGGTAATAATAAATCAAATTCTAAGATAGCAATGACATCACCAGTACAAGAAATGGAATCAGAAAAAATAGCAATGACGTCTCCTGTGATTGAGGGTGAGATTGATGACGTGGGTTTGCATACAATATCTTTTGTAATGCCAAGCAAATACACACTAGACACAATACCTGTTCCAAATAATGAAAAAGTGTTTATAAAAGAAGTTCCTGAAAGAAAAGTCGCTGTACTTAGCTATTCTTGGTATCCAAACGATAGTAGAATTGCTGTAAAGAAACAAAAACTTATTAATATGTTGGAAAACGATAGTGTTGAGTTTGTCGGAAAGCCAGAATCAGCTTTCTATAATCCTCCATTCACTCCACCGTTTATGCTCAGGAATGAGGTTTTGATAGAAATTAAATAAACAAAATATACCTTAAAATTTGTATATTTTTGTTGATAAAAATATAATCTGTTTCTAATATATTAGACTAATTATGATAGATGAGTCATACAAAGACTATATACTTGATCTTTTTGCAGATTGGGAGGGTGTTTCTGCCAAACGTATGTTTGGCGGATGGGGGATTTTTCAGAATGGAACCATCTTTGGAATTATTATTGATGGAGCATTATATTTTAAGGTTGATGATACAAACCAAAAAGATTATGAAGATTATGATAGTTGGGCCTTTACATATATGCGAAAAGAAAAAGAGGTTACTCTTTCATATTGGTTAGTGCCAGAAGAGGTGATAGAGGACAGAGAAATGCTTTCAGATTGGGCGCTTAAATCATTAGAAATAAATATTAAACAAAAATCTTAGTATTTTTGGTATAATTTGTATATGGACGATTGTTTGTTTTGCAAAATTGTAGCGGGTGAGGTGCCTAGCCATAAGGTGTGGGAGGATGATAAACACCTAGCTTTTTTAACTATTTTCCCAAATACAGAAGGCGCTACTGTGGTAATACCAAAAGAGCATTATTCTAGTTATGTATTTGAATTACCAAATGACGTTCTTGCGGAGCTTATGTTTGCCACAAAAAAGGTTGCGAAACTTTTAGACGAAAAGTTAGAAGACGTTGGCAGAACAGGTCTTATTGTGGAGGGTTTTGGGGTAGATCATGTGCATACAAAACTATTTCCTATGCACAGAACGGCTGATATGAGTACGTGGAAGAAAATAGAATCCTCACTTGATGTTTATTTTGATAAATATCCTGGTTATTTGTCTTCTCATGATGCGAGGAGGGAAGATGATGAAAAACTTGCAAGGTTGGCAAAAAAAATAAGAAATTAAACCAAGCTAGTTTTTAGGGTCTGTGAAGTCGTATGTGATTTTTGATATCTCACCTATTATTTTAGAGAGATTATTAAAGTCTTTTCCTCTTGTCATTATACATAATAGATATGGACCTTGTATTTTATATACTATACCGCAGTCGTGTAGTTGTTTCTCTCCGGTTTCTAAATAATATCTTTCACCAAATTTATGTGATGTTATCACATCACTAGGTATACCTCTTTTTATACCATATTTGAAATCTATTCCAGACAGTATTCTGAGGGCCTTTTCTGACATCTCTGGGTTTAGGTATGTTGCATTATATAAAATACGGAAAAATGAAGCGTAGTCGCGAATAGTAAGTATGTTCCCAGCCGGATCGGAGTTTGCTCGTGATATATTCACACCAAGATCATTATATATGCGCATCAGTTCGTCATCTGGGAAATGGTTCAATAATAGATCATAGGCATTGTTATCTGAATATTTAATCATTCTTTCTATCAAATCTATTGTTGTATATTCTTTTTCTGACTCCAATTTTATATTGGATTGAAAATTTTGCTCTTCATAATTTATCAAAGCTGGTGTTTTTATTTTTTCTGCAAGTATTTCCTTGTTTCGTTCGGCGTGTTTGAGGTAGGCCATCATAAGTGGAACCTTGATTAGACTGGCTGGCGAGAAGAGCTCTTGTTCGTTTATACCAACCCATGGGCCATTGTTTAAATCTCTATAATATATTGATATAAGTGAGGCCGTGTCGTCTGATAATCTGTCGTCTACATAATTCTCTAGACTTTCTTTGAGTTATGAAATCGTAGTTTTTAGGAAGGCGTGTTTCTGTTAGAGTTGTGGATTTATTTGTCTGTTGGCCAATGAAAAGACCAGAAAATAAGCCAATTATAAAAATTGCTATAAACACGGTTGACGTCTTGAACGGTTTATTTTGTCCCATGTTGTGTTTATTTATGATGATATATTATCCACCCCTTTTGTATTAAAAGCAAAGTTAAAATTTTTTTTAGTATATAAAACTTATTTATGAGCATGTGCTAACAAATCGAGCATATTCCTCCCATGCTTTGTGGATAACTAGAAAAAGAGCCCTAAAGTCAAGGCTTTTTTGATACTTTTTATTTTATGCAAAAATACTTGCCTTTTTTTAAGTTGTGAATACAATGTGGTTATCGCAAACGGCGATTAGTTGATTTTTGGGATTTTTTCAAATCAACACAATTTATAAACTAATTGTTTTATGATGATGAATCATTATGATGATGAGTTTGACTCAGATCTATTAGATGACGATGTAGAGGAGATGGACGAGGAGGAAGTGGACTCAGACGATGACGATATGGAAGACGATGACTGGTCTGATGACGACGATGATACGGCAGACAGTGATTGGTAATAAGAAGTAAAGGGAAGCCCGCGCACTTAAAGTGCGCGGGCTTTCGTTTTTGTTATAATTAATATATGAGTATATTTATTTCATTATTCTTTATTTTAGCTGGTTTTATAATAGGCATTGGTGCTGTTACTGTGATAGATATTCATGGTTTATTGGGACGCAAATCTGCTTATTGGACAGAGGCAACCATAAGAACTCATAAAGTTACAAAACCACTTATATGGCTTGGAACTTTGTTGGCTTGGGTTGGTGGTGTATTTTTTTATAAAAATATTAATGGCTTTAGTTTTTATTCAGGATTGCATTTTATTCTCGGTGTAATTTTGGTTTTGAATGGTCTTTTTCTGAGTTTTAAAGTAAGTCCTTTCCTTCTAAAACAAGAAAAAGAGGGGAGAGAAAAAGAGCTGTTGCCAAAGTCTTTGCAAAATAAAATAATGTTTAGTTTTCTGGCGTCCTTTTTGGGCTGGTGGGTTTCTGTTTTGCTTTTTGTTCAAGTAATAGTTCTATTAATTAGCCGGTAAGATATTATGGCTAGATTTATAAAGAAAAAAATTATTGTTAATAATAAAATGCAAAAGGGTTACTCTTATTGGAGGGTAGAGCCTGTTGGTGAGAATTTCGATAAAGATTTTAAGCCAGACCTAACACCAAAAGAGATGTTGGGGATTGGTGTATTTGGTGGGAAATATATGTCTGACAAACCAAAAGAGTATCCAAAGGACTGGTTTGTGGGTGTGAAATTCTCTTCAGGTTTTCACGATAAGGAGTTTAATTTTTTTAAAGTAAATGCAAGCCAACCATTATTGGTATGGATAAAAAATGGTTGGATATACAAAAACGATCCGAGGGGTTGGTTTGAGTGGTATTGTAGATATTATATGGGGCGTCGTATACCAGTATAGGATATGAGGCAAATAAAAAGATGGAAGGCGATACAAAGACACATTGCACAGCTTACAAAGAATTGCAGAAAGGGTGATTTTTCATGCAGACCAAAACAAAGACAAGCTTTGTTACATTGGGCTTATGATTCTAGAAAATTTTAGACAATAAACCACATAAGAATAACTCCAAATAATGCTGATGCTATGTGTATGATGTATTTAGATTTTGTTTTTGCTTGATGGTATGAGTCTGGAATAAGGTCTGTCGCTATTATGTATAGAAAACTACCAGATGCAATTCCAAGTAGAGGCGCTAAAAGAAAATTGTTATTAGATACAAATAGGCCGAGTATCGTGCCTGGTATCATTGTTGCTGAACTCATTATGCACCAACTTATAGCTTTTTTTGTTGAAAAGTGGCTTTTTTTGTATACAAAAAACTCAGAGAGTTCTTGAACTATTTCGTGGAAGCCGACACCGATAGATGCACTTAACCCAAGAAGTGGATTAATTAGGAATGCTGGCGCAAGCAAGAGACCGTCTGCAAAACTATGTATGGCATCCCCAATGAACATGTTGCGAACATTTATATGTGAATGTTCATGTTCACAATCTGGGTCCTCATGGTGGTGGGAGCCGGGGAAGAGCTTAGTAATTGTGTGTATTAAAAGGGCACCAAATAATATTAATGCGAGAGTTGTTGGTATTTCAATACCCAACTCTCTTATTTCATTTGTTAGTGACAATACCACCATAATAAATACGCCAGCAGAAAAGCTAACAAAGTAGGGGAGATTGCGCTCAAAAAGTTTTCTAAACCCTTTCCATGCAAAAAAAACGCCAACGAGCGATACTGCTGTGATGGTTCCAGATGCGATGATTGCGTATAGTGAGTTTGTTATATCAGGCATATTTTGTAGTGGTACAGAATTTTATCAAATGCGATACATTATCCTCTCTTCTGTATTCCCCATCCCAAATGCGACTCGGTCGCATTGGGCATATAGATAGTGTATACTATTAGGTATGGAAAAGTCAAAGAATAAGAAAAATGTAAGAGTAAATTATGGACTAGCTCAAAAACAAGTTCTTGCTAATGCTGGTGTAAAAATTACTTTTTTAAGGTCAAAAATATTAGCATTTGCGATGGATTCAAAGAAGCCATTTAGCTTCGAAGATGTGTTTCTAGCTCTGCGTGATACTGGTATCCATAGAGCGACGATATTTAGAAATCTATCTTTATTTAAGGATGCTCAAATCTTGCGCGAGGTTGATATGAGACAGGATGCCATGTTTTATGAGATTGCTACGAAGGGACACCATCATCATGTGGTTTGTAAAATTTGTGGTTGTGTAGAGTCTTTTGATATGTGCGGCTTGGATAATCTTGTTGAAGAATTTATAAAGAACTCAAAAGAGTTTGATAAAATATCAGAACACTCTTTTGAAATGTTTGGCGTATGTAAAAAGTGTTATAAGAAAAAGTAGTGATATAATATTATTAATATGAAAAACAAATCAGTATTATGGGCGATGTTGGGGCTATCTGTTGTTGGTATATTAGACTCTTTTTATCTGACTATTATTCATTTTTCTCAAAATGAATTAGTTTGTACGATTATCGAGGGGTGTGATGTTGTGCTCAAGAGCGCTTATTCAGAAATTGGGCCAATATCTACAGCAGCACTTGGAGTGCTTTTTTATATAACTGTTTTTTATATAGTCTTGCTTTATATATCGGGAAAAACTTCAGACGTATTAATGAATAAATTGGTGTGGGTTTTTGCACTAGGTTTTGCCGCGAGTCTATTTTTCTTGTATTTACAGATGTTTGTTATAAAGGCATATTGTCAGTATTGCATACTCTCATTGATTACAAGCACTCTTTTGTTTGTTTTATTTTTCTTTAAGGAAAAATCCAAAAACAAATATGAATCCTAAAAAACTTAAAGAAAGAAAAGAACGAGGAAAGAAAATACTAAAAGAATTAAAAAAACTTTTTTCAGAAACCAAAACAGAACTACAATATAGTAATTCTTGGGAACTACTTGTGGCGGTTATTCTTTCTGCCCAGTGTACCGACAGGCGGGTGAATATTGTTACAGAGAAACTATTTAAGAAATACAAAAAACTTGATGATTATGTGTGTGCGAAACAGTCTGAGTTTGAGAAAGACATTTTTTCTACTGGTTTTTATAGGAACAAAGCAAAAAATATCTTGAGTGCTGCCAAAATTGTTAAAAACAATTTTGGCGGTCGTATCCCCAAGACCATGGAGGAAATACTCACTATTCCAGGGGTCGCAAGGAAAACCGCAAATGTTGTGCTTGGTAATGCATATGGTGTAGTTGAGGGGATTGCTGTGGATACTCATGTAAAACGGTTTGCACAAAAGTTTGATCTAACAGATAGCAAAGATCCCAAAAAAATAGAACAAGATTTAATGGAGATTTTTCCCAAAAAAGAATGGTTTACTATCACCTATTACTTAATTGAATACGGCAGAAAAGTGTGCATAGCAAGGGTTCATGATTGCTCTGCTCATCCAATTACAAAAATCTATCCAAAATCAGCAAAAATTTGGCCAAAATCTAAATAATTCTTATTAAATTATTGAAGTCTGAATTCAGCATATTTTCGTATATATTGGGATTGGGGTGTGTAGAATCATTTTAGTATTGTATAATAAAAACATGTCTGTTGAATTTGGAGAAAAAAGAAGCAATCAATTTTTATATACGAATAATCATCCAACCGGCATTTCTGGCTGGTTAATAAATAAAGGTTTTGTATCAGATAATAAAAGCGCTAATAAGATCTTAATTATTATTATTGGTGTTATTTTGGTTATTATTTTTGTAATACTTTTGCTTTCTTTTGGTGGTGATAAGTTGCCACCAGAAACATATTTACCTGCAGAAATATGAGAAAACTAAAATCAGGTTTTACACTAATAGAACTATTGGTGGTTATCGCAATAATTGGACTTTTGTCTTCTGTCGTATTGGCTAGTTTAAATACAGCAAGGACCAAAGCAAAGGATGTTAAAAGATTGTCGGATATGGTTCAAGCAAGAAAAGCTCTTGCTTTGTATTATGATAAAAACGGAAGATATCCGACATCTGATTATGATGGATGTGGTGGTTGGGATGTTGGAAATCAAAACTATAATTTTATGGGCAATATGAGTAGCGAATTTCTTGCTGATACGCCAGAGGACTCAAAAGGGACAAGTAATTGTGATGGTTATAGATATTATCGGTATAGTGCTGGGTCTTACGGTTGTGATGCTTCCCGTGGCGCATATTATGTGCTCGGCGTAACTGATATGGAAACTAGTGGTAGGCCGCATTCACAAAGTCCTGGTTGGAGGTGCCTAAATAGAAATTGGCAAGGAGAGATGGATTGGGTTGTCGGAGAGTTTGAAAACTAGTTTAAAAACATTCTAACAATAGAAACACAACACAAATTCTTGAATATGGTTGAAGTCTGAATTCAGCATATTTTCGTATATATTGGGATTGGGTTTGGTTTTGAGTTACAATGTAATATATGTCTACAATACAAGAGACGGGAAATGGTAAGAAAAGAATAGTTATTGTTGGTGCTGGTTTTGCTGGTATTCATACTTATATGGAGTTGCATAGGCAAATGCATGGGCGAAAAGATATTTTTATAACTTTAATAAATAAAAACGATTATTTTTTGTTTGTTCCAATGATTCACGAAGTTGCGATGGGTAATCTTTTACCTGGAAGTATTACACAGTCACTTAGGGTGTTGCCTCAATGTTGTCTTAGTGATTTTATAGAAGGTGATGTGACAAGTGTTGACTTTGATAATCAAACGATAAAATACAAACAATCACACAAGGTAGATGTTAGTGACAATGATTTTGGTGTTAGGGAGTTGAGCTATGATTATTTGGTTTTGGCACCTGGCGCAAAGATAAACTATTTTGGTGTAGAAGGAGCAGAAGAGAATGCTCTTGTTCTTCAAGACTTAAATGATGCAAAAAAAATAAAAAATCATATGTTGCACAGATTTGAGGAGGCACAGACCATAGAAGATGAGGACAAAAAGAAAGAGATACTAACATTTATAATTATTGGTGGTGGTGCAACAGGAGTTGAGATTTGTGGTGAAATGGCAGATGTTTTTAATAAAGAATTAAAGAATGTTTATCCTGAGCTCTATCCCCTTTCTTCCGTAAAGTTGATACATGCAGGAGAAATGCTTATATCACCAACTGTGCCGTGGTTTGCCGAGAGAACAAAAAATATTTTGGAGAAAAAAGGAAAGATAGAAATAATGCTTAATTCTAGAGTTTCTAAAATAGAAAAAAATACGGTTTGGATTGGGGATAAAAAAGTTGTGGGTGGGACTGTTGTTTGGGCGGGTGGAGCACTAGCGTCTGATTTGGAGGTAAGTGCCAGCAAGGTGTTTAAAAGAGACGAAAGAAGTAATAGAGTTGTTACAAATAGATTTTTACAACTCCCAGAATACCCCAATGTATTCCCATTAGGTGATTTTGCATGGGTTCCAGAAAAAGACAAGCCAGATAGTGCATACCCAACCAGGGCACAGTTTGCTACAAGGGAAGGATTTTTTGCAGGAAGAAATATAAAGAGGCTTATAGATGGAGATACAAATTTAGAAGAATTTGTTTGGCAAGATCAAGGATTTATTGTTTCTCTTGGAAAGGGTGGCGCATTGGCTAGTGTTTTTGGTCTAAGACTTTCTGGGTTTATCGCGTGGTGGTTTTATCGTACCGCATATCTGTCAAAAATATTGGGAACTCGTGCGAAAATAAGAACAGCCCTTGAGTGGACGTTAAACTTGTTTCTACCTAGAGATTTAAGTGAGCTATAAACATTTTGAATTTTTTGTATAATTTTGTATATGAAACACACCATAAAACAGTGGTATAACGACAGGCCAACAAGGATAGCTTTGATATCTGGTCTTTTCAGCACACTTATCACTATATTGAACACTCTATCTAAATAATATCTAATGATTTTAAAAGGGTGTTTTTTTCTGCATCTGTGAGTTTTCTATATTCTCCTTCTTTTAATTTGCCAAGAAGTATATTCATTATACGAACCCTTTTTAATTTTATCGTCGTATACCCAAGTGCGGCAAGCATTCTACGTATTTGATGTTTTTTCCCTTCGGTTAGTATTATTCTGAAAAGCCTCTTATCTGTTACTGTAACTTTTGTTGGTTTTGTCATATATCCTTCTATATCTACACCACTCTCCATTTTTCTCTTGAAACTTTCTTTTAAATCTTTATCTACCTTTACAACGTACTCTTTTTGGTGATCGTACTTTGGGTTTAACATTTTATCAACTATCCTTCCATCATTTGTGAGCAAGAGCAGGCCACTTGAGTCCTTATCAAGCCTGCCAACAACAGAAACTTTTTCTGATAATTCCAGTTTTGAGATTATGTCTTCAGAATCAGTGCCAACACCATGACTCTCTATACCCCGTGGTTTGTTTACTGCATAATATATATAATTTCCTACCTTTTTTCTTGCATGACCAGATAGTGTGACTTCGTCACCCTCTTCAACTTTTTGTCCCAGTACGGCCTTTTTATTGTTGATATATATTTGTCCTTTCTCAATCATTCTATCTGCCTCTCGCCTGCTACATATATTATTTATATAAAGGTATCGGTTTATTCTTATGGGGTATTCAATTTTTTCATTCATAGCAGATACAATACCATTTATGAAACCTTTTTCCAAGTTTGTCAAAAAAAGGTGTATAACTTAAAATAAGTTTAGAAAAATAGATATAATATAGATATACCTCATGTCGCTTAGGGACACCAGATACTCTATCTGGGGGTTCACTCAGTCGCGTCGCCTCATGGGCACAGGTCCCGATCTTAAACGATTGGGACCTATTTTTAATAACAATTGTTGGGTTGAGAAAATAATTAAAAAGGAACATACTATTCAAATATGACAGGAGGAGAATTATTGTTAGGACAATCATTGTTCGACTGGTTGACTGCTTACGGGTATTTTATTTTACCCGTAATAATTTTGCTGTTTGGACCTGTTGGAGGATTTGTTGCGGGTTTTCTTGCTTCTCTCGATGTGTTTAATCCATTTGCGGTTTTTGGTATATGGGTTATCACGACAACTACGGTAGATAGTTTTCTTTTTGCTCTTGGAAAATTTGGGGAACATCTATTAAGAAAATTCAAAAGATCTAGAAAAATTTTGGAGAAAATAACTGAATTAGAAAATAACTCAGAAAATACGTGGGTTAATGTCTTGAAAGATCATTTCGTCAAGATATTCTTTTTTTTGAAAATATCACCAACGGTAGCTATATCAGACTCACTCGCTATTGTGGCTGGTGTATTGGATATAAAATTTAGCAGACTTTACACGGCATCATTTTTGGGACAGATTATATGGAGTGCTGTTTTTATATCCTTTGGTTATTATTTGGGGGGGGTTATACAAGACATAAAATTTTTAATAAATACGACTGGCATTATATTGGGTCTAGGTTTTATTATTACACTTCTTTATATTAAGTTTTTGCATGGGTATTTTATGTCAAAACTATCAAATATTTTCCTATCTATAAAGGATTTGTTCTCAAAAAACAGCTCTTAAATGTTGGAATGATGGATTTTTTAGTGTGATATAATTTAAATATGATATTTAAAAGTTTATTTAGTAATTTATGGTAAAAGTAGCAATAAATGGTTTTGGGCGTATTGGTAGAGCTTTCTTACGTCTTGCAATCGAAAACAGAGATATAGAAATTGTCGCAATAAATGATTTAGCAGATTTAGAAAATCTTGCTTATCTTTTGAGGCATGATAGTGCGTATGGTTCATTCTCACATAATGTTGAAGTCAGGGGAGATAAAATGGTTGTTGGTGGTAAGGAAATAAAATTTTTGTCTGAAAGAGAGCCAGCAAATTTACCTTGGTCGGATCTAAATATTGATGTTGTTGTTGAGTCAACTGGGTTTTTCGCAGATTATGAAAAAGCAAATGCGCACATTGAAGCGGGTGCAAAAAAGGTTGTCATTTCATCTCCAGTGAAAGATGCACCAGATGGTGGTGTGCCGGGAGCTACTGTATTAATGGGGGTGAATTCAGATAGGCTTGCAACATGTGATGTGTCTGCAAATGCGTCTTGCACAACCAATGCCGCCTCCCCCGTAGTCTCAATTATGGAAGAAGCCCTTGATATAAAAAAAGCAATTTTGAACACAATTCATGCTGTTACAGCAACACAAGGTCTTGTGGATGGTCCGAGCGCTAAAGATTTTAGGAAAAACAGATCTGGGATTGTAAATATAATACCCACAACAACTGGTGCCGCAGAAGCGACTACCAAAGCAGTAAAAGGAATTGAATTTTTTGACGGCATTTCTGTGAGGGTGCCAGTACTTGTTGGTTCGTTGGTTGATATTACATTTATCTCTGGTAGGGACACAAGTGTCGAAGAGGTGAATGATATTTTTAGGAAAGCATCTAAAGAAGAAAGGTGGAGAGGAATATTTACTGTTTCTGAAGAACCACTTGTTTCTTCTGATATAGTTGGGAATACCCACGCATCAATAATTGATCTACAGATGACAAAAGTGGTTGGAGGAAATTTGGTTAAGGTACTTGTTTGGTATGACAATGAGATGGGGTATACGAATACGCTTGTAAGGCATGTATTAGAAACAGCAAAAAATATTTAAAGAAATTTTCATGAAAATTTTTATTGCTTCAGATCATGCTGGTTTCAAACTAAAAGAATCACTAATTCCCCTTCTTTTAGAATTGGATTATGAGGTTGTGGATAAGGGTGCTTTTTCTTATGATGAAATGGACGATTATCCAGACTTTATAAGACCTGTTGCTGAAGCTGTAAGTCAGCATCCAATGCATACTCTTGGAATTATAATAGGTGGGTCTGGTCAAGGTGAAGCTATTTTAGCAAATCGTTTTAAGAATGTTCGTGCGACAGTTTATTATGGCGGAAGTGAAGAGGTAATAAAACTTTCCAGAGAACATAATGATGCCAACATACTTTCTCTTGGTTCAAGATTTCTTACAGATGATGAGGCAAAACGTGCAGTGAAGTTATGGCTTGATACAGATTTTTCTGAAGATGAGAGACACATAAGGCGTATACAAAAAATTGATGACTAGGGTTGTTCCTGCAATAATAGAAAATACAAGAAAAGAAATAATGCATGAAGTCAATCTAGTGCGTGGTTTTGTTGATACTGTACAGGTTGATATATTGGACGGTGTATTGGGACATACAAAGACGTGGCCTTTTACGGATGATAACGCACGAGATGAACTAGAGATTTTAAAAAATACGAATATAAAACTTATAGACGGAAATATAAAATTCGAACTTGATTTGATGATAGATCGGCCAGAGTATTTTATTGATTTATTGCTTGGTACTGGTGCCTCTACTTTTATATTTCACATAGACAGTACATCTGTAATGAATGATTTAATTGATAAAGTAAAATCAAATGGTTTTGAAGTTGGTATTGCTATTCGTCCGTCTAAATCAAATGATCTTTTACTTCCCTATTTCGATAAGATCGATTTTGTGCAATTTATGGGGAGTGACAAAATTGGATATCACGGAGTTTCTCTTGAAGAAAAAGTTTATGAGAAGGTTATAAACTTAAGAAAAGTTAATCCAGATGTTACAATTGCAGTTGATATAGGAGTAAATAAAATTACAGCTCCTAAACTAGTTGAGGCAGGCGTAAATAAGCTTGTAGCTGGATCTGCTATATTTGATCACATAAATATAGAAGAATCTATAAAATATTTTCAAAATCTATAAAATTATGCAATTAGACTCTAAAAAAATAAAAATGCTTCAATTGATGGCAAATGATATTAGAGTTTCTATTATAGAAATGCTTCTTGAGGCTGGCTCAGGACACACTGCTGGCCCTCTTGGAATGGCAGATATTTTTACATACTTATATTTCAATGAATTAAAACATAATCCAAAAGATCCATTTTGGAAAGATAGAGATAGGTTGGTGCTTTCAAATGGTCATATTTGCCCAGTTCTTTATGCAACAATGGCTCATGCTGGATATTTCCCAGTCAGTGAACTTAAGACACTTAGAAAATTTGGCTCTCGCCTACAAGGACATCCACATAGGGACTTTCTTCCAATGCTAGAGACGAGTTCTGGTCCACTTGGCTCAGGCCTTTCTCAGACCGTGGGAATGGCTATTGCCGACAGAATGGATAATGGACGATCTTCAGATAAGTTTTTCTATTGCATGCTAGGGGATGGTGAGCTTAATGAGGGGCAAAACTGGGAGGCAATAATGCTTGCGGGGAAAGAACAACTTCATAATGTTATTGCAATAATTGACCGCAACAATATACAGATTGATGGATACACAGAAGATGTAATGCCACTTGATCCACTTGATGAAAAATTCAAATCTTTTGGTTGGCATGTGGTGGATGTGGATGGGCACAATTTTGAATCAATATCAGAAGGAATTGGTGAGGCAAAGGCGGTATTTGAAAGACCATCTGTGGTGATTGCTCACACGATTCCTGGAAAGGGTGTAAAAGAATTTATGCGCAAAGCTGAGTGGCATGGTAAATCACCAAATGAAGATGAAAGCAAAATGGCGCTTAATGAGTTGCGTACATTGCGCGGACAAATTAGGGGTGAGCATGAGTAAGAATTTAGTCAGTAGACCACAGAGCTAGGAGTTAAGAGATAAGAGCTTAGTAAACAACGAATTTACAATTTTCAATTTACAATCAATTTCCAATGAAATAATTTTTAAACACTATATTATATAAAACACTTTGTCTTTAACAGTCTGCGGACTACGAACTACTGACTATTTTATGTTAAATAAAACCCTAAACAAAAAAATATTTGATAAAGATGTAGAGCAAGTGCCTATACGACAAGGATTCGGGGAGGGGCTTCTTGAGGCTGGACGGCAGAATAAAAATGTCGTCGGACTTTGTGCTGATCTTACTGATTCAACAAAAATGAATTTATTTAGAGATGCTTTTCCAGATAGATTTATTGAAATTGGTGTGGCAGAGCAAAATCTAGCATCAGTTGCATCAGGCATAGCTAGAATGGGGAAGATTCCATTTATTACTTCGTATGCGATGTTTTCTCCGGGACGAAATTGGGAGCAGATACGCACGACAATTTGCTATAACGACGTACCTGTAAAAATTGCAGGTTCCCATGCAGGTATTTCTGTTGGTCCTGACGGCGGTACACATCAAGCTATAGAAGATATCGCTATTACACGAGTAGTTCCAAACATGGTTGTGATTTCACCTTGTGACTCTATTGAAGCTCGCAAAGCGACCATTGCGTCTGCTATGACTAAATTTCCTACTTATATTCGTCTAGCGCGCGAGAAGACTCCAATAATTACGACAGAAGAAACAGAATTTGAAATCGGAAAAGCTAAAATATTTTGGCATTCAGAGAAAAAAGCAGAGGTTGGAATTATTGCGACTGGCGCACTACTTCACAAAGCACTTTTGGTTGCTGAAGAGCTGAAAGGAAAAATAGATGTGATTGTATTAAATCTTGCAACCATAAAACCTCTTGATGGAAAAGCCATAATAGAGCTTGCAAAAGAAGCTGGTGCAATTGTGACTGTGGAAGAACATCAAATAGCTGGTGGGATGGGGTCTGCCGTCGCTGAATTTCTTGCAGAGCATTATCCTGTGTCAATAGAATTTGTCGGAGTTCGTGATGAATTTGGCCAATCAGGAA
>PCTT01000008.1:240-30529 GCA_002771585.1 Candidatus Campbellbacteria bacterium CG22_combo_CG10-13_8_21_14_all_36_13 | reverse complement strand
GTATATTCCAGAAGATATGATTTTAGCAGAAACAGATTCTCCTTTTGCGTCTCCTGTACCCAAGAGGGGTCAGAGAAACAGCCCATTATATGTTAAACATGTGGCCGACAGAATAGCTCAAATCAAAGACTTAGAACCTGGAATGATTCAGAAAACACTGGTGGACAATGTTTTAAGGGTGTTTAACATTCAGAATCGTATATAGTTTTTTCTTATCTCAAGCTCTTTTGGATGGTCTTTTTGTGTATTTAATGCCCATCTTTAGGCGTTGTATTCATAATTCTTAATTCTTAATTCATAATTCTAGCCTTGCATTTTAAGGCTAATATGATATTCTATGCCCACAATGGAAAAAGAAGAAAAAGCAACAGATTTAGAGCTAGATTCCACATTGGAGGATGCTCAAGATGAGGGGCAAAAGACCATATATGAGATTGGTTTTCTTTTGACTTCTACAATATCAGAAGAAGATCTTACTAAAGAAATCCTTAAAATAAGGGATATAATTGAGAAATTTGAAAATAGATTTATTTCTGAGGGTAGCCCAATAAAAAAGGATTTGGAGTACACAATTACTCTTTCAAGAGATGGTTCTAAATCAGATTTCGACCAGGCATATTTTTCTTGGTTAAAATATGAACTAAATCCAAATGACATTAAATCAATAGATGAATCTCTTAAAAAACTAGAAACCGTAGTCAGATTTTTGATATTAAAGACCACAGAAGATAATTTTGTTCCATTTGTTTTTGTTCCAAAAACTATTGAAAAGATAGAAATTACTTCAAAGGATGATTCTACAAAAACAGAAAACAAAGAACCAATATCAATATCCAAAGAAGAGTTAGATAAGACTATTGAAGAGCTTGTGATAGATTAAAAATTAGAATTTATTTATCATGTATTTAAACAAAGCATTAGTATATGGAAACCTAACAAGAGATCCGGAAATGAGAGCTCTCCCTTCTGGAATTTCTGTAGCAACATTTTCTATTGCAACAAATAGAGTTTGGAATGATAAAAATGGTGTAAAACAAGAGTCTGCAGATTATCACAATATTGTAGTTTTTGGCAGACAGGCTGAAATTGTCAATCAATATCTAAAAAAAGGAAGTTCTGCACTAATAGAAGGTAGAATGCAGACAAGGAGTTGGGAGGCTGACGGTGTAAAGAAATATAGAACAGAGATAGTTGCAGAAAGGGTTCAGTTTGGTCCAAGGCCTGCAGGAGGAAGTTCTTCATACAATTCAGCTAACAAAGAAAATACGAAAGAAGAAAAAGAAGAAATTCCGTCTATAGAATACCCAGATGATGATGGTATAAATCCAGATGATATTCCTTTTTAATTATTTAATAATTTTACACAAGAATTAATATGTCAGAATGTTATTTTTCAAAACACGGAATAAAACATATAGATTATAAGGATACTGAGCTTTTAAAGAAGTTTATGAATCCACACGCTAGAATAATAGGGAAGAAGAGAACTGGTGTTTGTTCAAAACATCAAAGAGAATTATCCCGCGCTATAAAACATGCGCGTTTCATGGCTCTTTTGCCTTATATAGCTAAATAGTTAGAATATTATATAGTATATCGTATACAGTATTTAGTATAACGACAAATGAAAACCACCAGCGATACGCTGGTGGTTTTCATTTTAACTAAATACCGTATGCCATATACCACATACCACATACCGTATACTGAATACTAATTCTACGCTCTACCTGTGTATTCTCCAGTCTCCGTATTCACCTCTATCTTGTCTCCTGCTTCAATGAATAGTGGTGTGGTGACTTTTGCGCCAGTTTCAAGCGTTACAACCTTGTTTCCGCCAGATGAGGTATTTCCTTTTATGTTTGGTGGGGCATCTTTGACCTCTAGTACCACCTTTAATGGTGTTGAGAACCCTATTATTTCGTCGTCGTATATTAGAGCGGTTACCAGATCATTAACCCTGGTGTAGTTTAGTTCATTTTGTATTTGGTCATATGGTACCGACAATCTTTCTGCTGGATTATTTTCTTCACAAAGCCAAACTTCATTACCTTTTCTGTACAAATATTTTAGATTTTTCTTATTAAGTTCTGCCTCCTCAACAGATTCGGATTGATGAAATGAATATTCGGTTACTTTTCCCGAAATAAGATTTTTTAATTTTGTTGCATTAACAGGCTTTCTTTGTTGTTTCCTAAACACATGTGAAGAAAGAACCTCGTACGGTTCTCCTTCATAAACTATTACTTTTTTCTGTTTTATTTCGTTATACGCTAGCATATTTTATTTTTTAAACCTCTTTAAGAGCCTTCTTTATATCAGACAATAGGTTTTTTGCAACACTTTTGTTTTCTCGTAGTGTTTGTCTTGCTGCGTCATATCCTCTTCCTAATTTTTCTTCTCCATAAGAATAAGAAGCACCAGCTTTTTTAATAAATCCGTATTTTTCACCAAGTGCAATCATTTCTCCTTCATGAGATATTCCTTCTCCGTATATAATATCAAAGTCTGTTTGCTTAAATGGAGCAGCCACCTTGTTTTTTACAACCTTAACCCTTGTGCGTGAACCAACCACTTCCTCTCCTTTTTTTATTTGAGCAATTTTTCTTATATCAATCCTTACAGATGAATAAAATTTCAAAGCTTTGCCCCCTGGCGTTGTCTCAGGAGAGTTACTCACGAGACAGCCGTCAGCGAAGTAATTATGGTTGTCTGCTACGCTGATATCGAAGCGTTGTTTGCTAATACGTTGGCCATCTTGATATGGAATTCGGGTTTTAATTTCCTTGATACGCATTGGACGAAGTAATTGACTTTGTTTGGATTGTTGAGGTTCTGACTGATGGTAACGATTACGATATTTAGTAGGTAATTTATATTCCATAGATTGTGGTATAAACGGTGCGATTAGTTCAAAGAATTTTTCTGATTCTTTTACACTAAAATTAAGTACCTTGTAATTTCCACACTTGCGCCAACTTGTCTCTATACAGAAACGAGCAAAAATCTTGTCTATTCGTTTAACACTATCTGGTTGATTACTAAATGAGTTGGTATAAATAGCCGCTCTTGGTTGGCGTTCGTATGTTTTATCACCCCAAGATGAAGTGCCTGTTTGTAGAGAGCCGTCTCCGCAATACCACAATGCAATCATTCTTGGTGTTATTTGTTCGACTAGAAACTCCGGCACTATCTTTTTTTGTTCTGGGTAAAATACTTCATATAAATCACCTAAACGTAGTAAGTTTTTGGTTTCTACAAGAGCATTTCCACGAGAGTTTTCAGTTGTTGTTCTGCTTGCAACGTCACCAAGTTCACTCGATAACCACGATACATAAGCTGATTGTTTTGGTCCATGTTCTTCGCGGAAATAAGCAGTCTGTTCGCTGCTTAACTTGATATTTCCATCACCTAACAAAGAACCAATAATCACCTCTTCTTGTTCAGCGGTTAGGGAAGTATCAGTTATTTGTACTGATATTTCATCTCCTACTTTTAGTTCTTTAGCTTCTTTCCACCCTTCTGGTGTATGAATCTTATGGTTTGGAGTAGCAGAAAAACCACGTCGGCCGTTTCCGGTATGGTTTTGGACAAAAAACTGCAAGAAGTGAGTGGTTTCACCATTGATATGCCAATCTGTAATTGGTTTAGCTTCAATACACTTCTTTTGAAAATTATAAGATAGCACTTTTACTTTTTTTGTTTGGTTTACTAATGTCCCAATATTTTCCTTTGTGCCGTCAGACAACAATACTTTAGTATCGTATGAAAAGCACCCAAACATAACACCAATCTTCATTCTTATCTGGTTTATGAAAATAACTGTTGTTTTACTTTTGGCAACAATAGCTGTTAGTTTTCTGAGTGCTTGAGACATAAGTCGTGCTTGTTTACCAACATGGTGTGCACCCATATCACCCTCGATCTCATCTTTTGGAGTAAGAGCTGCGACAGAGTCAACAACAACGACGTCTATTTTGCCAGATCTGACAAGTGATTCTACTATTTCGAGAGCTTGTTCTCCTGTATCTGGTTGAGAAATAAGTAGTTCATCTATCTTTACACCTAGTTTTTTTGAATAATCTGGATCCATGGCATGTTCTGCATCCACAAAAGCACATATTCCTCCGTGTTTTTGCGCTTCCGCTATAACATGCAAAGATAGTGTTGTCTTACCAGAAGATTCTGGCCCATATATTTCCACAACTCTTCCTCTTGGTAATCCACCTATACCTAGCGCATTATCAAGACCTATTGATCCTGTAGATATACTCTCAACACCGACTTTTGGTGTTTCACCCAGGGTCATAATAGAACCTTCTCCAAATTTCATCCTTATTTCTTTTATTGTGTCTTCAAGTTTTTGAGAATTAACCTCAGCTTTATTCACTTTTGTTCTCTTTGTTGCCATTTTCTTCTATATTAATTTTTATAAACTCTAAATTGGTTGTATTTAGCGGGTTTTCTATCAAAATCACTTCTCTGGTCTCTATGGTTTCTCTCTTAAACTTATCATAGGCATGTAATGTAATTATATTATAGCCATCTTGCAGTAGCAATTCTTCGTTGAAATTTTCGTTTTCGTCTATATAAATTTGTCTTCCATTAAGCTTAAGCTTAGAAATATTACTAGCGACACCTCTTACTGTTATTAATGGTTTATTAAATTTTTCATTATTTTCGGGGCTTATTATGTCAATCTGTGGGCCACTAAGAAAGTTTTTTGATTGGTTGTATGCGTACAAAACAACGCCAAGAGCAATAAAAATAAAAAAAACAGAAAGTGAAACCTTTCTAATGTTTGTGTAATACTTCATGTCAAAATTATATATCCTCTCCTTGTGAATATGGATTTACTTGGCTTTCACCATCTGTATTTGTACTAGAATCTACAACATCTCTTGGTTTTGAGCCCTGAGATGGCCCTATTACGCCTCTTTCCTCAAGCATATCCATTAAACGAGCGGCTCTTGCGTAACCAATTCTTAACTTTCTTTGCAAGTATGATGTTGATGCTTTACCGGCACTGGTTACTGTCTGAAGAGCATCTTCATAAAGATCATCTTCATCATCACCAAAATTATCTGACTCCATATCGGCACTAAACATGGAAGCTCTTTCTGATTCTTCATCCATATCTACTTCTTCCGGTAATTCGTCTTCATATTCATCGTGTAGGTATTTTACAACAGCTTTTACTTCTTTTTCTGATATAAAAGCAGATTGTAATCTTTCTGGTTTTGACATGTCACCGGACATATAAAGCATATCTCCTGCGCCAAGAAGCTTTTCTGCACCAACAGTATCAAGAATGGTTCTAGAGTCTATTTGAGACGCAACCTGCAAAGCTACACGCGCTGGTATGTTTGCTTTAATAAGACCCGTTATCACGTTTACAGATGGTCTTTGAGTGGAAAGTATTAGGTGTATTCCAACAGCACGACTCATTTGTGCAAGACGAACAATTGCAGATTCGAGCTCTCTTGGATATGCCTGCATTATATCTGCCAATTCATCAATTATTACAACGATATAAGGCATTTTATAAGGTAGATCTTTTGTTTCATCCCATTTGCCGTCCCTAACTTTCTCCAGGGCTGGTCCAAGGATGTTTTTGTGGTATGACTCAATATCACGAACCTTGCTTTGTTCTAATATGTCATATCTTCTATCCATCTCTTTCGCCGCCCATTTCAGAGACAATATTGCTTTCTTTGGATTTGTAAGAACTTTTGTTAGCAAGTGAGGTATTCCGTTATATAGAGTAAGCTCAACTCGTTTTGGGTCTATCATTATTATTTTTAATTGATCTGGAGAATTTCTATACAAAAGGGAAGTAATTATTGTATGAATTGTTACTGATTTACCGGAACCAGTTGCTCCAGCAATAAGCATGTGTGGCATTTTTGCTAGATTTGAGAAATGAGATTTTCCAGAAATTCCTTTACCAAGACTTACCATTAGTGGGTGAGGTGATTGCTGGTATTCATCTGCTGAAAGTAGACCTGCTAGACCGACCATTGATTTTGTTGTGTTTGGAACTTCTATACCAACAAGAGATTTTCCTGGAATGGGAGCTTCAATACGAACAGGATGAGCGGCAAGTGCGAGCTCGAGATTGTTTTGTAGACTAACTATTTTTGACAACCTAACCCCGGCAGCGGGTTTTAGCGCGTATCTTGTGACTGTTGGTCCTATAGATATTTCGTCCATCGCAACATCTATCCCAAAGTTTTCAAGAGTTCTTTTTATTAGGTTTGCATTTGCTTTTATATCACCAACCCCTGGCTTTCCTTGATCTACACCAAGAATTGAAAGTGGTGGCGGAACATATACTTTGTTGCTTGGGGCAGTTGTTTTTCTGAGGTCTAGTTTTTTGGGAGCCTTGTTGTTTTCTGATGATTTTGCACCAAAACCACTTAGTATGAAAGAACCACCGTCTTTTGTTTTTTCAGGGACGTTTTCTTCTTCCTCGTCTTCTTCTTTTGATTCATCTTTAATTTCATCATTATAAAAATCTTCTTCTTTTTTCTTTTTCCAAAACATTAATTCGCCAAAATCTAATTTAATGTCAAAAAGTATTATTAATGAAATAATCATTATAGAAGAAAGGATTATTACACTACCCCAATAACCCAAAAATTTTACAAAATATTCAGAGATTTTTGCTCCGATAACCCCTCCACTTTCATTATTAAATGTGCCGATTAAAATTAATCCCGCAAAGAAAAAAACAATAGCCATTATAATTCTGAATTTACTGAAATTATCTCGAGTCTCTGGTCTCAAAAACGTAACTGAGACAAGTATAAGAACAATAGGTATTAGATAATACCCAACACCCAAAAGCATACTAAAAAATGAAAATATCCAATCCCCAATAATTCCTGCTTTATTGATGCTTGCAATTATAAATATCAAAGATAGTACAAAAGATAGAACAGAAAATATACCACTCTTTGTCTTTGGGTTTAAGGTTTCCCAAAAACTGTTTTTTTCTTCCGTTATTTTTTTTCTTGATTTTTGTTTGGCCATATAAATACCAGGTAATAATAACATAATTGATGAGTCCATAAAGTCTATAAAGTCACAAAGTCGAAAGTCCATAAAGCTTGCCCGCCTCTGGCGGGTCCGTAAAGTCGAAAGACGAATTTTTAATTTCGAATTCTAATTCAATTTTAAATGTCTTAATTTTAAATTCATTCATTCGAAATTCATTCAAAATTGGAAATTTGAAATTTAAAATTCATAAACCCTATTGGCTATACCCTACACCCCACACCCTAAGGTGAAAAGTCCTTTACATTTCTCGGTGTCTGTTATATAATAAAGGACATAATAAAAGACAAATTAAACAGTCAAATCTATAAGACATAGTTATGGACAACAACCAAAAGGGCCAAAATAATGACTTAAATAAAATGTCCGATACCAATGATTCCTTCATTGAGTTTTTTGTTAAGAAATCAGAAAAGATATCTGGAGCTATATATATACTAACAAACTTTATTCCAGCCAATGAACCGCTCAGGAAAAAAATTAGGAAAAATGTCCTAAAGCTTTTATCGGACACTTTTGCAGTGAAGAGATCTAGTAGGACAGGTGATAATGTCTCTAATATTATATTCATTATGACATCACAGACAATTCCAGAAACTGTCTCTTTGCTTGGTCTATCTCACGCGTCCGGTTTTATAACGGAAATGAATTCTACAATCATAATAAATGAACTTAGAAATCTATCTTCTTTGCTTGTTGAAAGGTTTGGTACAAATAAATCTCTTTTAGTTTCTAGAGAAGATCTGTTTGTTCCTAGAGAGCTGGCAAACAAATCTACAGAAAACGTTGTAAATAAAGGTTATTTTGCTGATTCTCGTTTACCAAGCACACCTAGAGATGTTGTAAAAAGACCATCAAATACGGATGGTGCAAGAGTAATCAAAAAGAAAAATGAACGAAGAAAAGCGATATTAGATCTTTTAAATACAAAATCTGATATTGGTGTTAAGGATGTTCACGTTAGTTTGCCACATTATAGCGAAAAAACATTACAAAGAGAGCTTATAAAAATGGTTGAGGAGGGTCTATTGACAAAGGAAGGGGATAGACGTTGGAGTAGATACTCGTTGGCCAAGGCATCTTTATAAATATTTAGGTTTTTTACAAACTTTACGTTCCGTTATGTATATTGATTAATGTTTGTTTATCCCGAAGAATGTCTATATTTTCATTGACTTTTTGGTTAAATATGCGAAAATAAAGGTTGTTTTTATTGTGTTGTTTTGTGTTTTGTTGAGTGTCGTGGCAATCGGTCTTTGTATAACTTTGTTTTACGGCTTTAGTTATCCACAAAAGACTTTTTGTTACTAATTCTTTTTTTGAGATATAATTATTTTTACTAGGGTGACGAAATTTCGTTATGGAATTTTCATAGCAATTTGGTCTCCCTTATGGAGGATAATTGTTTTAAAAGTCGGACAGGAATGACCTTTGACAATTTCATATTTTCTGAAGTTGAGTACATATTTATGGTCTTTAGATATGTACGTGCAAAGGAAGCATTTCTGTATACAGAAATGTTCGTAATTATTAGGTCAAATTCCGAACTGTTATATTTTATTTGTTGGGTTGATAAATAAAATGTTTCAGTTGGTAATTATTAGGGTCTTGGATAAATTACAAGTTATTCAAGGCAACGCATTTTCATCTACAATTATTATTAAAAATTGATGGAGATGTTTAAGAAAAAAATATGTTTAAATTTAGTAAAACACGATATGCGAAATCAATAGCAGGTGTTGTTGGTCTCGTAGCAGGAGTGTTCATGCTATTTGGTGTTGTTGGTACAACAGAAGCAGCAGGTCTAACGACAGAACAAGTTAACGCAATTGTTGGCTTGCTTCAGTCATTCGGAGCTGACGCAGCAGTTGTTGCAAACGTAACATCAGTACTTAATGGAGGAGGTACAATAACACCACCAACAGGAAGTACAACAGCATGTACATTTACAGCAAGTCTTACACTAGGATCAAAAGGGGCAGAAGTTACTTGTCTTCAAGATTATTTGACATCGACAGGTCACTACAGCTTTAGTGGAGGTTCAACAGGATACTTTGGTCCAGTAACACAAGCAGCAGTTGCTGCATGGCAGGCAGCTAATGGAGTTACTCCAGCAGTTGGATACTTTGGTCCTATATCACAGGCTAAGTATGCAATGGTTGCAGGTGGCACAACACCACCAGTTGATGGTGGAACAACGCCTCCAGCAACACCTGGAACAGGTCTTACTGTTTCAGCAGCAACACAGCCAGCAGTTACACTTGCACCAGCTAACGCAGCAAGACTTCCATTCACAAGAGTTACATTCACAGCAGGAAATGATGGTGATGTAACAGTAAACTCTTTGGTAGTACAAAGAGGAGGTTTGTCACAAAATGCAGCATTCGCTGGAATTGTGCTTCTTGATGAAAACGGAACACAAGTTGGTGTAGCTAAGACACTTAATTCAGAGAATCAAGCAACATTGTCTGAGCCATTTGTTGTAAAAGCAGGTCAATCAAGAACAATGACAATTGCAGCAAACATGGCTTCATCACTAACATCATATGCTGGTGAAGTAGCATCACTTTCACTTGTTGCAGTAAATAGTTCAGCAACAGTAGTAGGAGTGCTTCCTATCACAGGAGCAGGACACACAACAAACGCAACACTTTCAATTGGATCAGTAACAATGGCAAGAGGATCAAATGACCCTTCATCCAGCCAAACAAAAGAGGTTGGTACAACAGGTTATACATTCTCATCTGTTAAGGTTACAGCAGGATCAGCAGAGAAGATTACTCTTCACTCAATCCGATGGAATCAAACAGGTTCAGTATCAGGTTCTGATCTAGCAAACTTGATGACATATGTTGACGGTACAGCTTACCCAGTAACTGTTTCGTCAGACGGTAAGTACTACACATCAACATTTGGATCAGGTATTACAATTGACAAAGGATTCAGCGTAGATGTATCAATCAAGGGTGATATTACAGATGGTTCAGCAAGAACAATCGACTTCGATATCGCAAGAAGAACAGACATCAACGTATCAGGTCAGACATATGGTTATGGAATAATTCCACCACAGACTGGCTCATCAGTACCTACAGCAGACACAGCAGCATTCTCTTCATCAGAGAACCCATGGTATGACGCAGCACAGGTTACAGTTTCAGCAGGTTCTATAGCAGTATCAGCAGATACTGTTTCAGCACCAGCACAAAACGTAGCTGTAAACTCTGCTAATCAGACATTGGGCGCATTCTCAGTAGAAGTAAGAGGTGAATCTATCTCAGTTGGTCAAATGGTATTTAATGTAATGGCAACAGGAGATGAAGCACACAACGTTACAAACGTAACTCTTGTAGATGCTAATGGTGCTGTTCTAGCAGGACCAGTAGATGGTGTAGATACAACAGACCCAGCAGGAACACTTACATTTAGTGATTCAGTTACATTCCCAGTTGGAATTACAAAGGTTATCCTAAAAGGTAAACTAGGAACAACATTTGTATCAAATGATACATTCCAAGCTTCTACAACACCTTCAACAGGATGGTCAACAGTAACAGGTCAATTGACAGGAAACACAATCACACCTACACCATCATCAGCTGTAACAGCTGCATCGATGACAGTAAAGGCAGGAGCACTTGCTATCAGCCAGTCATCACAGCCAACAGCAAGAACAATGATTGGTGGAGCACAAGGATTTGAATTTGCACGATATGTACTTGACGCAACATCTTCAGGAGAGGATGTAAAGGTACTATCATTCCAACCAACACTTGCAGTTTCAACAGTAGCAGCAACAGATCTTACATCATGTCAGCTATTTGATGGAACAACAGCAGTTAACTCAGGTTCAAATGCTGTTAACCCAAGTGCTGCAGGTCTACAGACATTCACATTTGACGGATCAGGATTTATTGTTCCAAAAGGAACAGCAAAGACTCTTTCTCTAAAGTGTAATGTTTCAACTGGTGCTACATCAGGATCAGTTACATGGAGCCTTGCAGACAACTCAAGCTCATTTACAGGAGCTTCAGGAGTATCTTCAGGTTCAACAATAGCAGAAACATGGTCAACAGCATCTGGTCAAGCTATGACAGCTTCAACAGGTGGCTCATACACAGTTACAGTTGATTCATCAATTCTTTACACCATGGCTCAAGCTGGTTCAACTGGTGTAACACTAGGTGCATACCGATTTACAGCAGGAACAGCAGAAGATGTAGTTCTTAAACAAATTGCACTTCAGCTTGGAAACACAGCATCAAACTCACCATCTGACCTTCTAAATCAGAAAGTTTCTCTATACCATGACGGTGTAAAGGTTGGTGAGGCTAGCTTCGTAGGAGCATCATCAGATTATGCTACTTCAACGCTTACAACCCCTGTAACAGTTACAGCTGGAGAGTCAGAGTTGATAACAGTAAAAGCAGACTTAGCGTCTCATGATGCAAACAGTGCTACAGCAGCATTCGGAGCATTCATCGCAGTTGATTATGATGGAGATAACGTAGGACTAAATGGTAACTACGCAACAGGTGTAGCATCAGGTTCTACAATCTCAAGTAGTACAACATCTGACACAGCAACAGCTGGTGTAAGAGTATTTAGAACAGTTCCATCTATAGCTGTAACAAGCACAGGAGGAACACTTGCACCAGGTGGTAACTTGTATTCATTCACAGTTACAAACCCTAACAATAGGGACATTGTATTCAAGAAGTTCACATTTAGCGTAGCTACAACAGGTGGAGCAACAACAGGATTCGTACTTTACGGAAACGGAGTTGCATTCAACTCTTCAGTTGACGACGCGGCTGGAACACTTGAACTACAAGGAACAGGAACATCACAAGCTCAGCTTGTACCAGCTAATAGCTCAAAGACATATGTCTTGAAGGCATCATCTGTAGTTGATACTGCATCAGTAGCAGAGACAATCGCATTGACTCTACTTGCTGATACATCATACCCAGCACTTGCTGGTGGTATGGGAACAGTAACAACAGTTGAAGCTGGATCAGGTGCTACCGATAACATTATTTGGTCACCATTCTCAACAACAACACCTGTAGTAACAAGTGCTGTCGAGAGTAATCTAGACTGGACAAACGGTTATGGTATGCCTGGATTCCCATCCAACGCAGACTTCCCAACACAGAGTTGGACACGATCAAACTAATATAGTAATTAGTTAGTCGAAGCGTCCTTAATGGACAACAAAAACCCTCGCTTATGCGGGGGTTTTTGTTTTACCTAAAAGTTTTTTATAAGAGTTACCGAAGTCTGGCTTTGGTAACTCTTATAATTCTTTATAAATGTTCGCTATAGAGAGATTTCTGTTATAATGATCAAATACAAATTATATTAAAAGTTTAATGTATTCAGAATGAAAAAAATTGTAATACCGGTGTTGGCCATAGTCTTATTAGTAATAGGTTATTTTGTTTGGGCAAAAATTGGCAATAGTCCTGATACAGATATTGTGCTAGATAGCGACATTTCAACAACAACAGAAAAGGTAACAATAGAAGGGTTTGACGGAGTAGACGCGGAGTACGTGGTGATAAATGATCCAGGAATAACACAACCAAATCTAAATAGAACCGTGTCAGGTCTTTCGAGCACATCAGCTTCAAGATTGTCGGAGGTTGTTTCTATGTTAAAAGATAATCCGCTTAACCCAGATGGATGGATAGAAATTGGTGGTCTATGGAAGACAGGTGGGGCATTTATAGCCTCATCTGAGGCGTGGGAGTATGCTTACACACTTTCACCAAAGAATGTTGTCGCTCTTAATAATTTAGGTAATCTGTATACTTATGAAATAGTAGACCTAAACAAGGCAGAATCTTGGTATAAAAAAGCACTTGAAGTTGGACCCAAATATGTTCCTACATATTTTAATATGGCAGAAATGTATTTGTATGGGTTTAAGGATAGGAAAAAAGCTATAGATATAGCAAAACAAGGGGTTAAAGAGCTTCCGCTTGAGGATAGTTTAGCATCTCTTAAGAACATTTTGGAATCTGGCGGGTCTATATAGATTTAAAATTATTAACTAAATTAATTTTGTGGTAAATAAATCATATATAAAATTTTTGTTTGGATTTATGGGCATAATAGTATTGGCTGTCGTTATTACTATGGTTGCAGGCTATTATAAAGGAGAAGATGTCCCCGTGGAGCCTGCAAATAACATTGCAGAGGTTGTTATACCGTAATACTCACAAGTAATACAGGGTTGTAAAGTACTTATCCACAGACTTTTACACAAAATACTAGATTTAGGGCGCCTTGGGCGCCCTTTTTTGTAAAAAATATTTTCACGCTTAGAAGTTAGGCTCCTATACACAAGAATTCACAGGTATTTAAGTGTTTATCAACAGAGTTATCCACACTTTTAGAGATAACGGGTTTATATGAAGATCCTGTCTCTAACGGTGCTATCAATTTTTGTGTTTTTATCGTTTTTTGTATATTTTTGCCCAATCTTTACTGAAAAAACAAAAAAGCTCTGTTTATTCAATATAAACAGAGCTTTTTTTGTTAATTTTTATTAAAAAATACTTTCTATAACATTTTTTACGTCGTTTCCATCAGCCTTTCCTTTCAAATCTTTCATAATCGCGCCCATCAGTATACCCATTTTTGATTTATCGTTTATATCAAGCTCTTCTTTTTTCTTTATTACTATAGCTTTTATCTCTTCAATATCCATCATTTTAGGCAGATATGTTTCAAGTATTGCTAATTCTTCCGCTTCTTTTGATGCTAAATCCTCTCGATTTCCAGCTCTAAATTGCTCAATAGACTCTTTCCTTTGTTTGGCCAACCTCCTTATAACCCCAATAACCTCATCATCTGTTAATTTTTCTGTTGGTTTGCGTTTTGTTGCAACTAACTCGTTTGTAAAGGAAGATAGCATTCCGCGTAAAACAGAGAGTTTTAATTCCTCTCTTGCTTTCATTGCTTCCTGCACCTCTTTTTGTATTTGTTCGTGTAACATATGTATTCGATATTATCACATTTTATATTTTTTTCACTAACCCTAACCACAACTAAGAATATTGAAGCCAGGCCACAACATTCTTATCGATGTAATATATTAAGGTTTTTGCGTTGAGGGGCTTTGTATAAAAGGGTATAATACCAATATATGAGTACAAAATCAGTCTTAGGGGCTAGTTTTTTTGATAAGAAAAAAACAATAGAAACATTAATAGAAGAAAGTAGGGTAAGTGCCACATTTTATCTCTACTTGTCTTTTGGAGCTTTTATAAGCGCACTCGGTCTTTTGCTGGATAACCCGATTGTTATCGTTGGGGCTATGCTTATTGCTCCAATATTATTTCCAATATTGTCTCTCGGTATGGGAATAGTAACTTCATCTAGGGATGCGATTCGCAGGTCTTTAAAGAATCTTTTTAAGTCATCACTGATCACAATTCTTATAGCGTTCATAACTTCCTTTTTGGTAAATAAGCCAGAGATTACGCACCAACTTGTCTTAGTGAGCACGCCAAACTTCCTATTCTTTTTGGTGGCATTTTTCTCTGGAATCATTGCGGCTTTTTCTTGGGTTAAACAAGATGCGTCGAGCACTTTACCGGGTATTGCAATCACGGTTTCCCTTGTACCCCCGCTTTCTGCTATTGGTGTTGCCATATCTCTATTATCGAGAGATGTATTTGCAGGATCAATGATGTTGTTTTTGATGAACCTTATAGGAATAGTACTTGCTAGCATTTTAGTGTTTTCTTTGTTTGGTTTTTCTGGTTTACAAAAATTGCAAGATAAAAAAATCCAAGAAGAAGAAAGGGAAGAGACCGAATTAGAAGCTAGACTCAAAAAAGAAGAAGAAATATAAAATAGATGGATGAAATACCAATTATAAAAAAGGATTATATAGATAAACAACCTTTGATTTCAAGTAAAGTGTCTTGGCATAGTATTCCATATGAGCAACTTGAGATTAGGCTTTCTACTGATTTTCAAAATGGGTTATCGCAAAAGAGGGTTGCTGATTTGCAGAAAAGATATGGGATGAATTTAATAGGACGTGGTGAAAGTTTTACCTTGCTCAAGGGGGTAATTAAACAATTTAAAAGTCCGCTAGTTTTTATTTTGTTGGCGGCGGGAATTCTAACTTTATTTTTAGGTGATACACTTGATGCCACTGTCATCTTTTTGGCTATTTGTATAAATGTATCTGTCGGCGTCATACAGGAAGAAAGATCCTTTAAGGCTTTCAGAAAATTACAATCTTCTGAAGAATCATTTACTCCTGTAATTCGTGATGGAAAGAAAAGATTGATTCGAACAGAAGAAGTGGTTATAGGCGATATCGTAATTATTGAATCCGGAATGCATATTCCTGCAGATATACGCATACTTGAAGCAACTGATTTAAGTGTAAATGAGGCGCCGTTAACTGGAGAATGGGTGGCGGTACCAAAACAGGGTGGAACAATAGATGAAAATAAACCCATTTTTGAGCGATATAATATGCTTTGGGCTGGTACATTGGTTGTGGCCGGGTTCGGACGAGGTATTGTGGTTGAGACTGGTAAGAATACGCAAATAGGGGAAATAGCAGAATCTCTTAGTGCAAGAGATACAGTAAAAACACCAATACAAATTAATATACATAAAATCGCTGTGTTTTTAACTTATGTGATTATAGGTGCAATTTTTGTTATTTTTGGTCTTGGAATTTTAAGAGGAGAGCCAGTAATAGAGATGGTACTCGTTGCTGTTGCGGTGGCCGTGAGTGCCATACCAGAAGGGCTTCCTGCTGTTGTAACTGTGGTGCTTGCTATAGGAATGGAGAAAATTCTCAAAGAGAGAGGCTTGGTGAGAAATATATTAACAGCAGAAACGCTGGGTAGTACGACTGTGATTATAACGGACAAAACAGGTACTCTCACAGAGGCAAAAATGTCACTTGGTGGTATTGTGTCACTTAATTCATTGCGCGGGGAGTGCGCCATAGATGATACATCTAATTGTAATGGAGATATATTACGTATGGGTGTTTTAGCATCTGATGCGTTTATTGAAGAGAGGTCAGGAGAAGAAGATTTTGTTGTACACGGCAGACCGATTGAAAAGGCGATTGTGGTTGCGGGCTTAGAAAGAGGCATCTCTGAATTGGTGCTTTCGTTAAAATATCCAAGATTAGATTTTCTTGTGTTTAGTTCTGAAAATAGATTCGCAGTATCTTTAAATAAAGATGTTAGACAAAATAGACTTTATTTCAGTGGGTCCCCAGAACATTTGTTGGAAATGTCAACTCGGGTTTGGCATCAAGGTAAGATAGAAGATTTGAATGATGAAACTCGTATGCGCTTTATTAAGGCTCAAGAGGAGCAAAGCAGAGAAGGGAAGCGTGTTACCGCAATTGCATTTTTAAATACAAAAAAAGATAAAATAGAAAGAGATAAAAACGGAAGCATATCAAAAGAGGAATCCACAAAACTTGTTTTTGCTGGGTTGCTTGCCTTTGGTGACCCACTTCGCGCTGATGTGCCTGATGCAATAAGAGAAGCACAAAGTGCAGGGGCTAGGGTGATAATGGCGACGGGGGATAATCCAGAAACGGCTCGGTCTATTGCATATCAAGCTGGGATAATCAAAAATCAAAGTGCGCGTGCGATTACCGGCACAGAGCTTGAAGGTATGTCTGATGAGATACTATTAAAAGCTTTGCGCGAGCATTCTGTATTCGCACGAGTCCTACCATCTCAGAAATTACGAATGGTTAACATACTTAGAAATAATGGCGAGATTGTAGCAATGACTGGAGATGGAATAAATGATGCTCCTGCTCTTAAGAGCTCCGACATAGGTATTGTGGTTGGTTCTGGTACTGATGTAGCTAAAGAAGCGTCAGATTTGGTTTTACTTGATAATAGCTTTGCAATAATTGTGGGCGCAATAAAAGAGGGCCGTAGAATAATTGATAATCTGAAGCGTATAATAGCTCATTTACTGTCAACGTCATTTAGTGTTGTTATATTAATTATTGGTTCTTTGTTGTTTGGTGGACCTTTGCCTATATTACCAGCTCAAATATTGTGGAATAATATTATAGGAGAATCTATTTTAAACTTTTCTTTTGCATTTGAACCTGCTGAAGTTGGTGTAATGAAGAGGAGGCCTTCAATGAATTCTGCTTATAATATTTTATCAGGGAACATTAAAAAACTTATTTTTACTATATCTGCTGTAACTGGAGTAATGATACTTACACTTTTTGGAATTTTATTAAAAATAGGTGTGCCAATTGATGAGATTAGAACAATGCTTTTTGTTGCTTTATCATTAGACTCTGCATTATTTTTATTTGCTCTAAAGAGCTTTGATCGTCCAATATGGCATATAAATATATTTTCAAATAAAGTACTTTTTGTTTCTGTGATTGTAAGTCTTTCCGCTTTTGCTTTGTCTATAATTATCACCCCAATTAGAAACATGTTACAACTTACAACACTTTCTTTTTATGAGATTCTTGTGCTTGTTGGCGTGGCCGTATTCAATCTTATTGCTATAGAGACTGTAAAATATTTTATTTTCTGGAAAAATAGGATTAATGATACAATTACACAATGACGACAGGTATTTTTATACTTATTTTAGCTATATTTTTAGGCCTTAATCTTGGCTTACTTTGGTTTTTTGTCGGTAGAAAAAAAGAAGAAAAGAAGGATGATTCTGGTATGGTTTTTCTTCAAAATCAGCTAAACGAGCTCAACAGGACCGTGGATTCGAAACTTGGAGAGAGTGCAAAAGAAATGCAAAGTACAATTAGAGATCAATTTTCTGAATCAGCAAAGATAATAAAAGATGTCACCGCGGGCCTTACCAAGCTTGACGAGACTAATAAACAAGTGGTGTCTTTTGCTGATCAGCTTAAGTCTCTACAAGATGTATTAAAAAACCCAAAACAGAGAGGTGTTCTTGGGGAATATTATCTTGAGACTGTGCTAAAGAACGTTTTGCCTCCAGACAGATTTCAGATGCAGTATGCGTTTGAAAATGGGGAAATAGTAGACGCTGTTGTTTATTTAGATAGGGATAAAGTATTACCGATTGACTCAAAGTTTTCTCTAGAAAATTACAATAGACTGGTTGAAACAAGAGATCCGGTAGAAAGAGAAAAGCACGAGAAAGCATTTAAGCAAGATTTAAAAAATAGAATAGATGAGACGGCAAAATATATTCGTCCAGCCGAAAACACAATGGATTTTGCTTTTATGTTTATACCATCCGAGGGAATATATTATGATTTATTGATCGGTACTGTTGGTACGGTTAAGTCTAGAGATTTGATAGAGTATGCTTTTCAACAAAAGAAGGTGATTATAGTCTCACCAACTTCATTTATGGCATATTTACAGACTGTACTCCAAGGGCTTCGAAGTTTGCAAATAGAAGAACAAGCAAAAGATATTCAGAAGAGGGTGGGAGAGCTTGGAAGACACATGAAAACTTATGAAGAGTTTATGAATAAGCTTGGTAATACTCTTGGGACTACTGTGAATCACTACAACAAAGCATCAAAAGAACTCGGAAAAATTGATAAAGATGTGATGAGGATTACAGGGGAATCACCAGAGCTTGATGTGTTAACTGTAGATGGTCCTAGTGAGGAGTAATTTATATAAATACAAAAACCACCCATAAGGGTGGTTTTTGTATTATTGTTGCGGGGGCAGGAGTTGGAGTCAAGTTTCTAAGCTCTCCGCCAGCTGGCGGATCACTAAGAACTTCCAATCTTACAGATTCTGTACACCTTTTCAACAAATATTACGATATATCGTAATATTTGTTAGAAGAATGTCTTGCGAAGCTCCACGTATTCGCTTCTCACCCGGGCTCGCCTGTTTTCGTTTCACTCAAACATGGCTCCGCCTTGCAATTCCTGACGAAAGAAAAGAAGTTTTCTTTCTCCCCTCGCAAAATCAATATAAAATACCGCACCTGTGGGCGCAGTATTTTACATGATTGTTGCGGGGGCAGGAATTGCACCTACGCCTGGAGGTTATGAGCCTCCCGAGCTACTACTGCTCCACCCCGCGATATAACGTTTGGAATACTAACATATATTTGTGTTTGCGACAAATAGTAAGTTTCTGTTTATATTGAAAAATAGAGAAAAATGTATTATTCTTCTTGATATTGTCGAGGTAGCTCAGTCGGTTAGAGCACAGCACTCATAAAGCTGAGGTCGTGGGTTCGATTCCCACCCTCGACACAAAATTAAGGCTTGGGCTACGAAGTAGTACAGGCCTATAATTTTGTAAGCTGAGGTGGGAATCGAAAGGCGGAGGCCGCGAAGCCAATCGACTGAAAGGAGATTGTGGCCGAGCCAGGGTCGTGAGCCTTAGAAAAATAACGAGTCATTACGAGTTTATTTTTCAAGGACTCCTGACCGATTCCCACCCTCGACACATCTATATCTGCCATTCGTCTTCCATAATGGGGGCGGATTTTGTGTATAAATGGTTAGTGTAATGTACTGTCACCTTGATATAATATATAGGTGCCCATACATAAAAAAGTAAACAAAAAATTTTTTAAAAAATGGTCATCTGATATGGCTTATATTTTAGGCTTCATTTACGCTGACGGGTCTATCGATATAAATCCAAGAGGATCCAATTATATTAGTATTCAAATTTGCGATAAAGATTTGTTATATCAAATTAGAGAAAAATTAGATTCAAATCATAAAATTTCAGTTAGATATCGTGTTGGTAATGAAAGTGATCAGTTCAGATTACAGATTGGTAGTAAAGAGATGTGTAATGATTTACGTGGGTTTGGTCTAACGGAGCAAAAGACATTTAACCTTGAGTTTCCAGATATTCCTAGAAAATATTTAGGAGATTATGTTCGTGGATATTTTGATGGAGATGGAGGCGTATATATGGGAGATCATCTTAGAAAAGACACGGGGAAATTTAGAGTGGTTTTTAAGACAGGCTTTACTTCTGGATGCAAACGTTTTTTAGTCAAATTACACTTAGTATTAAAACAATATACAGATATAAAAGGAGGATTTATTATAATAAAAACTGGTGGTTTTGAACTTGTATTTAGTCATCATGACAGCCTTGCACTTTATCAATTTATGTATAATAATGCTTCTACAAGTATTTTTCTTAAGCGGAAAAAGGATATTTTTGAAAAGGCGTTTAGGAAGCTTGGATATACGCAGCGGTAGCTCAACTGGTTAGAGCACCCGCCTGTAGGCTTAAACAGGCAGCCTTCTGCTCGAAAGGCAGATTGAACTCTTTGGGATATCGGTGAAGGCTAAGTTCGTTATTTGACGAATATGTTAATACCGAGGGAACTCACTAAGGTGAGGACTCCGTAGAGACTAGATACCAAAGCACCTAAGTCAATTTGATATGGTGAAGATATAGTCCAGACCACAAACTAAACTTTAGGCAGTGAAAACTGTAGTAGGTAAGCACGTGGGAGGTTGCGGGTTCAAGTCCCGTCCGCTGCGCATAAAATACAAAGTCCAGATACAACGTATCTGGGCTTTTGTATTTTACCGCACGGCGGGACTTGAAAGCCGGAGCGCGCGAAGCCCCCGACTAGAGTCGGGGAAGCGCGAGGCGGGGTCGCGGAAATTTTGCTTTGCAAAATTATCTGTGACCAAGTCCCGTCCGCTGCGCAAAAACAAGAAACGGCTTTATGCCGTTTTTTGTTTTTGTGCAGCGGCGAGAAGCATTGCTTCGAGAGGGACTTGAAAAGGTTTAGTATATCGGAGCGAGTTCTGAGTTTATCGAAGGACGAAGTGAGATACGAAACCTGTACCGATCCTGTAAGGATCAAGACTCCCGTCCCTGCCTACCGTCTGCCTGCCGGTAGGTAGGGCAGACATGCTTTGCGCAAAAATCAAAACTACTCAAAACATCTTTTGTGTAATTTTAATAATATTTGGTAAAATATCTATATATGGTCAATCAAGAATTATTTAATTTTGTGAAGGGTCAATTGTCTGAAGGTGTAAGTAGAGAAAGAATTAAAAGTATTTTAATTTCTCAGGGCGGGTGGTCAGGTGAGGCGATAGATGAAGTTCTAAATTTAGAAGAACTTTTTAATGTAAAACAAAAAACAAAATTTATCCGTTACTATGCGCTAGTATTTATTATTATTTTTGTACTACTTTTAATTTTTAGTGTTTATATTTTATCTTTACCAGATGTTGGTTTGATGGCAATGCCTGCTATGGCCATACCATTTATTTACGGGTCTACTATTTTGCCACTAGCTGTTGTGTCTTTTTTAACTAAAAACAGAAAAACCTCAATTACATTAAATATGATTCTATCTGCGATATTTTTGTTACCACTTTTAATGATATTATTATCGTATGTATATAATTAATTTCTCACAAAGCGATACAGCCTGGTCGTTGAGTAATTTTAGTATGTAGCATTAATAGTTTAATTTTTTTTATTATGAATTATTTTATAGGAGCTTTAAAAAAGTATGCTGTATTTGAAGGTCGGGCGCGTAGATCAGAATATTGGTATTTTGTATTGTTTGGAGTTATTTTTTATGTTGTAATTGGTGTCATAAGTTCATTAATAGACACTAATATTTTAAGTTTGTTATTTTCTATAGCAATTTTTATTCCTAGCCTAGCGGTTTCGGTAAGAAGATTACACGACATAGGTAGAAGCGGCTGGATGATTTTAATAAACTTTATTCCAATTGCAGGATTCATATGGTACACAGTTCTTATGTGTTTAGATAGTAATATTGGTCAAAATGAATATGGTCCTAATCCTAAAATGCCCGTATCTATTTCATCTATAGTTCCACCACAGCCTAATATACCCATGAGTTCTTAGTTTTTAGGTGTGAAAATATTTAAAAAAATTATTCAACAACTTATTTTTTTGTAAAGTATACATAAAATCTTTTGTGCTACTTTGTCTGTTAGCAAAGATCTTTGGTGAATAAAGCAAAAGCGATTCCCGTAACAGGGAAGAAGGCAAACCAGACCTCGGTCTGGGGTTGTAGGGCTCACAATACGTTATGGCGTGGTCAAAGTTGGAAATCGGCAACAATGACCTAATCCAAGCAGTGATGTCCCTGAGTAGCAGATGGCGGGCGCGCGACCTAAATCTGTGAACCCATGTGTACATAACTAAGCACCTAAAAATGCGAATGTTGGGTACACACAACCCTAAACACTTTTCTTTGCTCCGTACTTGAGTCCCATGGCTAACGCCCTGGGGCTCTTTTTGTTATAATTATTTATATGAACAATTTTGAACAGCCACAAGAGCAAAGTGAAATAGAAAAAGCAATTGGGCAGATTTATTATATTAGACAACAAGTAGCAATTATGGGTTTTAATGATTCTGAAATTCCAGAACTCAATAGTCTAATAGAAAAAGTAAAAAATGGTGAAGTGGATCCAGAAGAAGCTGTTTCTGTTGCTCAAGCTATAATGGACAACAAACAAGACTACCATTAAATTGTATCTAATCTAGATATATACTATTATTCTACCTGTGCCGAGATAGCTCAGTTGGTAGAGCGCATCCATGGTAAGGATGAGGTCCCGGGTTCGATCCCCGGTCTTGGCTCCAAATTACGGAAGTGCCAGTGTAGCTCAGTTGGTAGAGCATCTCACTCGTAACGAGAAGGTCGTCGGTTCAATCCCGACCACTGGCTCCATAATGAATTTTGAATTTTGAATTTCGAATTTTGATTCAATGTTGAATGTTCTAATTTTTAAAATTCATTCATTTGAAATTTATTCGAAATTTTAAATTCGAAATTCATAATTCCTATGTACAAACACATAATAAAACCAATACTTTTTTTATTTGACCCAGAGGCTGTTCATACTTTGGCGATATCTCTTGGTGAATTTTTTGGTAGGTTTGCCATCACTCGTAAAATAGTGGATTTGATGTATGGATATCATGATAAGAATATTTCAAAAACTGTGGACGGTGTTTATTACAAAACCCCGATAATCCTATCTGCTGGATTTGACTACAACGGCCGTCTTACTCGCATACTCCCACACATGTAATTTGGCGGTGAAGAGGTTGGTTCTGTTACATATTATCCATGCGAAGGAAATCCACCTAAGCGTATGGCAAGGCTTATCAATTCAAAAAGTATTTTGGTAAACAAAGGCTTACGAAACGAAGGCTCAAAGAAGATTATAGAGCGCTTACGAAAAACAAAAAGAAATAAAGATTTTGTTATAGGTATTAGTCTTGCGCGTACAAACGATAGTACACGAGCTGACACGGAAGAGGGCATGAATGACTACATTAATTCTCTCAGGTCATTTGTATCATCGGATATTGGCGATTATTATGCTATCAATATTTCATGCCCAAATGCATTCGGTGGCGAAAGTTTTGCAGAGCCTAAGCTTCTAGATGAGCTTTGCACCCGTTTAGATATGGTATCTAGAACAAAGCCATTATATGTAAAAATGCCTATTAGTATTTCTGATGATCTGTTTGCTCGGCTACTTGCCGTGCTTGATACACACAACGTCCAAGGCGTGATAATAGGTAATTTACAAAAAGATTATTCTCATATTCATCCTGATGACAAAAAGCCAGAATCTTTTTGTGGTGGACTATCTGGTGCACCATGTAGAGATCGATCATCCGAGCTTATTATAATGACTAAGTCACAATACAAAAATCGTTTTACTATTATTGGTTGTGGTGGAGTATTCTCCTATCAGGATGCAAAAGAAAAATTTGATGCTGGTGCGGATTTAATACAATTAGTAACTGGGATGATTTATGAAGGTCCGGGGCTTGTGAGAAAAATTTGTAAAGGCTTATCTAACTCACTTTAAAGATAAGCGGTTATAATTTATGAAAAGTTTAGGTTTATACACAATACTCTAAGAAAATCATGTATTTCTATTCTATAATATAGGCATGGTTCCAAATGAATTACTCGAATATGTCAAATTAAGTTTTGCTCGAGGAACATCAACAGACTCAATTTATTCAACTCTAATGAGCCAAGGTGGTTGGACTAGGGAAGATATAGACCAGGCTTTTTTGGTCGCATTTCCTGGTGTTCCAGAAAAAACAGAGGTAAAGCAAGAAGTATCAAAATCAGCCTCAGCATCAGCACCAGCATTAGAACCAAAGCCAGTTTCTGATGTTGTACAAACACCACTACAAACAAATCCAACACAAATTAAACCAGAAAACCCGGCTACAAACACTCAAACACAAATACCAAAATCGCACACGATAACCTCAAATTCAAATCCAGTAATTACGCCATACGCACAAGTACAAAAACAAAATGATGCTTTTGCGCAAAATATGGCACAACAGAAACAAGACATACGACTGTCTAAGTCTGGTGGTGGAATGATGCGTACCATATTGAAGACCTTACTAATCCTAGTTGTTGTCGCAAGTTTATGTGTTGGTGGTTATTTTGCGTATGGGTATTTTACTAAAGATAAAATAAATGTTATGCCAGATAATAGTGGTATAGATGTAGGTGCAAAAGATGACACCACAACAGATTTAGGATTAGATGTTGCTACCACCACAGATTATACAGTTGAAAATTTAGAAATAGATTCTTCTTCTGATGTAAAAATAAATATGTTAAAAATTTATGAAGAGTCAATAATATATTATAAAGAAAACAATGAGTCATATTTAGATTTATGTAAAAGTTCTGAAGTAGCAAGTGTTCTTGGTGAGGTGTCTGTGGCAAGTGATGGCTATGTTCCTTGTGTGGATGCAGATGATTTTTGGGTAGCTTCAAGTATATTGTCTACAAATGAAAATCAGTGGTGGTGCGTTGATTACACAGGTGTATCAAGGGCAATTTCTACAAATATCACACCGCAATCTACAAGGTGTCCTGACAAGTAATTAAATTTTCAACAAACAAGCAAGTATTGCCTTTTTGGTTGTTTTGTTTTTGACACCTTTTTTAAATAGGTGTAATTTTAATGGGTGGGACGCTCCTCCCATGGTGACGAGCATAGACCTAAACAGCACATCTAATTGGTCTTGTTTTGTCATCTGGGCTCGCGCATAGTGGATGATGCGCGAGCCCTTTTTCTTTTAGTGATTTGAAATGATATACTTGTTTTTATGGATAAAGAAAAGATAGAAGAAAGAATAAAAGAAATTGAAAAAGCTATGACTGAGCCTGATTTTTGGAATGACAAGGCAGAAGCACAGAAACTTATAAAAGAATTTAGTGATTTAAAAGACGAGCTCCTGGGAGTAGATAAATATGACAAAGGATCTGCCGTAATGACAATTTTTGCTGGTGCCGGAGGACAGGATGCGGAAGATTTTGTATCAATGCTTCTTTCTATGTATGAAAATTACGTAAGGAGTATGGGGTGGGTTATGATGAGATTGCATGAACATTTAACAGATCATGGTGGATATAGAAATGTATCTATAGAAATAGAGGGCAAAGATGTGTACGGAACCTTAAAAAATGAGTCTGGAGTACATAGACTCGTACGACTATCGCCATTTAATGCTAATAGTAAAAGACACACCTCTTTCGCAATGGTAGAGGTTGTTCCATTGCTTCGTGATGCGGAAGCTGTGGATATCAATGAATCTGATATAGAAATTGACTTTTCAAAATCTAGTGGTCCAGGTGGGCAGAATGTAAATAAGCGCGAAACAGCAGTGCGAATTGTACACAAACCAACCGGAATAGCTGTACATTCGGATTCAGAAAGACTACAAGAAAGAAACAAGGAAAAAGCGCTGGAAATACTTCGCGGTAAGTTGTATCATAAGGAGCAAGAAGACAAAAAAAGGGAAGCTCGCGGTCTGTCGATATCAAAAGATATAGAAAATGAATGGGGAAGTCAGATTAGGTCTTATGTACTTCATCCATACAAACTGGTTAAAGATCACAGAACTGGAGTTGAGTTACGCGATGTGGAAAAAGTGCTGGGAGGAGATATAGAAGAATTTATTAAGGAAGAGAATGCGCAACTAAATTAATTTTTAAATTAAAAATGTCAGATACAGAAAAATCACACAAAGATCCAATAATTCGTGTTAATAATGTTAGGAAAATATACATGGACTCATTGCCGGCCCTTGATGGAGTCAGTCTTTCTGTAGACCACAAGGAGTTCGTTTCTATTGTTGGCCATTCTGGGGCAGGTAAAACTACATTATTGAAAATGATATTAGCTGAAGAGTTTCCTAGTGAGGGGGAAATTTTATTTGATAATACCAATATATACGAACTTAAGAAAAAAGAGATGAACAAATATCGTCGAAGGATAGGTATGGTGTTTCAGGATTTTCGTCTTCTTCCTCACAAGACCGCGTTTGAAAACATAGCGTTTGCAATGGAGGCGGCCGGAAGGACAGACGAAGAAATAGAGTCTGATGTTCCACACGTGCTTGATCTTGTGGATTTGGGTGACAAGATATGGAATTTCCCACAAGAGCTATCTGGTGGAGAAAAGCAAAGGTTGGCAATAGCACGGGCTATAGTAAATCAACCAGATTTGGTTATAGCTGATGAGCCAACTGGAAATTTGGATCCAGTTAATACACACGATATAGTTCAAATTTTGAAGAAAATAAATGATCTAGGTACAACGGTTATTTTGACTACTCACAATAGAGGTGTTGTGGAGTCTTTAAATCACAGGGTTATTACTATGGAAAATGGTAAAATAGTGAGAGATGATTCTCATGGGCGCTATGTAATTTAAAAAATTAATTTTATTCGTAATTCTATATTCATAAATAAAACTAAGATGTTTTGGACAGATACTAAAAGAATAATAAAGACAGGGTTCGTAAGTTTTTGGAGAAATGGAGTCGTTACTGCTGCAGCAGTTTTGGTTATGACTGTTACATTGTTTGTTTTAGGATCTCTCGTGTTTTTGGATGCAATGCTAGATTCTGCATTAGGTCAGATACAGTCAAAGGTTGATATAAATGTGTATTTTACGGTTGATGCTCCAGAAGATGCAATGATGGCAATGAAAGATTCTCTTGAGGCATTACCAGAAACTGCTTCTGTTGATTTTGTCTCTCGAGATGAGGCTGTCGCCGAATTTACGAGAAAACATGCTGACGACCAACTTATTTTGCAAGCTCTAAATGAGCTCGATGACAACCCGCTGGGTGCACATTTAAACATAAGAGCAAAAGAGACATCTCAATATGAAAGTATTGCAAGATTTCTTGATTCAGAAAACGCGCTTTCTAGTGAGGGTGCCGGGATAATAGATAAAATAAATTATTTCCAAAATAAAACAGCGATTGACAAATTGTCAAAAATTATTACATCAGTAGATGCTTTAAGTTTTGCTATTTTGATAATATTTATCATTATCTCAATAATGATCGTGTTTAATACTATTCGTCTTGCTATATATACATCAAAGGAAGAGATATCAGTTATGCAGCTGGTTGGAGCTAGCCATTCTTACATAAGGGGGCCATTTATAATTGAAGGGATGATGTATGGTTTTACTTCTGCGCTCTTTGCAATGGTACTTTTTTATCCTGTAACTATCTGGCTGGGTCCATTTACAGAAGATTTCTTTGGAGGAACGAATGTTTTCGATTATTATGTAGACAACTTCTCTCAGATGTTTCTGATTTTGATTTTAGCTGGAGTAGTTTTGGGAGCAATATCTAGCTTTTTGGCAATTAAAAGATATTTGAAGCTCTAATTTGTTTTTTTGAAAGTATTTTAAAAAAGAAGACTACGGCGTATCGTAGTCTTTGTTCTATATATTAAGTATTATGGCAAATAAAAAAAGTACAAAATACATATTTGTTGTTGGGGGTGTTATGTCTGGGGTTGGAAAGGGTGTGACCACCGCATCAATAGCGAAAATTTTACAATCCAAGGGTTTTAAGGTTTCTGTTTTAAAAGCAGACCCTTATCTCAATGTAGATGCTGGAACAATGAATCCAACAGAACATGGTGAGGTTTTTGTTCTTGATAGTGGACTTGAATGTGATCAAGATATGGGAAATTATGAAAGATTTCTTGATGTGAGTTTGCCCGAAGATAATTACATGACTAATGGAATGATATTTAAACATGTAATAGACAAAGAACGTGCGCTTGGCTATAAGGGTAAGTGTGTAGAGCCTATTTACCACATAACAGAAGAGATACTTAGAAGAATTAAAACCTCGGCTCAAAAAACAAATGCAGAGATTACTCTTATAGAAATTGGTGGAACTATTGGTGAGTATCAGAATGCTATTTTTATAGAAGCAGCACGAGTACTCCGAATAAAAAATATAAAAGATGTAATGACAGTAATGGTTAGTTATCTTCCTGTACCACAAACAATAGGGGAGATGAAGACTAAACCAACTCAAAACGCAGTTCGTCAGCTCAATTCATATGGAGTAACCCCAGATCTTATTATTGCAAGAAGCTCATATCCATTAGACGCAAAACGAAAAGACAAAATAGCTGATTCTACCGGGATAGAGGCGAAGGATGTAATATCTGCTCCAGATATAGAGAGTATTTATGATGTGCCTATAAATTTTGAAAATGATGCGCTTAGCACAAGGATACTTTCCCACTTTGGACTGCGTCCTCGTCAAAAAGATTTGAAAGAATGGCGTGCAATGGTTGCAAAAATGAAGAAAGCAGACAAGCCAGTAAAGATTGCGATAGTGGGTAAATATTTTGATACGGGAGATTTTATACTTTCTGACGCTTATATTTCTGTAATAGAAGCAATCAAGTTTTCATCTTACGGAATTGGTGTGAAGCCAGATATTCATTGGCTCAGCTCAAAGGATTTTGAAAGTGATGATAAAAAATTATCAAATCTAAAAGATTATGATGGAATAATCGTTCCTGGTGGTTTTGGTGAGACTGGTATAGAAGGAAAAATAAATGTTATACAATATGCGAGAGAAAATAAGATTCCATATTTTGGACTTTGTTACGGAATGCAGTTGATGGTGATAGAGTACGCAAGACACGTGCTTGGAATTGAGACCGCACACACAGTAGAGATAGATCCTGATACTCCAAATCCGGTTATAGATATAATGCCAGATCAAAAGAAAAAGTTAGCAGAAAAAGATTATGGTGGGAGTATGCGACTTGGTGGGTATCAAGCACTTTTAAAGAAAGGGACTATTGCATATAAAGCATACGGAAAAGGGGAGATAAGAGAGCGACATCGGCATCGATATGAAGTTAATCCGGAGTACATAGAGAAATTGTCATCAAGAGATTTGATATTTTCTGGCGTTTCACCAGATGGAACACTTATGGAAATAGCAGAGTTACCCACAAAAATACATCCGTTTTTCTTGGGTGTTCAGTTTCATCCAGAATTTCTCGCGAGACCACTCTCTCCACATCCACTCTTCAGCGCCTTCATAAAGGCCTCGCTCGGCAGAAGCACGAAGAACAAATCTTAAATTATCAAAGACTAGGTTACTTTAGATGTTTGATTATTTATTGATGTTATGTGTGTGATACTGTCGAACAGAGCATGGAAGTTATACACACGATATACTATATTCGATGGGGTGAATATAATATAATTGTTTGTATATGGTGATAAAGAAGTGGCAAAAGGATAAAGCGGTTAAGATGCGTATGGATGGGAAAACCTATTCTGAGATTCTTCGTGAAGTGCGTGTTGCAAAATCAACACTGTCTTTATGGCTTTGTGATGTGGGGTTGTCAAAACCACAAAAACAAAGAATTACCAAAAAGAGATTAGATGCGGCAAAAAGAGGTGGGGCAAAGAAAAAACAAATAAGAGTTGATCAGACAAGTTTGATTTACAAAAATGCTTTTAAAGATATATCAAAATTATCAAAGAGGGAGTTGTGGCTTATAGGGATAGCACTGTATTGGGCTGAGGGTGCCAAGCAAAAAACACATAACATTAGTCAAAGATTGGATTTTGGTAATTCTGACCCACGAATGGTGCTGTTGTTTATGACGTGGCTACGTGTATGTCTAAAGATTTCTAAAGATGATATTTATTTAAGTATATATATACACGAAAATAATAAACATAGAATAAAGCAAGTCAGACGATATTGGTGTGATTGTATCGGAATTGAAAATGATGATATAAAATATATATATTATAAAAAGCACAATTTAAAAACGTATAGAAAAAATATAGGAAAAGACTATTATGGTTTGCTTAGAATTGTGGTAAAATCCAGCACGTATCTCA
>PCTT01000008.1:0-232 GCA_002771585.1 Candidatus Campbellbacteria bacterium CG22_combo_CG10-13_8_21_14_all_36_13 | reverse complement strand
GTTGAGGGCTGGACTGAAGCCATATATTTAAAGATAAAAGAGGGTAAATTTTAAAAGTTAAATATCGTGCATATCGCTGGGGGATCGTCTAATGGTAGGACACATCCCTTTGAAGGATGTTATCTTGGTTCGAATCCAAGTCCCCCAGCCACCATATGCTAAGTCAGGTGACTGACACGCATAGGCATCTATTCCGAAAAAAGCATACCCGCTGAGTGCGGTATCCAAAGCA
>PCTT01000001.1:6992-8974 GCA_002771585.1 Candidatus Campbellbacteria bacterium CG22_combo_CG10-13_8_21_14_all_36_13 | reverse complement strand
TTTTCGACATTTTGATACTCATTAACTACTAATGTATCAAAAGTGCCAAAAGTGTTTAGACATTACCCGACCGGGTTGACTTTTGCTGCAAAAAGAGTAATATACACAAATAGCCCTGAGGGGGCTTTTTTAAAACCCCAATAATTTCAGGGTAAAAACTATGAATAAACTAGCAGAATATATAAAATCAACTCGTGCAGAAATGAAACACGTGAGTTGGCCAACAAGAAAACAAGCAATAATATTTACTATTATAGTGATTGCAATATCTCTATTTACAGCTGCTTATCTTGGTCTTTTTGATTTACTTTTTACAGAAATTTTAAATCTAATTATTAATTAAATTTGGTATTTGGGTCTTCTCCCTAAAACCTAAAAAAACTATGTCAAAACAAAGAACAGACAGCGAAAGGCATTGGTATGCAATTCATACATATGCCGGTTACGAAAATGCCGTTGTAAGAAACCTAAAACACAGAATAGGTTCTTTAGGTATGGAAGACAAGATTTTTGATGTTATTGTTCCTACAAAAAAAGTTGTTAAGGTTAGAAGGAACAAAAGAATTGAGGAAGAAGAGAGGGTATATCCGGGTTATGTTCTTGTGGATATGATGGTAACAGATGATTCTTGGTATGTGGTGAGGAATACACCAAGGGTAACAGGTTTCGTTGGTTCTGGAATTCACCCAGTTCCTTTGAGTGAAAAAGAAGTAGAGGAATTGTTTAGTCAGATGAAAGGCGACAAAGTAGAACACGACATTGATCTAGCAAAAGATGACCCTGTTGCGATAATAGATGGTCCGTTCAAGGACTTGGAAGGAAAGATTGGTGAGATAGATAAATCTAGAGGTAAGATAAAGGTTCTTGTTCCAATGTTTGGAAGGGAGACGCCGGTAGAATTGGACTTTTTGCAGATAAGGAAGTTATAGTTGCAAATTGGTGGTTTTTCGGGCATAGTGTACGGGCTTCTAAAAACCACATGGCACCCCAGTACAATTTGTGCATAGGGTTGCCGATTAAAAATAAATTAGAAGTGTAAGTAGAATATATAGACGCGACATGCTTCCCATACCATAAGTAATACGATTACTTGGGTACCGGACAAGTCTTGCGACAAGGTAAGTGGTACTTGCCCCGTAGTGAATCGAGTTTACGAGATTCTACTTCTGGGGTTCGCACCCGCATGTCGCGAAACATACTAGAAGCACAAATTGTACGGGGTCGCTCATATTTTCTAATTCGCTTCGCTCATAAGAAAATATGGCAAAAAAAGTAATCAAAAAAATAAAGCTACAAGTACCGGCGGGTAAGGCTACGCCAGCTCCACCACTTGGTCCTGCATTGGGACAAGCTGGAGTTCCTATTGGAGACTTTGTTAATAAGTTTAACGAAGCAACAAAGGAGATGATGGGGGACATAATTCCTATAGTGCTTTCTGTATATGAAGATAGAAGTTTTGATTTTATTATGAAAACTCCTCCAGCTTCACGATTGATATTGAAGGCAATTGGTCAAGATAAAGGATCTGGTAAAAATCTTGTGAAAAAAGCTGGAACTATTACAAAAGCGCAGGTAAAGACGATAGCTGAGCGAAAAATGAACGACCTAAGCGCTAATGATGTGGAGTCTGCTATGAAGATTATAGAAGGTACAGCGCGAAGCATGGGCGTAGAAGTGAAATAATTCATTTCTACGGACCTTGCCAGAGATTTATTGAGCTTGTGAAAAGAAATCTCGACAAGGTGTACTGTTCCTGTAAGGAATAGAAGTGAAATAATAAAAAGTATTTAAATTAGAAAAACTCCTGTACTCAGGGGTTTTTTCGTGTATTCTATTTATAGAAACCAAATATCGGTACCCGTACTATGAAATACAAAATAGAAAAACCCAGTATATGGTTTGCTTACAGCGAATTCAAAGGTGATCGTGCCCATTCTATGGTCCGTCGACTCAGGTCACGTGTTGGTAGTAAAGGACTAATG
>PCTT01000001.1:0-6957 GCA_002771585.1 Candidatus Campbellbacteria bacterium CG22_combo_CG10-13_8_21_14_all_36_13 | reverse complement strand
TAAAGGACTAATGGATATGCATATTTTTACATTGGCGTGTCCATACAAGATAAGCAAGACTACAATCGCTGAAGGTTTTATGGACGCAATTGTACTTTTGATGGATTACCCTCATGAATCCTTTGCGGTAGTTGCCAAGAAGGCCATAGGTCACAGGATACCGCTTTTCGTATGCCGTTCTATGTCTGTTCTATATCAAGGACGTGATGACGGGGAGTTTCTTCGGGGCATATCTTCTGATAGACTTCGCAATACACTACCAGACAGGGTGATTAGTGACTTGGATGAATTTTTCCGCGAAAAAGATCGGCTACGTCGTTTTTTGGCTACACAGAAAAAACATTCTGGTCAGTTGGAAATTTTTGGGACCCGAGCGCCTTAGCGCTCGGGTCTTTCTATTTCCACAAAAGAAAATTTAATTCCGTTTTCTTCATGATTTTCTCTTGAAATTTCTTTCCCAAAACCACTATAATCTGGAAAAAAAGTGTCGCCGTCATAATCTCCATCCACTTCCGTTACGTATAGCTTATCGGAGAGTGGTAGCGCTTGGGCGTATACTGAGGCGCCCCCTATAAAAAATATCTCATTTTTATCTTTTGAAGATGCAACGTCTATAGCTTCCGAGATTGAGTTGGCTATATGCGCACCTTCTGCTTCGTATTGTTTATTTAGGGTTAAAATAATATTTATTCTATTTGGAAGCGGTCTAAATTTTTCTGGAAGTGATTCCCATGTATTTTGACCCATAATAACTGGATGTCCAGAAGTAAGTTCTTTAAAGCGTTTTAGGTCTGCGGTAATATGCCAAAGAAGCTCATTATTTTTGCCAATAGCTCGATTTTGTTCTCCAATAGCGACTATGATGCTTATTTTGGGTTTCTTCATATTATAATGTCTATGATTATAGTTTAAATACAATAATAAAACCACATTAATAGATACTAAATATAATACTTTACTAAATATGTTTTTATCTGATGTAGACATTGAAAAGTCAGTTAAGAGGGGCGATATAGTTCTTAGGGGTTTTGATAAAAAAAGACTTCAGCCTGCCAGCTATGACATTTTATTGGGTAATAAATTTCAAGTTTTGGATAATTATAAAACTGATTTTATTGATCCTAACAACAAAAGACCAATTAAGCTTAGAGACATTAAACTGAAAGACGGCGATGAGTTTATTCTACATCCAGGTGTTTCTGTTTTGGGTATTTCTAAAGACTATTTTGGCTCAAAAAAATTTCTTGTGCATCTAAATGGAAAGAGCAGTTTAGCAAGAATTGGTTTGATTGTGCACAATACAGCCGGATTAATTAATCCAGGACATTTTTTGCAAATCACTTTTGAGCTTTGTAATTTAAACTCTGTACCAATAATACTCAGACCTGGTATGGAAATCGCTCAACTTACTTTTTCTGAACTTTCCAGTAGCCCTATTACAGATTTTCATAAAAAATCAAAATACGATAAAGATAATTGGAAAATGAATCATAAAAAGACAACCAAGAACTCATTAAAAACTAATAAGAGAAAATAATATGGCAAAAGAACACCCAGAAAAACAATATTTGAATTTATTACAAGATATAATGGATAATGGTTTTGAGAAAAAAGAGTTTAATTCTGGGATTGCACTAAAAAGTGTTTTTGGCAGACAAATAAGATTTGATCTATCGCAAGGATTTCCTCTCTTAACAACAAAAAAAGTTTTTATAAGAGGAATTATTGAAGAGTTGTTGTGGTTTATTTCTGGTGATTCAAATATTAAATATTTAGTAGATAGAGATATACATATCTGGGATGATTGGGCTTTTAAAAATTATAATAAAAATCGAGAAAAAGATGGCCGGGAGGAATATACACAAGATGATTTTATCAAACGTATAAAAGAAGATGTGGATTTTGCATCCAAGTGGGGAGAGTTGGGGCCTGTATATGGAAGACAGTGGAGAAGATGGCCTACATCAGACGGGCGAGAGGTTGATCAATTGGCTTGGGCAATAATGAAAACAAGAAAATACCCCGATCGTAAACACGTTGTTGTGTCTGCTTGGAATCCAGAATTCGTATATGAAATGGCTTCTCCAGATTCACCAATAATGGCGATACCCCCTTGTCACACAATATTCAACATAAATGTAACCAATAATAAATTATCTCTGGGACTTTATCAGAGAAGCGCAGACATGTTCTTGGGTGTACCATTCAACATAGCAAGCTATTCTCTTTTAACCATGATGCTTGCTCAAGTATGTGGATATGAGCCTGGGGAGTTTGTACATACATTTGGTGATTCTCATATATATGGTAATCACTATGATCAGGTAAATGAACAGATAGCTCGTGAACCAAAACCTTTTCCAGTAATGAAACTTAACCCAGAAATTAAGGAGATAGACGATTTTAGATATGATGACTTTGAGCTTGTTGGATATGATCCACATCCACCAATAAAAGGCGAAATAACAGTTGTTGGTGGTTTTAATGAAAAAGACAGGATTGAATTTAACAAAAAGAGATGTTGAGTGATAAATCTGTTTCTAAGCTTATAAAACTCGAAGCAAAGCGCCAAGCGGAGGGGCTTGAGCTTATTCCGTCTGAAAACTATGTTTCTGTTGATGTGCTTGAAGCGCTTGGAAGTGTTTTCACTAATAAATATTCCGAAGGATATCCCGGTAGGAGATATTATGGCGGACAGGAGTTTACAGACCAAATAGAGACGTTAGCAATAGAGCGAGCAAAAAAGCTTTTTAAATGTAAGTTTGCAAATGTTCAGCCACTCTCTGGCGCGCCAGCCAATCTTGCTCTTTATACAGCTCTGCTTGAGCCGGGTGATACAGTGCTTGGAATGGATCTATCACATGGCGGGCATCTCACACACGGTCATCCTGTTACTTTTCCTGCAAAAATTTTTCGCTTTGTTCGATACAAAATGAAAGACGTTGAAACAGGAGAGATTGATTATGTTGAATTAGAAAAAGTCGCAAAAAAAGAAAAGCCAAAAATAATTCTTGCTGGATTTTCTGCGTACTCAAGAAATATTGATTACAAAAAAATAGTAGAAATTGCAAAAAGTGTAAAAGCAATAACAGTGATGGATGCGTCACATATTGCCGGTCTTATTGCAGGACGTGCGCTACGTAATCCATTTGATGACGGGTTTGACGTGATTACAACCACAACACACAAGACGCTTCGTGGCCCAAGAGGGGGGATGATACTTGTGCGAGATAGTGAAGAGATAATAAAGAAGGTAAATAAGGCGATATTTCCGGGGCTTCAAGGTGGTCCTCATATGAACAATATTGCAGGAAAAGCAGTATGTTTTGCTGAAGCACTTACGCCAGCATTCAGGACTTATGCAAAACAAGTTTTGAAAAATGCTAAAGCAATGGAGAAAGTATTTAAAAAACACAAGATACGAATGATAGGAGGAGGCACATCAAATCATCTCATACTTGCTGATGTGTTTGGATCATTAGGTGTCACAGGCAAAGATGCGCAGACTGTACTTGATGAAGTAGGAATTACTCTCAATATGAATGTGATTGCGGATGACGTGCGATCCCCAATGGATCCATCGGGAATACGATTTGGTACACCAGCACTTACGACTAGAGGTTTTAAAGAAAAAAACTGTGAAAAAGTTGCAGAAATAATGATAGAAGTTTTGAAAAATAAAGACGACAAAAAAATAAAATCAGAAGCAAAACGCGCCATACAAAAACTAGCAAAATCACATCCAATACCTAAGAGGTTTGGGTAAATTGTTAATAACTTTATGTTATTTTTTAGCAATGTGTGGGAATCGATAATATATAATATATAATCTATAATTTATGACCAATACAAACTCTGCCATGGCAGAGTTTGTATTTCACACCACATCAGTTATGGGTTGTGTATCAATTTAAATGTCACACACTATTAATATACTACTCATTGTCAGTATAATAGGGATTGTGTTTGTATGGTTTTGCTAATTTAAAAGTTTTTATACAATTTTTTAGTCTAATTTCATTAATATAATCTAAAAAATCTTTAGGCAATGGGGACGGACCAACCCATACACTTTTTTGAATCATTACATAGCCAAATTTTTTTAAATGCCAGCGCAACCATTCTCGCTCGGGCTTTCTTTCTGTTGGAATATCAAACATTACTATCAAGTTTTTATTTTTAGATATATTATCTGTTTTGTTAAATTGCTTTAGAGAATCTAATTTTCTCCTAACATATACTTTACCGTTCTTTGACAATAAAATTCCAGACAATTCTTTTTTTATTAAACCCTGCTTTTCTAGACGATTAATTGTCGCTTTTATACTTTCAGGTTTATATTTTTTGAAACGAGGGATGCCAAAAAAATTTACGCGGGCCCCTTTGTACCTTATCTCTGTGTTCCATAGTTCTTCCAAAATTTCTCTAACAATTGACATGTCATATATTATATATTTTTTGATTTTCAATACAAACTCTGCCATGGCAGAGTTTGTATTGGATGTGATGGATATGATGTAGGGGTTTAAGAATATATGAATATATGGGTTTGGGTAATGTGTGGGTTTAGATAATATAAGAATTTGAGTAATATATTGGTTTGGGTAAGGATTTTTCAAAGACACATCTCGTGATATTATAGGTGTGGAAAATACATAAACGAGGCCTTACTATGCCCAAGAAAAAGAAGGATGACGGCATTGTTGCTTATGTCTTTCGTCTTACCGCTACAGCGGGTATGAAAAAAGTACGCAAGCGCAAGGCAAATAAGGCGATTGAGGAGGCATCAAGAAAAGCACTTGATGAGGCGCGGAAGATGCGTGAGAAGACTCTTCAGGAGGCAGGCAGTGTTATATTGTATTAATCACCACGAAGCCGTGCGAAAAGATTTCGTACGGCTTTTTCTTTTAGCGCTATGCCGTGTACAATATATCTGTAATGGAAAAAATATTACAAAAAGCTATACAATCTGCACTTCAGAGTAGTGTGCCGACAGAAGATATAAAAATAGAGTTTCCTGCTGATATGTTGCTCGGAGATTTTTCTACTAATATTGCACTTGTTTTAGCAAAAAAGGAAAACAAAAATCCTCATGATTTAGCAAACGAAATCGTAGATTCTTTGAAGTCTCAAAACATAGAATATGTAGAAAAAATTGAAGTAGCTGGACCAGGGTTTATAAACTTTTTTATGAATGCTGAGTATTTTTATAATTTACTAAAAAGAGTAATAGATGAGAGTGAAAATTACGGAAAAAATGAAATAAATAAAAGTAAAAAAATAATTGTTGAGTTTACAGACCCAAATCCTTTCAAAGAATTTCACATCGGACATCTTATGTCTAATACAATAGGTGAGTCTCTTTCAAGACTATTTGAGTATTCTGGCGCTGATGTAAAAAGAGCAACATATCAAGGGGATGTTGGTATGCAAATTGCAAAAGCTATTTGGGGAATACAAAAAAGCGCTGTAAGAGATGATACCCCGACATTTTTGGGCGTTGCTTATGCACTTGGAACTAGATCCTATGAGTCTGATGACAAGGCTAAAAGAGAAATAGAGGATATAAATAGAAAGATATATGACAAATCTGATAAAAATATAAATGAAATATATGAATGGGGTAGAAATATTAGCCTCAAATCATTTGAGGTTTTGTACGAAAGGCTTGGATCTAAATTTGACTATAATTTTTTTGAAAGTGAGGCTGCGCCAGTTGGTCTTATGATAGTAAAAAAATGGGCAAAATCTGGATTGTTTGAAGAAAGTGAAGGCGCTTATGTATTTCGCGGTGAACAATTTGGTTTGCACACAAGGGTTTTTGTAAATTCACAAGGATTACCTACCTATGAAGCAAAAGAGCTTGCTCTTCCAGATATGAAATATGAAAAGTATAAATATACAGACTCTTTTGTGATTACAGGCAACGAGGTTAATGATTATTTTAAAGTATTGCTAACGGTTCTTTCAAAAATCAATCCTGACTTGGCATCAAAGACAAATCATATTGGGCATGGAATGCTTCGGATGCCTGAGGGGAAGATGTCTTCGAGAACAGGGAATATAGTTACAACAGAGGGTCTTTTGGATGAAATTAAAGTACGTGTTTTAGATAAAATGGAAAATAAAGACGAGACGATAGCTGATCAGATTGCAGTTGGTGCTATAAAATATTCAATACTAAAACAAGGTATAGGCAAAAACATTATATTTGAATTTGATAAAGCTCTTTCATTTGAGGGGGACTCTGGTCCATATATACAATACAGTGCAGTGAGAGCAAAATCTATATTACAAAAATCAAATATGGATATAAGCATTGATTCACCAGAAGAAATTGGATTATTGGAAAAATATATTTCTAGATTTCCAACTGTTGTTGAGTATGCGATTGAAGAGCGGGCGCCACAGATAATCACGAATTTTATTACTGTCTTGGCGTCAGAATTTAATTCTTATTATGCTCAAAATCAAATAGGCGATAATTCATATAGACTCGCGCTTACAAAAGCTGTTTTCACAGTATTAAAAAATGGACTTCATATCCTTGGCATAAAGATTCCAGAGAGGATGTGATGACAAATGGCAAAATTCAAAAACTAAAGTCTACGTACTACGGACTACTTGCCTACCGGCAGGCAGGCTGACTTCGTACTTTATAAATCATTGACTTTACACTGTTGTAATTGTATGAACAAGAAATAAACTGTTTAAGCACCTTTTCTGCACCCTTTATTACACCATTTGAATTTGACTTCTGTCAAGTTTGGTGAAATCATATATGATAGTGCTTCTCCTTGGGTTGCATTCCCACATCAATAATATTTTTTTGTTAACCAATAGCATTCGAATCCATTACGGATCAGAGTTGAGGAATACATATTGTACTTCGGGGGTAGATAACGATTCTTGGGGAAGTACTCTGGTCAGAAAACCTTGCTATAGGTTCAATAAGTA
>PCTT01000018.1:216-31774 GCA_002771585.1 Candidatus Campbellbacteria bacterium CG22_combo_CG10-13_8_21_14_all_36_13 | reverse complement strand
GAAAGTTTTGTTCCTATTAATTCTTTCAACTCCATTAATATTTTGTCTTTATCACCGTCTTCAACTCTTGGGTAGTGCTCAGCCTTTAGTTGAGATGCTGGTAAGAATCCAGCTACACCTTGCCAATCGATAAGAAGACCTCCTTTGTTCGCGTCTTTTACTAGTAGTTCAAAAGTACTCCCGTTCTTTATTCCGGCCTCCGCTTCTGACCAGATTATTGCTTGTCTAGCTTCTTTTAAGGAGAGTTCTATGTATCCCTCTTCATTGCCTATGTCTACAACTTTTGCGGCAATAGAGTCGCCTATATTTACACCTCGTATAATATCTCTGGCGCTAATAAATTCTCTACCATATATAATTCCAGTTCCATATGGCGCTAAATCTATATAGATACTAGACTTTTCTATAGCAATAACGGGCCCCTCCACCACGTCTCCTATGTCTGGAGAATTAGTAGATTTGCTGAACAATGGTGTCATAAAAGCATTTGCAGGCTTTTTAACACCGAGTTTTGTATTTTCCTCATCTGATATTGTTTTATCAGATACTTCTTTTTTTTCTGTAAGCATAAAAAATAACGCGCTGTGTTCCATTCCACATCAATAATCTAGAGAATACTATGGATTGGTGTTACACAAACAAGCGTTTGTTTGATTGATAATAAGGCTTTTACACCTAGAACTGGAGTATACATTATATATATGTATATATCAACAAAAAATCTTTTCCACACCATGATTATTTTTAGGTTGACTCTTTTATCATGTTAGTGTAATATACCACTCACTGAAGAAAATTAGATTGAGTAAAGACTCTTCTACCGAAATTAAGGCTTGAGAGGGCCTCGTTTCGGAATATTTTATACGAGACACTCTATAAATTTGTTTTATATAGAGAATTATAATACATAAATATGTAGCCATTGGCATAAACCTTAAGGGGAAAAATCCCCATGGCTTTATTTTTTGCTAATTTTTTAGTTTATGCAACAAAAATTCTTCTCGCGGTATAAAAAACCGCTGACTTCTTATCCTAATTTCGTTGAGAATCAGGTAAACTCTTACACTGATCTTATAGAAAATAAGCTTAAGAATTTGTTTAAAGAGTTTTCTCCAATAGAAGATTACTCTGGGAAAAAGTTCAATTTTGAGTTTTTGTCTATAGAGCTTGGACAACCTAAGTTTGATGAGTATTACGCAAAGAGTCAACAGCTTTCCTACGAAGCACCCCTTAGAGCAAAAGTAAAACTTACAAACAAAAATACAAACACAGTAAAAGAGCAGGAAATTTTCCTTGCAGATTTTCCTATTCAGACGGCTCACGGAACATTTATAATCAACGGTATTGAGAGGGTAATCGTTCCACAGTTGATACGTTCATTCGGTGTTCTTTTTACTGTTGCTGATGTAAGAGGAAAAAGACGATTTGGTAGTAAGATAATTCCAGCTCGTGGGGCTTGGATAGAATTTGAATCTGATCAAACAGAATCTATATATGTACGAATCGATAGAAAAAGAAAATTCCCAGTTACATCACTTCTGAGAGTATTTGGTGCTAAAACAGACGCTGAAATACTAGCGTTGTTTAAAGACAACAAAGAGTCTTTAGAAATAATAAAAGCATCAATTGAAAAAGACATAGCCAAATCTGTTGATGATGCTTATATTGAGATTTACAGAAAACTAAGAGAAGGAGATATTGTTTCACTTCAAAACGCTAGAGAATATATAGACTCTGTATTTAACGAAGAAAGGTATGACTTATCTGAGGTTGGTAGATTTCGTTTTAACCAGAGATTTAATTTGCCATCAAGTAAAAAAGGAGAATACAAAAAGGTTATAACAATTGAAGATCTTGTTGTAATTATAAACAATATAGTAAAACTAAATAATACTATTGGCGCAGAAGCCGATGACATTGATCATCTTGGTTCAAGGAGAATAAGGTTTGTTGGTGAAATACTTGAACAAAGAATGCGTGTTGGTATGACTAGAATGAAGAGAAATCTTCAAGACAGAATGTCTACAATAGACTCTGAAACAACCCTTCCTATACAATTTATAAACCCACGACCGCTACAAGCAAGTATAAAAGAATTTTTTACAACCAGTCAGTTGTCACAATTTATGCAACAGGACAATATTCTTGTTGAGGTTGAGCACTTGAGGAGACTTTCTGCTCTGGGGCCAGGAGGACTTACTAGAGAGCGAGCTGGCTTTGAGGTGCGAGACGTTCACCCATCACACTATGGTAGAGTTTGTCCGATTCATACACCAGAAGGGCCAAACATCGGTCTTGTATTAAATCTTGCTACATATGCAAGGGTTAATAATTTTGGAATGATCGAGACGCCGTATGCAAAAGTAGAGAATGGAAAAATTACTGGTGAGGTTGTGTATATGAATGCTTTTGAAGAAGAAGATAAAAAAATAGCACACGCGGCAACACCATATGATGAAAACGGAAACATAACAGAAAAGATGGTTGAGGTAAGGTATCAAGAAAAACCAAGACTATTTGATAAAAAAGAAGTTGATTACATGGACGTATCAGCAAATCAGGCTTTTTCAATTGCAACATCAATGATTCCTTTCTTAAATCATGATGACGCAGCAAGAGCGCTCATGGGTTCAAACATGCAGAAACAAGCTGTTCCTTGTGTGAATGCAGATGCTCCACTTGTTGCAACGGGTATTGAAGAGGCAGCAGCAAGAGACACGGGAAGACTTATATTCGCAACAGAGGCTGGTGAGGTGACATATTCAGATGCTAAGAAAGTTGTAATCAAGAATTCAAGTGGTAAAGAAAAAGAATACAAATTACTTAATTTTACAAAGACAAATAGCGATACAGCCTTCCACCACAAGCCATCAGTAAAGGTGGGGGATAAAGTGAAAAAGGGAGGACTTCTGGCAGATATATCTTCTAGTGATAGAGGACAAATTGCGCTTGGCCAAAACATAAGAGTTGCTTTTATGACATGGCACGGTTCAAACTATGAAGACGCAATTATAATCTCTGAAAGACTTGTAAAAGACAGTGTTTTCACAAGCTTACACGTAGAGGAATTTACCGTGAACGTAAGAGACACAAAACTTGGTCCAGAGGTGACAACTCATGACATTCCAAACGTTGGTGAAAATAAACTGAAAAATCTTGATGAAGATGGAATTATTCGTATTGGCGCTGAAGTGAGGCCACAAGATATTTTGGTTGGAAAGATTACACCAAAAGGAGAGACACAACTCACGCCAGAAGAGAGACTCCTAAGATCTATCTTTGGAGAGAAAGCAAGAGACGTAAAAGACACATCTCTAAGACTTGAGAATGGTAAGAGAGGAAGAGTTGTTGGTGTAAAAGTTTTTTCTCGCGACAATGGAGATACACTTCAATCTGGAATAATAAAGAGAATTCATATTGAGGTTGCGCAACTTAGAAGTGTTGCTATAGGTGATAAGCTTGCTGGAAGACACGGAAACAAAGGTGTTATCTCTACAATATTACCAATAGAAGATATGCCTTACACAGAGGATGGTGAGCCAATCGATATAATTCTTACACCACTTGGAGTACCTTCACGTATGAATCTTGGGCAGATTCTTGAGCTTCATTTAGGTCTTGCAGCAAAGACATTAAATTATCAAGCAATCGTGCCTCCATTTATGGGAGCTACCGCGGAAGAGATTGCGGATGAGTTAGAGAAGGCCGGATATCCTAGAAGTGGTAAGGTAAAACTATATGACGGTAGAACAGGAGAGTCTTTTGATCAAGATATATCAATAGGATATATGTATATGCTAAAGCTTCACCATATGGTTGAAGACAAGATACACCAAAGATCAATTGGTCCATATTCTCTAATCACACAACAACCTCTTGGCGGTCGTGCGCAACATGGAGGACAACGTTTTGGGGAGATGGAAGTGTGGGCTTTGTTGGGCTATGGTGCCGCATATACACTTCGTGAAATACTTACAATCAAATCTGACGACATACTAGGTCGATCTAGCGCCTTTGATGCAATTGTTAAAGGCCAACCAATTCGTCATTCCAACACACCGGCATCTTTTAATGTGCTCATGAATAATCTGAGAGCTCTTTCTTTGGATGTTGACTTAAAGAAAAATGCTGGAACTCCAAAAGATTCACAGTAATTAACAATAATATCAAATATTTATGAACGCTTATAAAAATACAAACCCAAAAGATATAGCCGGAAAGACAGTTGATTTTGATATGATCACAATGAAGATTGCATCTCCTGATAAAATCCTGGAATGGTCTTTTGGTGAAGTTACAAAACCAGAAACTATAAACTATAGAACACAAAGAAGCGAAAAAAGCGGTCTTTTCGATGAGAAAATTTTTGGTCCGAGCAAAGACTACGAATGTTATTGTGGTAAATACAGAGGAATAAGATATAAAGGTATTACTTGTGAAAAATGTGGAGTTGATGTGACTCGTTCTATTGTTAGAAGAGAGAGAATGGGGCACATAGAGCTTGCAACACCGGTTTCTCATGTTTGGTTTCTTAGAAGCATACCATCTCGTATGGCTCTTGTATTGGGTGTAAATTCTTCAAAACTTGAAAAGGTAATTTATTTTGCTGGCTATATAATAACAAGCGTAGATGAGGCAGAAAGAAATAGAATAACTAGAGATTTGGAAATTGAATACAAAACAAAGCTAAAAACAATAAAAGAAGAAAAAACAAAAGACGCTTTAAAAGAAGCATATCTTTCAACAAAAAAAGAAATTGATTCTATACAAGTTGGTGTGATTATTGATGACAATGATTACAACAAATATGATATGAAGTATGGATCAATGTTTGACGCTGAGATTGGCGCAGAAGCTATATACAAGATATTTAAAGAATTAGACCTAAGCGCTATTCTTTTGGATCTTGAGGAAAGATACGTAAAAGCAGGTAAGGGAGATAAGGAAAAAATAAATAAAAGAATTTCTCTAATACGTTCTCTTATAAAGTCTGATACAAGACCAGAATGGATGTTTCTAACACATTTGCCAATACTACCTCCAGCATTACGCCCAATGGTGCCTCTTGAGGGTGGAAGACATGCTACGTCTGATGTAAATGATTTATACCGAAGAGTAATAAATAGAAATAATCGTCTTAAAAAATTGCAAGCAATAAATGCGCCACACGTAATTCTTCGAAACGAAAAGAGAATTTTACAAGAAGCTGTTGATGCACTTATTGATAATTCAATAAGACACAGAACAGGGTCTTATATGGCAAACCAATCAACTAGACGACCACTAAAATCTCTTTCAGACAATCTAAAAGGAAAGCAGGGAATTTTCAGACAGAATCTTCTTGGTAAAAGAGTAGACTACTCAGCACGTTCTGTGATTGTTGTTGGTCCAAGCCTAGCACTCGATCAATGTGGTATTCCAAAAAATATGGCGCTTGAATTATTTAGACCATTTATTATTTCTGAATTATTAAAACATGAGTTTGCATACAACATAAGAGGTGCAAACAAATTGATTGATGAGGGTATGCCAGAGGTTTGGGGAATACTTGAAAATGTGATTAAGGATAAGTATGTACTACTAAACAGAGCACCCACACTTCACAGACTTGGAATACAGGCATTTAAACCTGTTCTAGTTGAGGGTCTTGCTATACAAGTTCACCCATTGGTATGTACCGCATTCAATGCCGACTTCGACGGAGACCAAATGGCGGTGCACGTTCCTCTTTCTGCTGAAGCTCAAGCCGAAGCGCGTGAAATAATGGCTTCTAACAAAAATATTCTAAAGCCAGGTAACGGTCGTCCCGTACTTAGCGCCAAAATGCTAGATGTGGTTTTGGGTTGTTATTGGATGACAAAAATGGTAACAGAAAGAAAAGGTGAAGGAAAAATATTTCCTAGTCCAAACCACGCAATTACTGCATACGATTACGGCTATGTAGACTTTCGAGCACAAATAAAAGTAATGGCAACTGATAGTGAAAAATATGCAATTTTTGAAGGCAAGATATTTGAGACATCAGTTGGTAGACTTCTGTTTAACAGTGTGTTACCAAAAGATTTTCCTTTTGTTAATAAGGAAATAGATGTGAAATTGATGCAAAAAATCGTAGATGAGCTTATTGAAAAATATGGAACAGACCGAATACCTGGAATTCTAGATAAAGTAAAAACTTTTGGATTCAAGTATGCTACACACGCTGGTATTACTTGGGGAATTGACGATATACAAATACCAGAAGAGAAAAACCAAATTATTTCCGATGCTCGAGCTAAGGTAAATGAAAACATTGATCAATATAATGAAGGTCTTCTTTCTGCAGAAGAGAGAAGAAGAAAAAGTATAGAAATTTGGCATGATGCTAAGGCGGATATCGAGAAGATAATACCGGGGACACTTGACATAAATGGTTCTGTTTATGATATGTGGAAATCTGGAGCAAGAGGATCACTATCACAGATTACAGTGATGGCCGGCATGAAGGGTCTTATTGCAAACAACAAAGGTGAAACAATTGAGTTCCCAATTACAACATCATCAAAAGAGGGGCATACACCAATTGAATACTTCACAACTACGCACGGATCTCGTAAGGGTCTTACTGACACAGCATTAAACACAGCAACCGCTGGTTATCTGACAAGGAAACTTTTTGACGTGTCTCAAGATATAGTAGTTTCAGAAGATGATTGTGGGACTAAGGAAGGTATTGTAATAAGGTCAGAAAATCTATCTGGTATAGAAATTCCACTTTCAAAGAACCTGCAGGGAAGATTTTTGGCTGAGGATGTGAAGAATGAAAATGGTGAGGTTTTGTTTAAAAAAGGACACTTTATTACGCTTACGGACGCAAAAGAAATGGAAAAAATGGGTATAACAGAAGCAATTGTGCGTTCTCCTATGACGTGTGCCACAGCAAAGGGTTTGTGTAGGACATGCTATGGAGTAGATTTGGGAACAAATGAGCCTGTCGAGCTTGGTGAAGCTGTTGGTACTGTTGCAGCCCAGGCTATTGGTGAGCCTGGTACTCAGCTTACTATGCGTACATTCCATGCTGGTGGTACTGCATCAGTCGGTGGAGACATTACAACCGGTCTTCCAAGAGTTATAGAAATTTTTGAGAGAAGAATACCAAAAAATGCTGCTATTATAAGCGCTACTGGTGGTCTTGTTACAGAGATAAAAAATACAGGACGAGAGAATGTGATTGTTATTATTCCAGATGAAATAGATGTAAAGAAAAGTACAAAAAAGAATCAAAAGGAATCATTGGAATACTCTGTTAGCCATAGAAGAAGTATTTTGGTTAAGGTTGGTGATACTGTTAAAAAGGGTCAAATATTAACAGATGGTTCTGCTGATTTGAAAGAATTGTATAAATATGGCGGTCGTGAGATTACTCAGAATTATATAATTCACGAGATTGGAAAGATATATGAATTACAAGGAGCATCAATCTCAAGAAAGCATATAGAGGTTGTGATACGACAAATGTTTTCTAGAGCACGAATAAAAAATCCAGGAGATACAGAGTTTTCAAATGGTGTAATTGTTGAGACCTCTGTACTTGATAAGGTTAATGCGAATGCAAAAGAAGCAGGCTTGGAGCCAGCAAAGGCGGAACATATGATAATGGGTATTACAGAAGTTTCTCTTACACGACAAAGCTTCCTCTCTGCTGCATCATTCCAACATACTACAAGAATATTGATTGATGCCTCAATAAGAGGAAGTAAGGATCATTTGCGTGGCCTCAAAGAAAACATTATTGTTGGTAGGCTTATACCTGCCGGTACGGGATTTGTTGGTAGCAAGAAACATCAAATGATATTGGATATACAAGAAGAAGAAAGAGAGGATTATAGCGATTAGTTTAAATGTGCTTTGGCACATATAGAAAGTTTTGGGTAGTAGTCTTGGGTCTTAGGGTTTGTTGTATATCAAAACAAATAAGATGTCTGATGTTGAAAAAATAAAAGAACGGCTCGGAATAGTAGATGTTATTGGGTCGTATATACCAATCGAGAAAGCTGGTATGAATTATCGGGCTAGGTGTCCTTTTCATAACGAAAAAACACCATCTTTCAATATTTCTCCGGATAGAAATCTTTATTATTGTTTTGGTTGTGGTGCAAGGGGAGATATATTTACTTTTGTAGAAGAATTTGAGGGGGTGGATTTTATTGGAGCACTCAAATTTCTTGCGGATAAGGCTGGTATAGAATTGTCTGGAGAAGTTGGTAGTGCCAAAAAAGATCATTCTGCTCTTTATAAGGTTATGGAAGAGGCGGTGGATTTTTATCAAAAAAGGCTCGCCTCAAATAATTTTGCCAAAGAATATCTGACAAAAAGAGGCATAAAAGAGGATACGATAGAAAGTTTTTCTATTGGTTATGCGCCAGATGATTGGAGGGAACTATATTCACATCTTATATCTATTGGCTATACAGATATGATAATAGAGAAAGCTGGTTTAATTAAAAAATCAGATAACTCAAACGACAAAAATAAATCATATTATGATAGGTTTAGGAACAGGATTATGTTTCCAATATCGGATTCAACAGGTAGGGTTGTGGCATTCTCTGGAAGATCTCTTGAGAAAAAAACAGAAAATTTGGATGCTATACAAGTTGCGAAATATCTTAATTCCCCAGAAACGGAGCTCTTTAACAAATCTGATGTTTTGTATGGGTATGACAAAGCAAAGCAACATATAAAAAAAGCAGACAGGGCAATTCTAGTTGAGGGCCAGATAGATTTGATTATGGCGCATCAAGAAGGATTTCCTTATAGTGTTGCAGTATCTGGCACTAGTTTTACGGGGAGTCATTTGTCTAGAATAAAAAGACTTACAGATAATCTGATAATTATTTTTGACAGAGACAAGGCGGGGATTTTGTCTATGAAAAAAACTGCAATAATGGCACTTGGTAAAGGTATGAATGTTAATGCTGTGTTGTTGCCAGAGGGCAAAGATCCAGCAGATATATTGCTTTCAGACAAAGATTTATGGTACAGCGAATTAAAAAAGACTGAACATGTAATAAATGTGTTTGTTGAAGAGATTGCAAAGAAGAAACAAGAGCAGAGAGATTTTTGGAAATCCATAAAGAAACATGTTCTTCCTTTTGTCAAAGAAATACAAGACTCTATTGATCAGGCACATTTCATAGACTACATACACAAAATGAGCGATATACCAAAGAACTCTATTATTGAAGAACTTTCTAAAATGGATATACAAGAAGAGAATGATGAGATTAAGATAACTTCAAAGAATGTGGATACAAAATCCAATTTATCAAGAAAAGAAACTGTTTTGCGAAGGTTATCAGCAATAATATTATGGCAAAAGAGTAGTGCAAATCCTGCAATAGATATAGAAAAAACTTTAGCAGAACTGGCTAGATTAAATGGCCCAACACTTGAAGAAATGGCGTCTATGGATATACAAGACTTGATTTTTAGGATAGAGACACTATATTCAGACAAAGGTGTTTTAAAGGATGATGTTGAAGAACTGGTTTTATTTCTAGAAGAAGCAATACTGTCAGAGGATCTTTCCAGAAGCACCAAAAAATTAAAAGATGCAGAAAAAGAGAAAGATAAAGATCTTCAAAAGAAGTTAATGGCTGAGTATCAGTCAATATCGAATAAGCTTGAAGAAGTAAAAAAAATAATCAAAAGTCGAATTAATTAATAATAAAAAATGGCAATAAAGAAAAAAATAGTCAAAAAGACTCCAAAAAAGAATATAAAAAAGAGTGTATCAAAAACTCTTACCAAAAAAAGCGCCACAAAGCGTTCTATAAAAAAAGTAGTTGCTAAAAAAACTACAACCCCCAAAAGTGTTAAGGTAATAAAAAAGACACCAAAAACAAAAAAAGTTTTAAATAAGAAAACAAAAAAAAGTAAAGTTATAAAAGTTGTTGAGAAGACTAAAAAGATAAAACCAGTAATAAAACTAACGCCAAAAGAAGTGAGGGAGGAGAAGCGTAGAAGGGAGAGGATAAAACTACTTACTGGTATGGGACAGGAGAGAGGGTTTATTACATATGATCAAATACTTAAAGTGTTTCCAACTATAGAAGACGACATAATGCTTCTTGAGGAACTTTATGATAGTTTCAATCAATCTGGTATAGATATTATAGAAAGTGGTGGCTTACTAGAGATAAAAACAGACGATGATGTTATTGATAGAGAAGAATATAAATATAAAGGACGCACAGGGTCATCTTCTCACGATTCAATACAAATGTATTTGAAAGAAATAGGCAAGTATGAACTCATTGATGCAAGGATGGAGGGAGAGCTTGCAAAAAGGATTGAGGCAGGTGATGAAGAAGCAAAAAATACACTAGCAAGAGCAAACCTAAGACTTGTCGTTTCTATTGCAAAAAAATATGCTTCACGTAGTTCAAACCTAACACTTCTTGATTTGATACAAGAGGGAAACCTTGGTCTATTTAAAGCTGTTGATAAATTTGATTATACAAGGGGTTATAAGTTTTCTACATATGCTACTTGGTGGATTAGGCAGGCTATTACAAGGGCTTTAGCAGACCAGTCCAGAACTATTCGTATTCCAGTACACATGGTGGAAACTATTGCAAAGTATAAGAGAGTAGTAAGACAGCTTTCACAGGATCTTGGGCGTGATCCAGTTGCCGATGAAATAGCAATGGAAATGGGTCTTGATGTGAGGAAAATTCATATAATTGAGAAAATAAAACAAAACACAGTATCTCTTGAAACGCCGGTAGGGGACTCTGCAGACGACAGATCAACACTTGGTGATTTTATTGCAGATGATCAAATTGATGCCCCAGACAAAGATTCTTCACAAAGAATATTGAAGGAACATGTAAAAGAAATACTTGATGATTTAACACCAAAAGAGAAGAAGATTCTTGAAATGAGAGTAGGGCTTCTTGATGGAATAAATCATACGCTAGAAGAAGTAGGAAAGGAGTTTAATGTAACACGTGAGCGTATTAGACAGATTGAAGCAAAAGCTCATGAAAAAATAAGACAACACGATAAGGCGGAGTGGTTGAAGAATTTTTAATAAAAAACCACCAGCAAATGCTGGTGGTTTTTTATTAAAAATTCTTCAGAAGGTGGTATGGAGAAGGGAGAACGGAGTAACAAAAAACTGTTGGAAGTCGAGCTTCCAACAGTTTATTCGTCAGACTAAAGTGCTTCTTTTAGAACAGACTTAACTTTTTCTAAAATATGATCTGGAGTTACAAAATCATAATTTGTTCTGTAGTTGTGTCCCCATCGTTCATCTTCAAAAACCACACCTTCAAATTCTTTAGGCTTAGAATATCTTGGAATCACATGGCAGTGCAAATGGTGTGTTGAGTTACCAAGAAATGCATAATTCAATAGATCAGGCTTTAGTGTTTCTAAAAGCGCCCTCTCAAGTTCTTGAAGGATTAGAAAAAGCTCCTCCTGTTCTTCTTTCGTGGCATCTGGTAAATCTAGAGCATCTTCTCTCTTACACCAAACAATACACCTTCCTAAATAGCCCTGATTCATATGAATCTGAACACTCCAGTATTTGTAATCTTTTATTATGTATTGTGAGAAGTCCATATTGGTTTTTGGTTTTTTAAACGTTGCCTCTGGATGAATAATAAAACAAAAAGTTATTTAAGTCGATTGTGATATGGAGGAAATTCCTCCGTATGTTTTTTAAAAATTGAGACATTAAAAATTCATGAACACCTGACACCTCACACCTCAAACCTGAAACCTGAACTTGGTATATAATATAGTTATGCCAACTTCCGATATATTCGAAAAATCATATAAAAACCTAAATACGGCACAGAAGCAGGCCGTAGACACTATTGATGGCCCTGTGATGGTTATAGCTGGTCCGGGGACAGGCAAGACGACAATACTTACTCTTCGTATAGCAAATATACTGCGTACCACAGATACGGAGCCAGAGCAGATTTTGGCGCTTACTTTTACTGATTCAGGGGTTAACTCAATGCGCAAAAAACTTAGTGAAATCATTGGCAGTTCTGCGTATCGTGTAAACATTTATACATTCCATGGTTTTTGTAATGAGGTGATCAGAAAATATCCAGATTATTTTCCTAGAATTATTGGCTCTTCAAGTGGTACAGAAATAGACCAGATAAAAATAATGGAAGAAATTATTGATAGTGGTGATTTTAATTTACTTCGCCCATATGGTGACTCTAGGTATTATATTCGCTCTGTTCTTGGGGCGATAAGAAATTTGAAGATGGACAACATTAGTCCAGAGATGTTTAAGAGCTTGATTGATGAGGAGTATGAGGTTTTGATGACACAAGACGATTTGTATCATGTGAAAGGTGCTTATAAAGGCAAAATGAAAGGTGAGTATTTAAAACAAGAAAAAAGCATTATTAAAAATAGAGAGCTGATCCTTGCCTATGATATGTATGAAAAAAGTTTGCGTGAGAAGAAGATATATGACTTTGAAGACATGATACTTGAGGTGATTCATGCTCTAGAAAAAGATTCTGAGTTTCTTCTTATCCTACAGGAGGAATTTCAATATATACTTGCGGACGAGCACCAGGATGCAAATAATTCTCAAAATAGATTATTAGAGCTTCTTTCAAGTTTTCACGAAAGGCCAAATATATTTATTGTTGGGGATGAAAAACAAGCAATTTATCGTTTTCAGGGAGCATCATTAGAGAACTTTTTATATTTTAGGGATGCATATAAAGATGTAACTTTGATAAATCTCACAGAAAACTATAGATCAACACAGACTATTTTAGACAGTTCTCATTCTTTAATAGAAAACGGCGATAAACAAAAGCAAGATAGGCCAAGGCTAGTATCCAAGAAATCATTTGAAGAGCAAAATGTTACATTGCATGTATTTTCAAAACCAATTTTTGAATATATGTATGTTGCTGAAGCGATAGAAATGCTAATAAAGAGAGGCACAGAATCAAATGAAATTGCTGTTTTATATAGAGATAATGGTGATGTCGTAAATCTTGCTAGATATTTATCAAAAACAGATATTCCATTTCAGATAGAATCCAACACAGGTCTCCTGAAAGATGAAGATATAAGAAAATTACTACACATTCTTAGATCTATAAATAGTCCAAATGATGAAGGTCTTTTTATTACGATGTTGGCAATAGACTGCTTCTTCTTGGTAAGTACTGATATATATAAGATTATTGATTATAAAAACAAGAATAAGCTTTCTGTTTTTGAGATTGTGAGGTCAGAAAAACATTTAAAAGATGCGCTAGTAGAAGAACCAAAATCTTTTATAGAGGTGTATAGAAGATTTAATGAGTGGGTTTCTGCTTCAAAAAACAAATTAGTTTTAAGTGTCTTGGAAAAAGTAATTCGTGAGTCAGGGTTTCTTACACGTATCCTTGCTGGAGGAGGTGCCATTAATAGACTTGCAACACTAGAAACTTTTTTCACTGAGGCGGAAAAATCCGCTGAAGGTAAAGACGAGTATTATTTATCTGATTTTCTTGATTATATAAATACTCTTGAACAATATAATATAAAATTATCTAAAAAAGGCGATGTTGTGACAGATGGTGTTCGTTTGATGACGGCTCACAAATCAAAAGGGCTTGAATTTAAAAATGTGTTTGTTATTGGGGCGTGGCATGGCCACTGGGGAGGAAGAAGAACCGCAAGTCAGTTTAAGTCTATGCATAAAGCAATTTCTCTAGATTCGCCGGGAGATGATTCTGATGAAAGAAGACTATTTTATGTTGCTATTACAAGGGCAAAAGAAACCGTGTCTATCAGTTATACAACAATGAGTGATGATGGTCGTTCCAGATTACCGTCGCAGTTTATTGAGGAAATAGATCCAAAATTTATCGATGAAATTTCTGTTTTTGAGACGGAAAAGAAATATGCCACAAAACTTGATACAAAATATAATGCAGAAAAAGAATATGGGCCAAACATAGATGATAAAGAATATTTAAACAAATTATTCCTTGAACAAGGAGTGTCTGTTACTGCGCTAAACAATTATCTTGAATGTCCATGGCAATATTTTTATAGGAACTTACTTAGGATACCTAGTCCGTATGAGAAACCGCTTGTTTATGGAAACGCTATTCATCAGGTCTTAAAGGAATATTTTGATAAATTTAAAGTCGGTAAAGAAACAACAAAAGAAGAGGCAACAACTAGATTTATTCAATTGCTTGGAAAGTATTCATTATCAAAGACCGATTATGACGAGCTTGTTGAAAAGGGTGGTGTTGCTCTTTCTGGCTACATTGATACTTATAAAAATACTTGGCATAAAAACATATTAAACGAATTTAACATTGATGGTATTTATATAAATGTTGGTGATGATATTGATGTTCCCATAAAAGGCAAGCTTGATAAAATAGAGATATATGATGGATATGTAAATGTGGTGGACTATAAAACAGGTAAGCCGAAATCGAGAAATGATATAGAGGGTAATACAAAATATTCTGGCGGAAATTATAAAAGACAGCTAGTTTTTTATAAACTTTTGTTAGATCTTTTTGAGGACGGTAAATATGTTATGAAATCTGGGGAAATAGATTTTATAGAACCACAGGATAATGGAAAATACAGAAAGGAACAATTTGATATTTATAAAGAGGATGTGGAGGAGCTCAAGGAAGAGGTGATTCGTGTGTCAAAAGAAATTTTGGACCTATCTTTTTGGGGTAAGACTTGTGACAATGAAAAATGTGAGTTTTGCGCGCTACACAGAACCGTTGGCAAATAATCTCTATATTTAAAGCCGTATTTTAAGCTATAGATATTATGTCAAAAGTCAGACGTCTGATATTTTTTGATAAATATAAATATAATAAAAACTGTTGAGCGTTCGATACTCAACAGTTTTTTATTATAGTTTATTGTATTTTTGTCTTATCTATTCAGTCGGTGTACTCTCATCAGCGACTGGGTTTTTACCAAGAAATATGTCGACAAAAGATACGACACCCTCTTTTGGTAATCCGCCACTTATAGCCACTCTTTTACCATCATCTGATATAAGCAATGATCCTGGTCTAAACTGACTTTGTAAATCTTTCATTGCCTTCATAACACTATCATTCATTTTTTCTTTTAGAACAAAGATATTGAATGGTGTTCCGTTACCTCCAGCTTTTATTGCACCTTGGTATGATTCTTGAATAGCGGTCTTGTATTTGCCATCTTTTTGACACTGATTAAATGCATCTACATCAAGTCCAACATATTCAGCTATTTTAGGAAGCTCATTAAGATCTAAACCATTGTTTGAAGGTGTTACTTCATACAATCTGTTTATGTATGCCCAGAAAGCACTTTCTCCTCCTAGCTCATAAGCACATTCTGTTGCGTGTGCTTCTGTTGCTGCTTTTGGATGGAGACTTGCCAGTGGGAAGTGTCTATATACCCATGCCAGTTCATTACCATCTTTATAATCAACCATGATTTCATTCAGCACATCATGGAAATTTTTGCAGAATGGACATTCTGTATCCGAATACTCAACAAGAACAATCGAGGCGTCTATACTTCCTATGATATGGTCTTTCTCTGTTACCGCGGGTAATAGAAGTGCAACCGTGCTTGTATCACCACCATCTTCTTTTACTGTATCTTCCGGCAAATCTCTGTTTGCCACGAATACTCCAACAGCTATTAGTAATCCAGCTAATATTATAGAACCAGCTAGTACCATTGTGTTATTTTTTGATCCTTCCATAGTATTTATTGCTAATATTTGATTTCTATTAATGCTGTGTAATACTACCATATACATATGGATAAAATGAATACAGCACAAAAAAAGATACAAAACCTGAGTTTTGTAAAGGGTGTAGTTGGTACTGATGATATTTTCACAGATAATATTCCACAATATGCCTTTGTTGGGCGCTCAAATGTAGGTAAATCAAGCCTAATAAATATGATTTTTGGTAAAAAAATCGCTCATTCCAGTAGTACACCAGGCAAGACCAGTGAAATAAATTTTTTTTCTGTAAATGGTGATGATTTTTATATTGTTGATTTGCCTGGATATGGATATGCAAAAGTAGAAAAAAAGATGCAGGATAAGTTTAGGAAGAGAATAATTTGGTATTTGAGTGAATCAAACGCTTTACCAGAAAAAATATTTTTAATATTGGATGCTCGTCGTGGTATTGCGGATTTGGACAGGGAATTGATGGATATTCTAAAATTAGAAGGACACTCTTTTGTAATTGTGGTAAATAAGATAGACAAATTAAAACAAAGTGAGATTTCAAAACTCAAAAAGGAATTAGAGTCACAACTTGCATCTATTGGAATGTATACTTCGGAGGTTGTTTTTTGTTCTGCAAAAACAGGTAGGGGAAAAGATAAAATCTTAGATATATTATTTGGTGGTGCGACTCTTAAATAAGGTGTATTCATGACAAAGCAAAGAGGTATTAGTATAAATCTATAAAGTCCATAAGGTCTATAAAATCCGAAATCCGAATATCGAAATCCGAAACAATATCTAATTCGCCAGCCGGCGAACAAATATCTAAATTCAAAAACGTGTTTAATTTTTTTCGCCCCTCATAGCCTTGGCGTAGAGGGGAACTACTTATTATAACTTTATATATAACTTTATATATAACTTTATATATAACTTTATATATAACTTTATATATAACTTTATATATAACTTTATATTACTTACAAACTTAAAAAAACAACTTATCGCCCCGTAGCTACGCCAGTGGCGTATGGTATCGGGGTGTTTAAATATTTGGGTTTTAATTATTGGAATTTGTTTCGCCTGCCTGGCCGGTAGGCAGGGATTTCGATATTAGGATTTAGGGTTTAGTATTTTGAATTATTTATATATAAACAAACCATACGTTTGAGCGTATGGTTTGTTTAGAACCCCAATGTGAATGTTGCACTTGATTCGTCGAGCTTATCCCAATCTAAAGTGTCTATTTCAAGTTGCATAATTTCTCCGGAAGCATCTCTATATTTTATGTGTTTTTTATCTCTCATATATTCGTATAGATCCTTGGTAACCTTCACATCTGCAATACAATAGTCTATAACTTTCTGCACTTCTCCTTGTTTCCACCATTCTACAGCTTGCAGACCGTGGGCCGTCTTGCTTGTGCCTAGTGTTGCTTGTGCCACCGCATCTAATCCTATTCTTCTACCAAGTGCGTCCTGGATCGTTTTCATTAAGTCTATGCTTTTAAAACGATACATGTCCCCAGGATAATATTTATTTAATAGTGGTATATCAAAATGATTTGAATTGTATCCGATTATTGCATCAGCACTTTCTATTAAAGGCCACAATCTGTCTAAATCATCTTCAAGAAAACTATCATATTTTCCAGTTTCTGATTCATATGTACACAAAACAGACAGGTCCAACAAACTGGGATCATTTTTTCCAACATCTTGGAAGATGTTTTTTGTTTCTATGTCGAAAACCAGGTATCTCATTTTTATTTCCTTTTTATCGTGTTTGGAATTTCATCAATGGCGACAGAGTTTTCCTCTCCGGTTTTTAGGTTTTTTAATTTATATTGTTCGCTATCAATTTCGTCTTTTCCAATACATATTACAAATGGAATATTTTTCTTATCCGCGTATTCGATTTGTGAACCAATCTTTTTGCCGGATTTATCTACCGCAACGTTTACTCCATTTTTTCTTAAAATATCTGCTATTTTGTCTGATTCAGGAATACTATCTTGATCTACAGTGCATATGTATAAGTCTGTGCTTGATCTATATTCTGGTATTAGATTATATGTTTCCAAAACATCTCTCATTGTCACATCACCCATACCAAAACCCATGGCTGGTATTTTTTCTTCTCCAAATATTTCAAGCAGTCGATCATATCTTCCACCGCCAAAAAGAGATCTGTTGTTTTCCGGGCTTTTGTCAAAGACCTCAAAAACAATTCCAGTATAGTAGTCAAAACCACGCATTAAATATGGGTCAAATACAGTATTTGAGATACCTCTTGATTTTAAGGTATTAATAACATCCGTAATTTGTTTGCTTGGTTTTGGATTGAAATTGAATTCTTTTCCCGCGATATTATCTGCTTCTTCTTGAAAATTATCAATCTTGTTCTTTTTATCTAAAAGCTTTTTCATTCTGTAAGCTTGATCTTCATTCAATCTCATTTCTTTTAATGTTTCATCAATAAGAGCTCTATCATTTATACGAATCTCAAAATTGTCATCAATAACACCAAAATTCCTCATTATATTACTTGCCACCTCTATAATCTCGGTTTCAGCGGAAATATCCTCAACTCCAAAAATATCTACATTGAGTTGCCAGTGTTCACGAAGCCTTCCTTTTTGTGGTCGTTCATATCTAAAAAGATTTGGTATAGAATACCAGCGAATAGGGAAGGCGAGCTCCTTTTTTTTCTTTGCTATCATGCGCGCTAGCGTTGGTGTCATTTCTGGCCGTAGGGTCACGTCTCTTCCTCCGCGATCTGTGAATGTGTAGGTTTGTTCATTTACTATCTCTTCACCAGACTTTGCTCTATATAGCTCGGCCGGCTCTAGGACCGAAGCACTGTATTCAATGTAGCCAAAAGACTCTGCTGTTTTCCGCATTGTATTTATAATATGATTTTGTGAAGCCATATCTTCTGGATAAAAATCCCTAACCCCTTTATATGGATCTTTTTCTATGTTTGTCATATAAGTATTATTGTATCAAATTTATGTTTAATTTTGAATTATGTTAATCTCAAGTAATGGATAAGGTATTAAAATTATACAAAGAGATGGGGGAAACACCGCTTAATGTAATTGAGCGATTTAAGGAAGAGAATCCAGAATACAGTGAAGAAAAAATGACATATGCGGGGAGACTAGACCCAATGGCAGAGGGTTTGCTTCTTGTTTTGTGTGGTGATGAGATTTACAACAAAGAAAAGTATTTGGGACTAAAAAAGGAATATGAATTTGAAGTACTTTTTGGTGTATCTACAGATACCGGTGATGCATTGGGGATTGTTGGTGTTGTAGAATCAAAAATAATTAGCGAGGAAGTTCTCAAGGAAGTGAGTAAAGTTTTTGTTGGTAAAAGAATACAAAAGTATCCAGACTATTCGTCCAAAACCATTAATGGTGTTCCGATGTGGAAAAAAGCTAGACTCGGTGATTTGTCAAATGAAATACCCGATCATGAAATAGAAGTATTTAATTTAGAACTAATATCAACAAAAAAACTGATTGGCAATGAGATAAAAGAAATAGTTATAGAAAAAATTAAAAAAATAGATGGTGATTTCAGGCAGATGGAAATAATAAATTCTTGGCAAGAAAAAATTGATGATATGGGGCAATTTTTCGTAGCAAAATTTATAGCAAATGTTTCAAGTGGTACATACATTAGGGTCTTGGCAAATGAAATCGCAGAGGAAGTAAACACAAAAGGTATAGCTTTTTCAATAAAACGCACAAAAATAGGAGATTTTTAGTACAAAATCAAACTATCTACAGACCACCTCACACCCAACTATGTTTTTGGTGGTTGTGTATTTATTCTTGTGCTAATCTATATATTAGACTGATAATTCTTTAACATGAGGTATGTACCATGCGGATTATAGAATATCTTGTACGTAACGTGCCACAGAAAGGATATGATGTAGAAATAATTCAATATAATATTCTAGCGTATATAGTAAAAATTCATCGTAATTTTGTTAGCAACATGCTCTTTCCGCACCTTCACGAAATTCGCTCACAGATTAAAGAATTAAAGGGAATACTCGAGTATTTATCAGAAATAGAGGAGTCTGGGTATTGGAATGTTAATCAGATAGATATGTTTACTGGAGAGATAAAGCGCGACTATTCTTTTTTGGATAATATCAACCATGACCTATTAAAAGAAATGATTGTTTGGTCTATTTCTGAGCTTGAAAAAATAGAGGTCGAGGGTAGTGCACTCGGTGAATTTTTTTTCCAATCACTGCATATATCGCCAGTTGGTGTTATTCCAACTACATTTGAATATGGATATTTTTCATATTCCAGCGCATCTTCTACTGGATACTTTGTTATAAGATATCGGGTGCTAAACATGCTAAATGTTTTAGAGAGTTCTTTATCATTGGTATTGAAATGTGCCTCTGTTGGTTTTTTTGATGGTCAAATTTCTTTATTTGATTTAAAGAAACTGATTACACAAAACCACGATAGTCTTCCCAATCCAGCATTTTTGCACATAGAAGATAAAATAGGTCTTCCAATTGAACAAACCCTAGAGCCACTTTGCAGAAGGAAACTTCTTGCGTTTGTGGTTGACAATAAGCTTGTATAAGTTTGTAGCCCGGCCTCTACATAGAGGTCGGGCTAGTTTTTTTAATTGAAAAACATCATTTTTAAATCTCCCATTAGATATACTTAAAAATCTTTAGGTAACAATGACATTGTTGACGGTAGTTTAACGGTTGTATTTTTGAAAAGAAAATACTTTTAATTCTTTGTGTAATGGTCATTTTCATCAGCGATCGCATCTGTTTTTGTTTTGTGGATTGTTCCGTCTCTATGTTCTGGTGGTGAGTATATCGTGTATATTTTCATCGGTATTTCTCCTGTGTTTATTATGTTGTGCTCACTTCCTGCTGGTACGACAATTGCCCAATCGTCTTCTATTTTGGTCTCAACTCCGTCTAGCACGGCTTTACCAGAACCACTTTCAATTCTTATAAATTGATCTAGGCTATGCACCTCAGCGCCAATATCTTCTCCTGGTAGTAGAGACATTAGAACAAGCTGACTATTTTTTGCTGTGAATAAGACCTTTCTAAAATTGTCATTTTCTAATGTGTCTTTTTCAATATTTCCAATATATGTCATCTCGATAGTAGAAAATAGCATCGATACTTCGTATCACTCAATGATGATACATAACCAAAAGCTTCTTTGCTCATTCTATGATTAATTTATAATATTTGTCCCTGTATCTGATGCTATTTTGCACTACGGGACAGGTCTTTTTTAGCTTAAGCTTGATGCACAAAACTTACACTTTGTTGCTTTTATTGGAACTTCAGAAATACAGTGCTGGCACACTTTGTGTGTTGGGTCTGCTTCTGCTACTGGCTCTTCTTTCTTCATTTTGTTCATCATCTTTATTACAAAGAATATTGCGCCGGCAACTATTGTAAAATCTATTATCGTATTAATAAACATTCCGTATTTCAAAACAACAGCTCCGGTGTTTTCTGTTGCGTCTTTTATTGTGAAAGCTAGATTAGAAAAATCTACACCACCTAAAATTGATCCAACAGGTGGCATTATTACATCGTTTACTAATGATGTGACTATTTTGCCAAAAGCACCGCCAATGATAATACCTATAGCCATATCCACAACGTTGCCTTTCATTGCGAATTCTCTAAATTCTTTTACTACACTCATAAGCATTCTATTAATTAATAATATAAACATTATATCAAAAATATTTTTCATTAATCATTTATCTGATTGACAAAACAAAATTCTCCTTGTTTCGACCTTTGTACACCATAAAAGGCAGCCATGGGGTTTTTTAACCATAAAATTAATATTGGTTTGTTTTTGGTATATAATGTATACAATATGAGTAAATATATTAAAAACTTTAAAGAACTTGCTTCTACAGAAGCAAGAAAGAATGCACTAGAGATAGTTTCTGCCGGTTACGAATCTATAGATACTGAAAATGTTATAAAAAAACAAGTTTGGATAGAGCAAGAAATACTTCATATTGATGGACAAAAGTTTGACTTAAATAAATACGAAAAAATTTACATATTAGGGTGTGGAAAGGTTGCGTGTAGCGCGGCCTTTTATCTTGAAAGAATATTAAAGGCATACGTAGACGAAGGTGCTGTTGTTGGAATAAGTGAAGGTGTGTGTGAAATAGTCGAGACCTTTAAGGGCACGCACCCACTACCGTCTGAGGCAAATTTTCAAGCAAGCAAGCGTATGCAAGAGATAGGTGCAAAAGCCACTGAAAACGACCTTGTTTTTGTAATTGTTGGCGGTGGTGGGAGTGCATTACTTTGCGGGTCTTCTGTAGAACATAAACAAGGAGAAAGGTTGTATAACAAATTTCTAAAATCTGGGGGAGATATAAGTGAGTTAAACACAGTACGAAAACATATATCAGACTTAAAAGGTGGAGGCCTTGCAAAGGCCCTATACCCGGCCACGGTGGTGGGTCTTATTTTTTCTGATATCCCTGGGGATGATTACCCTGATGTTGCTTCTGGTCCAACATATATTGATGAAACCACCATAGAAGACGCGCAGAAAATAATTGAAAAATATTCGCTTGGTGAGTTTGACTTAATAGAAACACCAAAAGACAAAAAGTTTTTTGAAAAAGTTAATAATATTGTTCTTGTTTCAAATAATGTTGCATTAAAAGCAATGAAAGAAAAAGCCGAAGCACTTGGTTATGATTCTTTAATTGTAGCCAACAATTTATACGGAGATCCAAAAGAAACCGCAAAATTTTTAATTGAAAAATCAAAGCCCGGAAGGGTGGTTTTAGCTGGTGGTGAAATAAGTCTTACAATCCCAGAAGGGTGTGATGGAAAGGGCGGGAGAAATGATTATTTGGCTATGGAAATGCTTGATCATATAAAAAAAGGTGATGTGTTTGTCTCTTTTGCGTCTGATGGCCACGACAACACTGATTCGGCTGGTGCTATAATAGATTTTGATACAAAGAATGATTTGGAGTTAAAAGAAGTAAAAATAGAAAAGCACAAAGTTTGCTTAGATTCCTATACACTTTTTGAATACACAAACAATTTGATTTTTACAGGTGATTTGGAATCAAATGTTTCTGATTTGATGATTTTGTTATCAGAAAAATAATATTTTTATGGCCATAATTGAAAATATAAAATGTAGTGAAATAGAAGACTCGAGAGGAAATTCTACAATAAGAGTTGTTACAACCACTGATAACGGTTATGAAGGCGTGTTTGAAGTTCCTTCTGGTGCAAGCACCGGATCTCATGAGGCCATAGAACTTAAAGATAGTGATGGTGGTATGCAATCTGCCATTGATGTTGTGGAAAATGTATTATCACCAAAATTAAAGGGAGTATCTATTACTGAACAAAGGCAAATAGATGAGATAATGTTGGAAATAGATAGTACAGAAAACAAGAATATAATTGGTGGTAACTGTACTATAGGTGTTAGTGTTTCTTGTTTGAAGGCGGCGGCCACATCAGAGGGTTTGGAGATTTTTGAATATTTGCGTGAGTTAAAACAAATTGAGCCATCAAAAGCATTACCATATTTATTTGTTAATTTGATTAATGGAGGTAAACACGCGAAGAATGGAAGTGATTTTCAGGAACATTTGATTATTCCACAAACAGAAAATCCGGAACGTGCTTATCAAATAGCATATATAATACAAGAAAGTTTAGAAGAAATATTGATTGATTCTTTTAAAGGAATCCAAATTGATAAAGGGGATGAGGGGGGTTTTGTATTTGACGTTGATTCACACGAAGAAGCTTTCAGTATTTTAAAAGAAGCCGTGGATAGGGCGGGTATTGATGAAGAAGTTAAATTGGGTACCGATGTAGCAAGTTCATCTTTTTATAATAGTGGCATATATAATGTTTCTGATGAAAGTCTGGATTCAAAAGAAATGTATGATTTGTATAAAAATTTAATAAACAAATACGGCATTTGGTCTTTTGAGGATCCATTTTTTGAAGAAGATTTTGAATCTTTTAGGGATTTTAAAAATAATAATCCAAATGTGTTAATTATTGGGGACGACCTTACCGTTACAAATAAATCTAGAATAAAAAATGCAATAAAAAATGATAGTATAAATACAGTTATTATTAAACCAAATCAGATAGGCACCATTACTGAAACTCTAGACGCTATGTCTATTGCGAGAGATGCTAATATTGATTTAATAGTAAGTCACAGAAGTGGCGAAACAATGGATGATTTTATTGCTGATCTCGCATATGCTTTTGGTTGCTTTGGTTTAAAGTCGGGAGCACCAAGAATGCCAGAGAGAGATGTTAAATATCAAAGGTTAATAGAAATTTCAAGAATGTAGTATGTCATCAGAAACACAAATAGTAGCAACGATAGGGCCAGCATCTAGAGATAAAGATGTTTTAGCCAAAATGATTGAATCTGGAATGGATCTTGCCAGGATTAACTTTTCCTGGGGAACACACAATGAACATAAAAATTCTATTGAGCTTATTCGTTCTATTGCAAAAGAAAAGGGAATTAGAATACCTATAATACAGGATTTGTCTGGCCCAAGAGATTCGGATGAAAGTGGGCATAGATTCGATACAAAGTCTTCCTCGGTAATAACAGAAAAAGATTTAGATGACCTAGATTTTGGTGTTTCTATGAATGTAGAATATGTAGCACTTTCTTTTGTTGGTAGCCCAGGTGATGTTGATGATTTGAGATCTCTAATAATAAAACGCGGTGGTAATGCAAAAATTATAGCAAAAATAGAAAGACAGATTGCCGTGGATGGCGCAGAAGAAATAATAAAATCGTCAGACGCTGTGATGATAGCAAGGGGTGATTTAGGAAACGAAATTCCACTCGAGCAGATACCTTTTGTCCAAGAAAAACTGATTTCTATAGCAAATAAATATAAAAAACCAGTAATTGTTGCAACTGGTATGATGACATCTATGCTGAATAGCGATTCTCCATCAAGGGCTGATATCACAGATGTAGTTATTGCTGTGCTTGAAAACGCAGATGCTGTTATGCTTTCTGAGGAAACTGCAACTGGGGATTTCCCAGTAGAAACTGTTTCATTTATGGAAAAGGCGCTACGTGAGGCAGAATTAAGAAAAGAAAAAACAGGATTGAACTTGTTTTAAAATTTTTATAATGAAATAAGTCTCATCGCACTACGTGTGCGACATGGCTTTTGTTTTGCTAGGGTTTAGTTTTTCTCTGTGTTTTGGTGTAAGAAAAACATATATATCATTAAAGTCAGCCACGTTTTTATTATCAATATGGGTTATTGAAGTCTGACTTCGACAACAGTAAATATAGCAATTTTACTTATTAATTTGTTGTGGACATAAGTTGCTTGTGAGGTGTTTGTTTCTATGGTATTATTGTCGCACGTTGCCTTTAAAACATTTATTAGTAAGGGCAAAGGTTAATAAAAATGTAATGGATCAAGATCGTAAAATGTTTTCAGGCAACTGGACATGCGTTAAGTGTAATGGGGCTATAACAGAGCTTCCATTCGAACCAAGAGATACTAGCAATCTAATGTGTCGTGAATGTCACCGAAATAGCAGAGGAGACAGACCACAAAGAAACGACAGAAGAGAAAGAAGAACGTTTACTGGTAATTGGAGTTGTAGTGACTGTGGTACAGACATTAATGAACTTCCATTTGAACCACGAGACACAAGCAATCTAAAATGTAAAGATTGTTTCAAAAAAGACAAAGGATTTTAAACAAATAAAAAATCACCCCGACTATTTATAGTCGGGGTGATTTTTTTTCAACAGTTTTATTTAGTTTTAGTGGGTTTATAACATATAATTAAAAGGTACATAAGGTTGTCTAATGAAGTTATTGGTTTTGTATTTTTTATATAATGAGATTTAATAAAACGTTATTATTTTTAACAATATTTACAGGTCTTTCTGTGATGATTTTTGTTGGTGTCTCAAGTTTAGATGCAGATACAATAACCACAAACACGCTTACAACAACAGACACATCAACAACATTTATTTCTCATACCTGGCGATTTAGTGATACATATACTGAATCAAAGATACTTAATCGTGTAGATGAAGAGTATTTATATTATATAAAAAAGGTTTATGAATTATGTCGTTTAATACCCAAATCACAAGTCTCTCAATTCCCACATTTTAACGATACAGCATATTGGAAAGAGTTTGGTATTCCGAATTGTGGACAATTTGCGGCGAGTACATCTGATGGTGACACGACCACAACCACAGTAGATTCTATTGTGACCTCTGGTGTAAGCGGGGATGACTCAACGGCATCAATAGACACATCAATTACACCGGAGGATAATACACCACCAACAATCACAATTCTTGGCAATAATCCAATACGAATACAAAAAGGCGCGACCTATGTTGATCCTGGGGTTTCTGCAACTGATGACCAATCAAGCGTCGTATTATACGCAAGGGTAAACACTAAGGATATTATACGTGTCGCAAACATATCTATAGATACTAGTGTTGTTGGAGAGAATAAGATTGAATACTACGCAAGTGATAATAGTGGTAATAAGGCAACTGCAACAAGAATTGTGTATGTCTATGAGCCAACCACAACAAGTCAAATCTCATCTTCGGGTTCTGGTAGCACTTCTTCTGTTACTACGGCAACAGAATCGTCAGAACCACTTTTTGACAGCTTAAGCACCTTAGTTGAACCATTTATTGATGTATTAAACATAGGCACAACATCTACACTTACCACCGCTTCTTCTATTATGGAAGAAGAAAAAATTAATATCATAAAACCAACCCAAGACTCAGGGGTGGGTGGTGTGATTGGTATAAAAGCCCAAAGTATAATGCCTATAACAAATATGGTATTTAAAGTGATTAGCTTTGATAGGGTTGTCCATGAATTGTCTGCTCGTGCATTAGAAGCAAATTATTGGACGTCTGAGTTTGATACCAAAAAACTTTCAAACGGTCAATATTTTATTGTTGCAGAAGCAAAATCTAGTTCTGCAGAATTAATTAAGAGTAAAAAAATAAATATTTATATACGAAATTCAACCATTACCACAACAACAAAAACACCCACTGTTAATAATTTATCGACCGTAAAAGCAACAACCACAACTACAGCCGTAGCAACTTTATCGCCTGATATGTATACATCAACGATTCGGTCAACTGTGACTTGGGAATGTCGTGAGGCCAACATAACAGATGTAATAAGTTGTGAAGAGTTTATGTTTCGTAAAAATATGCCACAGGAATGTAAGGAGCGTCTTGTTTTAACACAAGCAGAGTGCGATAAAATCATATCGGAAATAAAGTTACCAACTGAGTGTGTAGAAAAGGGAATCACGACAGAAGCTCGGTGTGTTGAGTATAAAAATACAATAATAAATATTTCTAGAGAATGTATTGATGCAGGAATAAAGACAGAATCTCTGTGTAGAGAATTCGTCTTTAAAAAAACAGCACCAAAAGAATGTATTGAAGCTGGTATATACACAAAGGCGGATTGTGAGAAACATATTTTCCTAATAAACCTTCCATCTGAGTGTAGAAACGCAAACATATTAAACGTCGAAGCGTGTAAGAAATATATGTTTGAAAAAATAACCACTTCATCAATTGAATCTTCATCAGTTATAAGCCCCGATTTATCAGCTCAGATTCAAGGAGAATGTAGAGAAGCTGGGTTAAAAACAATCAAAGAATGCAATACTTTTTTGTCAAAAAAGTATCTTCCAAATGAATGTAAAGAAAAGGGCATAGAAAATGAATCCGATTGTAATATATATCTTACACAAAAGAGGATACCAAAAGAGTGTCGTGATTCTGGAATTATTGGTATACAAGAGTGTGACAGGTTTTTGTTTCAAAAAAATCTACCCAAACAATGTGTTGGCACAGATGTTGTGGATCAAAATACTTGTCGTGATTTTTCGTTTGAAAATAATCAGACAAAAATAAAATGTGGTGATTCAAACTCATGTGCTGAGGTTATAAAGGAAAGACATATGGGGTCCATTACTTCAACACAACAAAAATTTGAAAAAATAGCAGAAGTTGTAAAGAATCTTGAAAACAAACCAATCAATATTGGTAATTTGATGGAAGAGCTTGGCGAAGATAATGATATTGTTCCAATTGTTGGAACTACAACAGTAATAACTTTAATCAAAACAGATGAAACAATCTCGTTAAACCAAGATGAAGATTTGGTCCAAACATCACCAATTGCAATTATGTTTGATACTGATAATGATGGTTTGTCTGATGATTTTGAACGACGAATAGGTACCAACCCAAATAATTCTGATACTGATGGAGACGGTGTTGATGATGCAGATGAGATTAAATCAAATGAAAACCCGAGTGGTGAAGGTGTTTTGACGATAGATCTTGCTCCGGTTGAGGTTGCTCTAGTTTCTGGTGCTACATTGGAGCATCCAAAAACCTCTGGCGTGGTTTCAGAAGAAATGATTATTGATTCTATTTCAAATATAGAAAAAACAGATTCCTTGGGTAATGTATCTGATAAAAATGGTTATGTGTTTAAGGGTATTGGTGTCCCATATAGCGTGGTTACTCTATATATTTACTCAGAACTACCAATTGTTGTGACAATGCAAACTGATAAATATGGTAATTGGCAATATGAGTTAGATCGCCCACTTAGTGATGGAGAGCATGAGGTTTATGTTGCTATAAACGATAATACAGGCAAGGTTGTAGAAAAAAGTGGCCTGCTTAGTTTCTTTGTAAAGGAAGCACAAGCTTTTTCTGTAGACGAATATCTTGCTAGCGCAAACACGACAACTTCAGATGGTGGCGCAGGTAGTATGCTGACTTTTTATATTATTATAACTATAATTTCTATAACACTTGCCGTATTTTTATTTGGTCTGTTTTTGAAAGAAAAAAATAAAAAAGAGCCAATAATAAATGAAAATTAAAGAATTTTTAGAAAAAAATAGAGTTTTGTTTCAAATGATCTATGGGGTTTTTTTGATAATTCTTATACCAACTTTTATTGCATTTAATACAATATATTTAATAAATAAATACAGTGAAAGTATTGATACAACAATACAAAGGAATGGTCTTTTGGTTGGTAGGTCAATATATGCACTTATAAAAAGTGATTTAAATAATAACGATATTCTTCAAAATAAAATTGAACTGTTGGCATCAAAAAGTACTGATATTTTGGAAATTAATGTACTGAAGCCAGGTAATGATAATTTTATTTTTGTTGCGTCATCAAACCCAGAAAATATAAATAAGTTTTATAAATATGAATATTATGATTTAGCTTGGGCTCAGCCAGATAATGATGGTCTTGCAACAGATTTTGTAAGAGTTCAAAATGAAGATGATTTGGTAATAAATCCCGATACAGGAAATCGCTTTTGGTTAATAGCGATGCCAATGTCTGATTTTAATGGCCACAAAGAAGCGCTTCTAACTGTGAAATTATCCTCTGATATTGTTGATAGACTGGTGTCTGAAAACAGAACAACCTCTATTTATGTTCTCATTCTAACAATTTTATTTGTAATATTATTTTTGGCTATAGCTGTTCGGCTTTGGGACTACGCTCTTTTGTATAAAAAAATCAAAGAAGTAGATCAAATGAAGGATGAGTTTATCTCTATGGCATCACATGAGCTACGGACTCCGGTTACCGCTATTCGTGGATATGCATCACTAATTCTTGAAGGAAGTTTTGGCGAAGTCAATGAAGAAGTTAAAAAGAGTTTGTCTAATATAAATTCTTCTGCCAAAAGATTGAATTTACTTGTTGAGGATTTGCTTGAAGTAAGTCGCATAGAGCAAGGTAGAATCGAGGTCAAATCTTCTCCAACTGATGTAAATCCAATAATAGCAAAAACAGTTGAGGATCTTACTGTTCAGGCAAAGGAGAAAAATCTTGTTCTTTCTTATTTACCACACTCGGATAAATTACCTTTGATAAATATAGATCAAGACAAGTTTACTCAAATAATTGTCAATTTGATTGGTAATGCAATTAAATATACAAAAGAGGGGACAGTAGAAGTATTTACAGAGGTGAAAGATAGCGGAAAGATTTTAGAGATAAAGGTAAAGGATTCTGGTGTTGGTATGTCAGCAAACGAAAGGAAAAATCTATTCGGTAAGTTTTATAGGATTCAAAATGAAAGTACAAAAGGTATAGGTGGCACTGGACTTGGTCTATGGATTACTAAGAAAATGGTTGATCTAATGGGCGGGCAGATAACTGTAGACTCAATAGAGAAGGTTGGAACACAATTCACCGTAAGTTTTCCGATAATAAAGGGTTAATGTATTTAGATATATTTAGATATAATAATAAGATCTAAAAACAAACACATCTCACCCCTAAAACCATCTCAAAAACCAAATCAAAAGTTGTAGAGGTCAGATCTCTACAACTTTTGTAATAAAAGGGAGATTTTGTCAAATTTGTCAAAAGATGGCTTAAATGCGTAGTATACTTGACAAATTAAGTAAAATGATGTATTATTAAATATAGTGCTGTTCTGGCAACTCAATCAACAAAAAGAAAGAGGAAAGAACAATGGGCAAGCACAATGACAATCAAGAAGATTCCTTTGATGCGGACGCTGATCCCTCTTGGGATAGATATTTCGCTGATAAGGAGTTTCGCGAGTCCGAAAGGGCTCGTCGTGAAGCCGAAAGGCTTTGCAATGAGGCTGACGATGATCTCGAAGAAGAAGTGGTTTACCACGACTTCGAGGAGGTTGTCGAATCTCCTGAAGAGTCAAAGCTTGGCTACTTTGTTGGCAAAGCTTTGCTCACGCTTTTTTCGTGGGTTTGCGACGGTATTGCTTGGACTATTTCAAAAATTGGTCTTGGCATCGCCATCGCACTCAAGTGGTTTTGGAACAATTTCCTTTATCCACTTGGGCAGTCTATAAACGACTGGTTCTGGGGAAAGCACGCAAAAGCTCGTCTGGTAACTGTAAAAGGTTATCATTACACGCTTCTTGCCACCATTTTCTGTAGTGCGTTGGTTTATTGGACGGTGAGGCTCACCGATCATACTCCTGCATACTATGGAAGCTCACTTTTAGCTGATTGGAACATTTTCGGAGACGAAAATAACTCCGATCAGCTTGGTTCTGTGGATAGGGAAATGGTTTTGGCATCGCTTGGCGACTCTTCGGAAGAGTCAAGGGTTGCTGATTCGAATCATCCGTTCCCGTCACTCTGGTGGATGGCGCGAGATCAGGCAACTGACTTCGTTAATTCGGCAGAGGGTGATCGCGTGAAGTGTCTTGCTCGTGTTCTTTACTCCGAGGATAGTATCCGAGAGATTAAAGTACTCGTGGCTTGGGCTACGCGCAATCGTGTTGTTGGAGAGGAGAATAGCGATGCACTTACCAAGAGCTTCGGTTCTGGGTATTGTGGTGTTGCTTATCACAAAGGCCAACACTCGGGCCTGCAGACCGGCAACTCTCGCTATGCAGAAAACATGGCTGGTGAGTACGATGAAAAGTTTTCAAACGCGTGGAATCAACGCGCGTGGGAGCTTTCCATCAAGGTTGCCATTGCTGTGATGCGCGCAGAACCTGAAGCCAATCCTCTGTACGAGGATGAGTGGTATTTCTACTCTCCTCAGGGTATGGAGAATGGCTCAGCCCCAACGTGGACATCTGGCTGCAGAGCGACCCATGTGGTTCGAAGCAAGGAAGATCCTGTAAATGGACCCATCAGGTTTGCTTCGTACA
>PCTT01000018.1:0-147 GCA_002771585.1 Candidatus Campbellbacteria bacterium CG22_combo_CG10-13_8_21_14_all_36_13 | reverse complement strand
AGAGTGTAACGACCCCATGATCAAGTTCTTTTTTCACCAAGCCCCCGTGCGACATTAGTCGCACGGGGGCTTTAATCTTTAATTGAAGAACCACCAGCTTTAGCTGGTGTGGGCGTTTAAAGGCATCGCCCTTGATAAAATTACCTT
>PCTT01000042.1 GCA_002771585.1 Candidatus Campbellbacteria bacterium CG22_combo_CG10-13_8_21_14_all_36_13 | reverse complement strand
ACAGAATAAATATATCTTTACATTAATTGGGTTGCCAGGCAGTAGATTTTCGCATCGCACCAAAGGTGCAGGCTACGCCAATGCTAAAATTCACAAGCTACAGGGTTGATTTATCTTGGTTATAAGGTAACATACTCTTATGGCTCCTCTGGGGCTTTTTTAATCACCCTAACATAAGTATTATGGAACCAGATAACACAGCAAACGATACTATGTCTCAGGATGCACCTGTTGTAGAGGAAACTTCTACACCAGAAGCAGAGGCACCTGTTGAGGCTTCAGAAGAAGCATCTACAGAAGCACCAGTTGAGGAAACTCCAACTTCAGCTGAAGAAACACCAGCAGAATAAAGTACGCTGAAACAAACAACCATCTGCTAGTTGGCGGATGGTTTTTTGTTTGCTATTATTGTTTTCATAAATGCGGGTGTAGTTCAGTGGTAGAACGACTGGTTGCCAATCAGTAAGTCGGAGTTCGATTCTCCGCACCCGCACATCATATACACAATACCCATGCGTGAGCGTGGGTATTGTTGTAGATGACTGCGGCAGGAGAATCGAAAGCCGGAGCGCGCGAAGCCTCCGACCAAGGTCGGGGAAGCGCGAGGCGGGGTCGCGAGCACTTAGTATTTTGGTAATGAAATGAACCAAAATACTTAGTGACTTGTGACCGACTCTCCCTACCCGCGCACAATATAAACAAAATCCAGTCGAAAGCCTGGATTTTATGTTGTAAAAGCAGCACCTTGACAAAGAGGTGGTTTTATAATATGATTCTGGGTCGATAAGTACAACAAAAAGGAAATAATATGAGAGCAAAAACTTTCATTTCGATGTTTATAGGAGCATTTGCTCTCAAGTGTCTGTCTCCTGAGGAGATAGAGAATCTTGAGAACAAAGGAGCGTTTCTCAGAGAAGTTTCTCGTCGTTTCATGGCGGGTGAGATTACTCCAGAGGAGACGTGCAAACTTCTAAAAAACCCACCGTGATGGTAGTCGGTGGGTTTTTTTGTTATTATTAAAATATATGGAAAGAACATTTTCTATACAACACGAATTTCAGGGTGATGAAGAAAATAACAATGAACGTCAACACGCGGTCAGGTTTTTGGAAGTGTTAAATGGCCTGCGTAAAAAAGTGTTAGCCCCCGACATGCATCCACAAGGGTTACTACACAAAGCTGTGCACGTTGAGAAACTTATAGACTCTAGAGGTGAACTAGAGTCTCTTGAAGCTGTGCGGGATGATATTTTGTATACATTTGGAGTGCCGAATGATAAAGATCATGTTTTTATAGCGGAGCGTGATGGTAATAGTGATGTTGGTACTAAAAAACAGAGGGCTGTTCGTGCATTTTATGTTTTAGTTGATTTGTTAAGTGAAACAGGAGATGGAACTGCATATTATGCTGAGGGACGGGACATGCACGCGCATTTATTTAATACCATCGTGGAACGATTTAATGTTGGCGCTGACATTGATGAGTTGTATGAGTTAATAACAGCAGACAATCCACGATTTCTAACCTTCAAGGGCTTTTTGTCAGGAGAAAATTTTGCTGATTTACCAGATACTGCACGAGCAACGTTAGAAGAAAAGCTTACTGACTCTAATGGAGAAGTAATTGAGACTCCGCCAGATTGGTTTATTACAGGCACTAGTTTGTAATAGTATTAAACACAGAACATTGAATGGTTTATGTTTATAAAAAGCTCTAACTTAGAGCTTTTCTTTTTTGTAAAATATTATAGAATTTCTATTAGACCATGGCGTGTACACCTTCGCGTGTGCACACTGTGCTCTTTAACTAAAACACTTAGGAACCAAATCTTGAAATGCTATGAAAAACATTCTCAAGATTTCGTCCTTACGCGCGAACTAGCGCGAGAAGAAGCTCGTAAAATTAGAGAGATGGGACGTAAGGCCCGTATCTCACAGGGCCTTATTCTCGTCGATCATAGATCACGCGTAATCGACGGAATCGCTTAGAGAAACCAATTCAAGTCTGGCCCGTAATATTTGTCCCCATCTAGTGTACGGTATATAAATTCACAAAAATGGAGAGCCCGCGGAAGCAGAGCCGTAACCCCAAAACCATAAAAGGTGGCGGTGTTTTTCTTTAAATTAGTCTATAAAGTCCATAAAGTCCATAAAGTCCACCTAACACTGATGGGTCTATATTTAAGATTAATCCCGATAGTGTCCCGCGACCGTAATCTAATAACATGGTAAAAGTAAAGAACAATAGGCGAAATTATAAACAATACAAAAGTCCACGCTGTACTAGCTGCGGTCTGGCACTATCGGTATGAATTTTAAAGAATATCAAAAGAAATCTCGAGAGACAGCACTTTATCCGAACAAAGGAAAAAACTTTATTTATCCCACACTTGGGTTGGTGGGTGAGGCGGGGGAGATAGCGGAGAAAATAAAAAAAGTAATTCGTGATAATGAAGGTAAAATCGACAAAGAGAGAAGGGAAGAGTTAAAAAAAGAACTTGGTGATGTGCTTTGGTATTTGGCACAAATTTCTACTGAACTTAAATTAGATTTGGATGATATCGCGAAACTAAATATAGAAAAACTCCAATCACGCAAGAAGAGAGGAAAGATAAAAGGGAGTGGAGATAATAGGTAAGTTAAAAACTTAAAATCAAAATTACAAAATCCAAAGACAAAAAACCCGCCGAATGGCGGGTGTTTTGTAAGTGTGATAAACAAACGTTGTATTATCTTACTGCTTCTTTCAAAGCTTTTGCTGCTCGGAATTTTGGAACTCGCATAGCAGGAACTGAAATAGGTTGACCAGTTCTTGGATTTCTTGCTGTTCTTGCTGCTCTCATTTTTGCTGAGAAGATACCAAGACCTGCGATTGAAACCTCGTCACCACTTTTTAGTGTGTCAACGATTGTGTTAATCATTGTTTCTACAACTTGTTCTGCTTGAACTTTTGTTCCGCCCACCACTTCGTGAACTTTATCTACTAGAGATGCTTTGTTTATGTTCATAGTATTATATTAGTTATTCTATTAAACGACCTGTTAATACTTCATAACGAAACCCTAAATCAATAGAGCCTTGTTTTTACATAGTATAGTATATAGTTAAGCCATATTTTGTGCAATAGTTATACACATTTGCTCTGTGGGGCAAAAAACCCTAAATCCTAAACCCTAAATCCTAAAAAACTAACGGGCGTATTCGATTACACGGGATTCTCGTATAACATTTACCTTTATTTCTCCTGGATATTTTAGCTCCTTTTCTATTTCTAGGGCTATGTTGCGGGCTATATTACGAGCTTCTATGTCATTTACTTCTTCTGGATTAACAAACACCCGCACCTCTCTACCTGCCTGAATAGCGTATGATTTTTCAACACCTTTTACGCGATTTGCTATTCCTTCGAGTTCAGAAAGGCGTTTTAGATAATTTTCTATTGTGTCTCTTCTTGCTCCAGGACGGCTTCCTGAGATAGAATCGGCAACTTGTACGATTATTGACTCTACTGTTTCATAAGGGTATTCCTCGTGGTGTGACTTCATTGCATCAATTATTCTTTGATCAGCACCAAATTTTTGAAGTATCCTCATTCCTATTTCTACATGTGTTCCTGGTATCTCATGATCCACGGCTTTTCCAATGTCGTGTAGCAATGCACCAGCTTTAGCAACAGATACGTCTGCACCAAGTTCTTCTGCAAGCATTCCTGCGATATGTGCCATCTCTACGGAGTGTTGAAGTACGTTTTGTCCATAGCTTGTTCGGAAATATAGGCGACCCAGTATAGATATAATTCTTGGATCTAGGTTATATACGCCAACCTCAAACACAGCTTGTTCTCCTTTTTCTTTGATTATATCGTTTATTTCCTTTTTTGCTTTCTCTACAAACTCTTCAATTCGTGCTGGCTGTATTCTTCCGTCTAGAATAAGGTTTTCTAAAGCAAGTCTTGCAACCTGTCGTCTTACAGGATCATAAGAAGAAATAAGGATTGTTCCTGGTGTATCGTCAATTATTACCTCTACACCACTTGCTCGCTCAAATGCTTTTATATTTCTTCCTTCTTTTCCAATAATTTTCCCTTTTATATCATCAGATGGAATATTAACGCTGGTTGCCATTACATCGGACGAAACAGCGTTTCCGTATCTGTGTATTGCACTAACTAGTATGTCTTTTGCCTTTTTTTCAAGTTTTTCTTTACCGGTCTGTTCTATTTTTTGGAGTCTTATCAAAATATCTTCTTCATAGTTTTTTTCAGCTATTTTTATAAGATTTTCTTTTGCCTCCTCCATATTCATACCAGCTATTCTCTCTAGCTCTTTTTGTTTTTCCTCATTTTTCTTTATAGTCGCTTCTCGTATTTCTTTTATTTCTATGGCTTTTTGTTTTATATTTTCGACTTCTTTGTCTATGTCTATTTGTCTTGTATCAAGAAAACTTTCCTTTTTTATGAGGCGATCCTCTGTTTTCTTGAACTGGTCTTCTTTTTCTTTTGCTTCACGACGAGATTCCTCAAGAAGTTTTTCTGCCTTCTTTTCAGCATCTGTTGTGATTTTGTTAGCCTCTTCTTGGGCGTCTAATAATTTTCTCTTTATTTCCAATTCCAATGTTCCTCTTTTTCCAAGAGTTAAAAGCCATCGAAGGAAATATCCGAGGGCAATACCAACTAATCCTGAAAGGATTGTTAGAAATAATATGGCTTGTAATGGCATATGTGAATTTATGAATTCACTTTTTGGCCTTTGTTTATGTAGTTATTCGCTTGAAAGCGAGTGTTCTATCAAAAAGAAGTACACCAACGATTAGTTGTGAAAATTCGGTCAACATGACTTTATTTATAGCGATTTTTTTGTAAAACGTTGAAAACATAAATTATTTCGGTCAAAAAGCTGAATTCGGTTAACTATCAGTAATATTTCAATAGTACTCTACTTATAGAAAAATGTCTAGGTGGGGTATTGTTGGCGAGGATCTGGCCATTAGTTGTATTAGTCACTAGCCAATAGGGTATAGGCTAAACCCAAAATGAAATACTGATTCATTTTGTGTCGCCCGACAAAAATCATAAAAGATTTTTGTTTAGGGATATGGGGGTGAATTTTCAATTTTCCTGTCTCTACCTATCGGTAGACAGGTACCGGCAGGCAGGCATAATTCATAATTCTGTATTTAGAACATTGACATAAAGATTATCTTAAGATAATCTTTATATATGATGAATAAACAACAAATAGTTGGCCTTAAAGAGCTACGAGAAAATACAGAAAAATATGTTGAACAAATAAGAAAGGGCAAGTCTTTTACTGTTTTTCGCCGTTCCAAGCCTATATTTAAAATTACGCCGGTTGATGAATGGGGAGATGAAGGTTCTTGGGAAACAGTTATTGATTTTAGAGAACTCAATGGAGAAGGTGTTCTAGCTGAGGATATTCTATCTAGCTTAAAGAGACTTAGAACAAATAAAACCAACTAGTCTTTGTTGGTAATGCATAAAGAGATTATTAGTAATTAAAATAATCACGAGCTGGATGAATAAACTTGATAAATTTCTTTCCAAACTAGATAAGAAGACTAGATATGAGATAGAAAAAACTATTAATGTAATTCTTGGTGGTGATTTTTCTAAATTTGATATTAAAAAACTTAAAGGCAAACACAATCTCTTTAGGGTAAGAGTCGGGAAAGTAAGAATTGTTTTCAAATACGCAAAAGATGGCAATTTTGTTCAAAGTATTTCTTTCAGAAACGATACTACCTATAATCTATAAGATAAGCCGTATTTTTTATACGTACAATTTTTTATAAATTCTAGTCTTGTTAGAACCCAGTTCTAACAAAGTTTTGAAGTTAACCACAGGGGGTTGCCCCTGTGGTAAGTTGTCGTTTAGCCAACAAAAAACCGGCAAATCCCAGAGGGATTTGCCGGTTTTGACGTAGAGCTAAAAACTTCGACGCACGTTTGTATGTAGGTTGTCCCACCAACTTGATGGGTTTTCCTCGTAGATAGCTCGACCAAGGTCTTTAGCCCAATCAGTTTTCAACCGATCTAGCTGAGCGTAAGGTCTTGGCGTGGTTTTGCCGTCTAGCCAAATTTGGGCTTCACGATTACCTTGCCAAGCATATTCTCGAAGTAGAAGTAGCTGATCTAGGGAATCGGCATCTTTTGCAAGAATCGCCTCAAGACTTTCCCTCTTTTCATATTCTGTGGCGATATCGAAGAGGTCAGAGAATGGTAACGATCCAAGTTGCTCATCAAGGACTTTGTCGCTGTCTTCAGAGACATACCGTTTATGAACCCAATTGTGATCATTGGTACGGGCCTCTCCCATGTCGTGGAGAAGACACATCATTACAACGGTTTTCCAGTCTGCGCCTGCGAGTTTGGCAAGGAAAAATCCAATTATTGCGACTCGAAATGTGTGCGTTGCAATATTATCTGACATGTCATATGTGAAAAGCACTTGTCTGTGCATTCTTGCGACTTTGCGCATTGTGCCAACTTCAAACAAGAATTGGGCGATGCGACTATTATTGTTTTCCATGTCAGACCTTTGTTTTGGTTTCTGGTTGCAGATTATACGCGCAAAAGGGGATTGTCAAACCCAGTTCTGATATAATTTTTGTATGAGAAGAAAGCGCGCAATAGGAATAGTGGTACATAATGAAAAGGTTTTATTAATGTATAGGTACGTGAAAGGGAAAGAATATTATGTATTTCCTGGCGGTGGAGTAGAAGAAGGTGAGACAGAGGATCAAGCGGTAGAAAGAGAGGTTTTAGAGGAAACTTCTATTGTTGTAAGGGCAGAAAGATTGTTATATAGAATTACTGATGAATATAGTGAGCATTTGTTTTATTTATGTAAATATTTAAGTGGTGAACCAAAACTTGGTGACGGGGAAGAGAAAGACGAGATGACAGCTGACAATGTCTATAAGCCAGACTGGTACAACATATCAGAGCTAAAATATATAATTGTTTATCCTATTGAGGCGCGCAATTGGCTAATTGAAGATTATCCAAATGGATTTAGTGAGTCGATTCGAGAATTTGATTCTTTGGTTTCAGAACGCTTGAGGGGGTAATTCTGGTCAAAGTCGGACATTGGCCACTTCTGCTATAATTTTTGTATGCAATATCTTTATCATGGAACAAAAGAATCCGGTATAAAAGAGCTTAAACCTAAAGAAGCGGGACATGGTAAAAAGTATGTTTATGCGACCAGGGAGCCTTTTGCTGTAATTTTTATAAAC
>PCTT01000032.1:1017-31968 GCA_002771585.1 Candidatus Campbellbacteria bacterium CG22_combo_CG10-13_8_21_14_all_36_13 | reverse complement strand
GGAGCGCAAATGAAGTGTCGAGAGAGTATGGTATATTGAAGTGATTAGCAACCAGAGTTGCATTTCACCCCAGAATTTACATTTTTATCGACGACTCATTAGAGCATGCTAAAACAGTGTGTCAAGAAAAGATACCTGCATTGTTGTTTGATACACCATGGAATCAGGGAACTCTGCCGGAGAACATCACAAGGGTATTTAGTTGGGATGAAATTTTAGAAAAACTTCTTTGATGGGTTTTCACAATGCACGCGGCTTCAGTCTCTAGACTGAGGTCGCTTTTTTATTAGCGATGTACCTGCGTTGTGATTTAATACCCCTTATTTTCTTCTATCTCTTGTTAAAATCTTATCTAAATATTTTCCTGTATAAGACTTTGGAAACTTTTTTTCAATAGTAAGCTCTTCTGGAGTTCCTTTGCCAACAACCATTCCACCATGCTCTCCGCCGTCTGGCCCAAGATCAATCACATAATCCGCACATTTAATCAAATCTAGATTGTGCTCAATCACGATCACTGTATTTCCCTCATCAACAAGTTTTTGTAATATCTCAATAAGTTTTTTTACATCTTCATAATGAAGACCGACTGTAGGCTCATCAAGAAGATAGATTGTTTTTTGTACGTGTGACCTATAAAGTTCTGAAGATATTTTTACACGCTGAGCTTCACCCCCAGAAAGAGTGGTTGCTGATTGTCCAAGCACCAAGTATCCAAGCCCAACATCGTTTAATGTTTTTATTCTGTCGTATATTGCTGGTATATCTTCAAAAAAAGTTAAGGCTTCCTCAATGGTCATATTGAGTACTTCATAAATATTCTTTTCTTTATATCTCACCTCTAGAGTTTCCTTTGTAAATCTCTTGCCTCCACAAATATCACAAGGTACATATACTGTTGGTAAGAAATGCATCTCTACAGCTATTTCTCCCTTTCCTTCGCAAGCCTCGCATCTTCCTCCTTTCACATTAAAACTAAATCTTCCAGGCTTCCATCCTCGCACGCGAGCCTCAGATGTAGATGCAAACAAATCACGAATATGATTAAACGCACCAGTGTATGTTGCTGGGTTTGAGCGAGACGTTCTCCCTATTGCAGATTGATCTATCATAATCGCTCGAGACAAATACTCTGTCCCCGAAAAACTTTTACAATTATATACTGTCGCAGTCCTATATCTCCTGTCAAAACGAGCTCTTAGATTTTTATGAATAATCTCATACATCAAAGACGACTTTCCAGAGCCAGATACTCCAGTAATAGCATTAAACCTACCAAGTGGAATTTCTAGATTCACATTTTTTAAGTTAAATACATTACCGCCTTTAATCTTTAATTCACCCTTTGGTCGTTCTCTTCTCACCTCTGGCAATTCAATTTTTTTATCGCCCCTTAAATAATCAAGGGTGATGGATCCAGACTTATTTGTCTTTGCTTCCAAAAGCGGAGCTAAATAATCAGCTACAATTATTTCACCTCCATGTATGCCAGCCAAAGGCCCAATGTCTACAATATAATCTGAGGCAAAAATTGTATCCTCATCGTGCTCTACAACTATTATTGTATTTCCCATGTCCCGTAAGTTTGTAAGAGTATTCACCAATCTTTCGTTGTCTCTCTGATGTAGACCAATTGTAGGCTCATCAAGCACATAAAGAGCACCGACGAGCTTTGAACCAAGCTGTGATGCAAGTCTAATACGCTGAGCTTCACCGCCAGAAAGAGTATTGGCTCGCCTATTTAAGGTGATGTATTCAATACCCACATCCTTCATAAACCTGATACGATCCTCAATTTCTTTTGTTATAACTTTTGAAATTTCTTTTTGTTGTTCTGTAAGATCAAGGTTGTTTACAAGCTCTAATGCATCTTTAATAGAAAGATCTGTGAAGTTCACAATATTAAATCTCTTCCCTTTTTCGTCTTGTTTTTTTGAATTCGTATCACCCTTCCCCCTTCCACTTTCTCTTCTCTCTTTAATAAATATATGCATTGCTTCAGGTCTCAATCTTGCACCATTACATGTATCACATGGCTCATCACCAAAAAAATGTTTTGTGCCTAGTCCGTTACAATCTGGGCAAGCACCATAAGGGGAGTTGAAAGAAAAAAGTCTAGGCTCTATCTCTGGGAAAGAGTATCCATCATTTGGACATGTAAACTTTGACGATATTAAAGTTCCTATTTCATTTGTTTTTTTACCAGTATGGTGTGCGTCTTTGTTAAAAACAAATCTTACAAGACCATCAGCTTCATCAAGTGCTTTTTCTATTGATTCACGCAATCTTTCTTGTGCTGACTTTTTATCAGTAGCAAAATCTGAAATAAGTATTTTATCAACAATAATATCTATCTCGTGCTTTTTGTTTTTCGAAAGAATTATCTGCTCACGAAGATTGTGGTGTATACCGTCTACAAAAATTTCTGTATATCCTCTACCCAAAAGATCATATAGTAATTGATAGTATTCCCCTTTCCTTCCACGAACAATCGGGCTCATAATTTCCACATGAGTAGTATCACCTTTTTTAATTGACGAATCTATTTCAGCAAGAATCATCTTTTGTATCTCTTCATTAGAAAGTCTTTGTATTGGTTTGTCACAAATAAGACAGTGTGGTGTACCAACTCTTGCATAAAGAATACGAAGGTAGTCATAAATTTCAGTAATAGTTGCCACGGTTGATCGTGGATTGTTTGATCTAGATTTTTGATCAATTGATATTGCTGGAGAAAGACCTGTAATCTCATCCACATCGGGCTTTTGCATTTGATTTAGAAACTGACGAGCATAAGCAGATAAAGACTCAACATAACGCCTTTGTCCTTCTGCAAAAATAGTATCAAAAGCAAGTGAAGATTTTCCTGAACCAGAAAGACCAGTAAAAACAATCATTTTGTTTCTAGGCATTTCAACTGTTATGTTTTTTAAGTTGTGGGTGCGAGCACCTTTTACTGTAATTTTGTCTTGCATGTTTGTTGTTAGGATTTAATGGTTATGATTTAGTATTTAGCTTGCCTACCGGCAGATTAATTATGAATTTCGAATTTCGAATTTTGAATCAATTTTCAATGTTTTAATTTTAAAAATTTTCAAATATAACAAAAAACGTATTCATAATTCATAATTCTTACTTCATAATTCTGAATTCTTGATACTTTCCACACCACGGACAATACCAACCACGTCTTTTTGGTGCATCACCTATAGACCACCATTTTTTACAAAAATAACACCTGAAGTGATTTAACTTCTCTACATATAGCTCGCCTCTTTTTTCATCTGTGTTTTCTTCGTCCTCCATTCTCTTTTTACATCTAAACCCCATGCTTGGTGGCATGGGTATATACTATCTTGAACTGAAACAGGAATAGTACTATAGTGCAAGACAGAGTCAATAATAACAAAAAATATTGAGGTGCGACATGTTAATAGAAGCTATTTTGGGTGTGCTATTGGGGCTATTACTTAGCCTAATATCAATAATCGTTTTCTTTGTAAACCTAAGACAGTTGGCAATAAGATGAAAAATAAATACCCAATACGAACCTCTGTTTTTCTTTTATTCTATTTTATCGCTTGTTCTTTTTTGCTCTTGATTGATTGGCTTTTTATTACAAAGAAGAAGCCAAAAGGGTCCTCACATTTTGGTACAGATTTTTAATATATCAAAAATCCGTACTACAATATATTCAGAAAAACACCCAATGAGTATGCTTATGAATCTTTTTACAAAAGTTTTTGCTGGTGGTCTTTTGGGACTACTGGCTGGATTCCTTGGTCTCTATGGCTGGGGGCGTCATACAAACAAACATCATGAGTGGCCAGACGCTGTCTAGTCACGGAAGAGATGTAAGGCGGAGTCACCAGACTCCGCCTTTTTTCTTTACCCGCACACTAAATTTGCCACTATTGCCTGTGATTTCTCGGAATAATAAGTATTTTTTAGTTTCTATTTGATATATAAAATTTCAACGTATTCATTGTGATGCAATAAAATCACAGTGACAAATTTAGTGTGCGGGTTTATTCCTCCAACATTTTTTGGAGTTCTATTATCTCATCTCTTATAAGTGCCGCTGTCTCAAAGTCCAAAATCTTTACTACATCAGACATTTGCTTTTCTTTTGATTTAATAAATTTCTTTGGATTCTTTTTGAAATTTTCTATATCAATACCTATTATTGTATTTACGGTTTTCTCATGATCTGAAAACATCTGATCTCTTATATCCTTAATATGTTTTTTAATACTCTGTGGAGTAATCCTGTGCTTTTCGTTATATTCAATCTGAATTTTCCTCCTCCTATTTGTCTCATTTATAGCTCGCTCCATTGAGCTGGTCATTCTATCAGCATATAAAATCACCCTACCATTAATATTTCGCGCAGCTCTTCCAATAGTCTGTATTAAGGATGTCTCACTTCGCAAAAAACCTTCCTTGTCAGCATCAAGTATTCCAATGAGCTCCACCTCTGGCATATCAAGCCCTTCTCGCAAAAGGTTTACACCCACTAGCACATCAAACTCTCCTTTTCTAAAATTCGTGATAATTTCTATCCTGTCTATTGTTGTAATTTCTGAATGTAGATATTCTGCTTTTATGCCTTTTTCTTTTAAGAAGTCAGACAAATCTTCCGCCATTCTTTTCGTCAGTGTCGTAGCAATCACCCTTCCACCATTTTTTACAGTCAGAAGTGTTTCATCCATAAAATCATAAACCTGGCTTTTCCCACTCGCGTCTTCTTGAATAGTCTTTATTACAATCTCTGGATCAATAAGCCCAGTCGGTCTTATCACTTGCTCCACTATTCCATCACTTCCACTTGCCTGTAATTCATAATCACTTGGGGTCGCAGAAGTATATAAAATCTGACCAACACGTTCATTAAATTCATCAAATTTTAGTGGTCTATTATCTTTTGCTGACGGCAAACGAAAACCGTATTCTACTAATGTGTCTTTTCTTGAAGCATCACCGGCAAACATACCTCGTAATTGAGGAACAGTTACGTGAGATTCATCAATCACGGTAAGAAAGTCTGGAGTACCATCCTTCTTGTGTGGAAAATATGAAAGCAGTGTGTCTGGAGGATCGCCAATATTCTTGCCAGAAAAATGCCTGGAATAATTTTCTATACCATTGCAATATCCAATCTCGCGAATTAGAGCTAGGTCATATTGAGTGCGTCTTTTCAGTCTTTCTCTTTCAAGAATTTTGCCGGAATCCTCAAGCTCTTTGAGCCGAATCTCAAGTTCAAGAGAAATATCCTCAATCGCCCTTTGTCTGTCCGCTTCTGGTGTAACGAAATGTTTTGCTGGAAAAAGAAAGAAAGAATCAATCTCATCAATCACTGCCTGTGTCACACCATCAATTTTTTGTATTTTGGAAACACTATCACCATCTATGTCTATACGATAAACAATCTTTTCGTTTACGGGCATTATCTCTACTACATTGCCAATAGAGCGAAACTTTCCTGGCTCCAAATCAGAATTTGTGCGCTCAAAATATATGGCGATGAGTTTGCGCAAAAAATCTCCGCGCGAGATTTTTTGCGCCTTCTCAATCTTCATATTCACTTTTTCATATTCTTCTGGAGAACCCAAACCATAGATACACGAGACTGAAGCAACAATTATCACATCACTTCGTGTAAGAAGTGCTTGCGTGGAAGCGTGACGAAGCCGTTCAATTTCTTTGTTTATCTGTGCTTCTTTTTCTATGTATGTATCCGTAATCGGCATATACGCCTCTGGCTGATAGTAGTCATAATAGGATACAAAATAATGCACTGCATTTTTTGGAAAAAATTCTCTATACTCTTCTGCAAGTTGTGCTGCTAATGTCTTGTTGTGTGCGATTACAAGAGTTGGTATATTTAGCTTTTCTATAATATTAGCGACTGAAAAAGTTTTGCCGGATCCAGTAACACCCAAAAGCGTCTGGTGTCTATTACCAGATTCAATGCTTTTCATGAGCCCAGCAATCGCCTTCGGCTGATCACCGGCCGGTTGAAATTCTGATTGTAGTTTAAATTTTCCCATAATAACGGGCTAAAAACTCCCCCTTAAACTCCTCAAACCTATCTTCTAATATTGACCCCCTTATATCATCAACTAATTTTATAACAAACCGAAGATTTATTATTGTCGCAAGAGTAGAAGCCAAAATTTCTTTTGAGCGAAATAGGTGAGAAAGATAAGCCCGTGTATAAGTAATGCCTGCAAAAAAATCGCACCATTCACTAAGTGGCGTGAGATCATTAATATACTTTGAATTGGTTATGCTAATCTTCCCATCTAAAGTATATATTGTTCCGTTTCGTGCCTCTCGTGTTGGCGCAACACAGTCAAAAGTGTCGCACCCGTTTTCAACACCTATAAAAAAATCTACTGGTTCGCTTCCAATACCCAAGAGATGCCTTGGCTTGTCTTCTGGTAAAATTTCATTTACGACAAAAAGCGCTTTGTTTAAATCCTCTTTAGTAAAAGATCCACCAATACCAAAACCATCAAAACCAAGTCCTCCAATATATTCTGCACTTTCCTTTCTCATATCAAAATCATTTCCACCTTGAACAATTCCAAAGAGCCCAACCTCTACATTATTGTATGACTGGTGTGCAGTCAGACTTCTTTCTGCCCACCTGTGTGTACGCCCCATTGCTTCTCTCAAATATTCTACTGAGTCATTTGGTGAAGTACATTCATCAAACGCAAATATAATATCCCCTCCTAAGTTATGCTGTATCTCTATTGATTTTTCTGGACTAAGCAAATGTTTACTTCCGTCTATATGTGAGAAGAATATAACCCCCTCTTCTGAGACAGTTGCTTTCTTGGGGGCTTTTTCATCATCACTTTTCCTATAATTCTCTTCGCCTCCAATTTGGAACTTGCTTACTTTTTGCACAAGCGCGGATCCTAAAGAAAAAGCTTGGAATCCACCCGAGTCTGTAAAAATTGGTTTGTCCCAATTCATAAACTTATGAAGCCCACCTGCATCACGAACAAGCTCATCCCCGGGTTGAAGGTAAAGGTGATACGTATTAGAAAGTTCTGCTTGTGCGCCGAGACTTACTACCGTCTCTGGTAAAAGCGCTTTAATCGTGGCCTTTGTGCCCACAGGAATAAAAGCGGGAGTCTGAATCTCTCCGTGTGCTGTAGTAATAGTCCCAGCTCGTCCGAGCTTGCCCTCTATTTTGTGTTGTATTTTAAAATCAATCGCCGACATGTAAACCAGCATATCAGAATTTATAATTGCTACAAAGAAAAACTACCCGGAAAATCGTCTTCTGAGTAATTATTTCAGACTTTATGGACTTTCGACTTTATAGACTTTCAGACTCTTCCCCTACTTTTGGATATTCAATTCCAACAACCTCAACATCAAATATTAGAATTGCGTTTCCTGGGATCGGACCAATACCATCTTCACCATATCCATATTCTGGCATTATTCTTATTGTTCTCTTTCCACCCACACGCATACCCATTACACCAGCATCAAATCCTGGAATAACCATTCCTATACCTGGTATAAATTTTATTGGTAAATCATTCTCATAAGAACTATCAAATACTGTTCCATCATCAAACTTACCTAAATATTCTATCGTCACCAAAGACCCAGAAACAACCTCTTCACCCTCGCCAATAACGGAGTCTACATACACAACACCACCATCAAAAAGAGAAACCTCTTCCCCAACAACATTATTTTCTTGTGTACCAGACATACTGGACGCCAAATTGATTCCAGAATTTTTATCAAAAGATATCAAGCCAGACATTGAAAAGAAAACCACAATAACAGCAAGTGTTATAACAATGGCAATATTTTCTTGTAGATTTTTTTCACTCATATTAAAAATTATTATTAGACAATAAATTCCTATCTATTTTAATTGTACAGATTTAAAAAAGAATAAGAAAGTATGATGGTGTGCATAAAATATCACTAGAAATGAAAAACGCCACCCGAAGGCGACGCTTTTCATAGTACCCGCCATTCCAAATCCCGAAAGAAAAGGTCTGACGAATACTTCAATCATCTTATACTATATGAGAAAAACTGTCAATAGATTTTCAATTTAAAAAAAACTTAATTGTGGAAAACTAAAAAATATCTCTTAAAATAAGGTTTTATTTTGATTTATTTTACTTTTTCTAAAAAAGTATTAGAGTGTCACAGGACCCAAGGTGTAAAACAGACAAAAAAATGACGCCGAGACTTCGAGCCCAATACTCAAGAGTTTTTGCGAATTTGATATCAATGAGAGAAGGTTGGAAAGAAAACTCACCTTCTCCAGAAACGCTAGATGATTTTTTTTATGCAATATCTAGCGGAGAAATTACAGAAGAAAAACTCCGATTATTTTTGGAACCAAAAACCAACCAAACTCAAAATTGTTTCTTGTCTCCAAAAGATTCCGTTCAAATAAATCTTCATAGATTATCTAGGCAAATGATCTAAGAGCTTGTTTCTCTCATAAACCCGTGTCTGATTTTATCAGACACGGGTTTCTTGCTTACGACATAAAAAAAGAGTATTTTAAAGTTAGAGAAGATAGTTCTATACATATCAAACAAGACAGCATGGAGGTAAACTATGCATGTTCACAAAAACGAAAAAGCGGACCTCCGTGTTCGCTACCCGCTGTTTGTAGAGGTTGGTCTTATCGCGGCCATCGCTATTCTCATCGTAGCTTTCAGGGCAGACTTCAACAGCAACAGTGATTTTGAAGTCAACATGCCAGACTTCGGTAATCAATACGGCGGGGGTCGTCACAACGACCCCCGCTTTTCCTTGGGCGAATGTCCTTTTATTAAAATAATTATTTTAATAAAAAGATGTCTTAACCTTAGCTTTTCAAAAATTGATCAATCAATTGAAAAATTTTATTTTTTTCTTCTAACTTAAACCAATTTATATTTTTATTTCCTCGAAGCCACGTTAGTTGTCTTCTAGAATACTGCCAACTTTTGTTTATAATTTCATTCTCCATTTTATCTTTTGTAATATCTCCTTTCAAAAACCTAGCGATATACCTATACTCAAGCCCAAACTCTTCTAATCTTTGATTTGTTACACCACTTAAAAGCAGATTTTTCACCTCTGCAATCATTCCATCTTTCATTCTGCTATACAATCTTTTTTTTATCCTATCACGCAAACTATCATCAGTATCAATACCGATCCAAAGAACATCATAATTAGATTCTTTCGTATTTGGCGGTACGACCCCCAAAACATCTATAATTTCAAGAGCTCTTATCACTCTCCTCTTGTTTTTTCTGTCAACACTCTCGCCCCTGGAAGGATCCTTTGTGTCTAAAATCCCCAACAACTCTTCTAGACTTTTTTCTTCAATCTCTTTTCTCAAAGATTCATTAGGTGGAACTTCTGGAAAATCTATCCCATATACAAGCGCATCGATATAATAAAAAGTGCCACCAACAACAATGGGCAACTTCTCTCTTTTTAGAATATCTCTAAGAACAAGTTCCGCTTCAAATTTAAAATCAGATACGCTGTATTTGTCCATCGGATCAGCCATGTCTAGCATGTGGTGTGTCACACCCCTCATTTCTTCTTCTGTAATTTTTCCAGAGCCAATATCAAGACCGGCATAAACCTGTCTTGAATCAGCAGAAACAATCTCGCCATTATTTAGAAGTGCTATTTCTACGCCTAGATCACTTTTTCCAGATGCAGTAGGTCCAACTATTACAATTACTTTGGGTTTACTAGACATTATTCCAAAATAGAAATATTTGCGCCAATAGAATTTAGACGTTCAAAAATATTTTCATATCCCCTATTTATTGAATACACACTATGAAGAACAGACTCTCCTTTTGCAGCAAGCATTGAAACAAGAATTATCATTGATGGCCGAAGTGCCGGCGGACACACAATACGTGCGCCACGAAGTGGCGTTGGTCCTTGTATCAAAACACGGTGTGGATCCATAAGTGTTATATTGGCACCAAGTCTGTTTAATTCAGTGAAATATATTGCGCGATTTTCCCACATCCAATCATGTATCATTGTTGTGCCTTCGGCCTGTGTAGCAATGGGAACAAAAAATGGTAGGTTGTCAGTATTTATTCCAGGATATGGAAGAGAGTGTATTTTGTCATGTGGTGCCACAAGATCAGATGGAAAAACTTTTATATCAACAAGTTTGGTTCTTTCGTTATATGAAAAATATTCTTTGCTTATTTCTGTTTTCAAACCCATTAAATTCAATTTCAAAAGCTCAAGTCTTAAAAAATCAATTGGACATCTTTCTATAAGTAATTCTGATTTAGTGACAGCGCCTGCCGATAGAAACATCATGGATTCTATCGGATCCTCACTCACCCAGTGTTCAATATCAAGATCTATTTCATCAATACCATGTATAGTCATTGTTGTGTTACCAACACCATCAATTTTCACACCGCATTTTTCTAGAAAAAAACAAACATCCTGCACCTGATAGTTTGGTGGAGCAAAGCGTATTGTGGTCTCACCTTTTATACAAGAGGCCAAGAGAAGTGTTGCGGTTGTTGCTGTATCACTTGCCTCATACATAGTAATATCTGAAGGCTTTAAATCACTGCCACTAATAACATAATTATGTTCCTTTGTCTCAATATATAAACCAAGTGCTGTAAGAGAATGTCTAAACGCTGTAATACTACGATTGCCCATTTTACATCCTCCCGCATGTGGAATTTTGAATTCTTTTGTTCTGTGAGGAAGTGAGCCCATCGCCATTAGAAATGACCGGACCTGGCTTGATGCTTCCCTATTTATGTTTTCAAAATTAAATTTTTCTGGAGTTTTTATTTTTAAATCCCTATCACCAATCCACTCAAGTGAGACGCCGATACTTTCAAATATTTCTATGATTCTATTGACCTCTTCTATTCTTGGAACACCACGAAGTGTTGTTGTTCCTTTATTCAAAAGAGAGGCACAAAGCAGGTGTGTTGCGCCGTTTTTTGAAGAATTGGTTGTTATCTGCCCACGCAATTTGTTTTCACCACTAATCTTTATATCGTTTATTGGGGCTTCATTCATGTTTTTCATCGTATATACTATACATGCATTAAATATGAAATACCAACAAGAAATAAACCTAAAAAACCACTCTGGAATGTATATTGGAGGAGTAGGAAAATATTCCACTTTTTTGAAATCAGAAGAAGAAATTTTAGATATTGTCTTTTTTGCAAAAGAAAATAAATTAAAAACATGGATTATTGGTGACGGAACAAATACTATTTTTTCTGAAAATATAGAAAATGTATTTTTTGTAATAAATAAAATTAAAGAGATTGAAACCATCCAAGAAGACGAAAATTCTATTTTGATTGAAGTGGGTGCGGGAGAAAATTGGGATTCTTTTGTTGAATATTCAATAAAAAATAATTATTCAGGAATTGAGGCTCTATCATTTATACCAGGAACAGTGGGAGCAACCCCGATACAAAATGTTGGTGCTTATGGAGTAGAGGTAAAAGATGTTATAGATTCTGTTAGAGTTTTTGATAAAGAAAAAGAAAAATTTCATTGGATGAAAAATAAAGATTGTGAATTTGAATATAGAAATAGTATATTCAAAAAAAATCCTGATGCATTCATAGTAACAAAAGTCCGATTTATACTTTCAAAAAAAGAGCCGAGTATACCAAATTATCCTGATATACAAAATTATTTCGATAACGGGTCTATAGAATTTGCAACATTGAAAGAAATCAGAGATGCGATCATTTCAACAAGAAAAGCAAAGTTGCTTGATTATAAAGAGGTTCCAAACTGTGGTTCATTCTTTGCAAATCCGATTGTGAATGAGGTGGAATTAAAAAAATTAAAAGAAATGTATCCTGATATAAAAGAATTCCAACAGCAAGATAATAAATTTAAAATCTCTGCTGGCTGGCTAATAGACAAAGCCGGGCTAAAAGGTAAAAGTTTTGGAGATATCTATATATCAGAAAAACATGCTCTTATTTTGTGCAACCCTGAAAGAAAAGCATCTTTCGACAACATAGAAAAAGCAGAAAAAGAAATCAAAGAAACCATAAAAGAAATGTTTGGGGTGGATTTGCTTCGAGAGCCAGTGATTTGTGAATAGCACACAAATAATAAAACCTAAACATAAAAATATTCAAACCGTGAACACTTCTTAGACACCAGGTGTTCAGCGGTTGTCAATGTAGAAAGCTCAACTTTTCACATTGTCACAATAAATTAAAAACTCGTTTTTGCATGTTTTTTATTTTGTGCCGGAGGTGGGACTCGAACCCACAATCCTTGCGGAACACGATTTTGAGTCGTGCGTGTATACCAGTTCCACCACTCCGGCAATATACAAGAAGATTACAGAATTATACCCCACAAATCAACAATTTTCATGGAATTATATTAGTTCTTTATGTTAGAATATATACATAATTTGATAATATTATGAGCGAATTTCACAATGACGCAATTTTTTGGGTTGAGGTTGAAAAAATAAAACCCAATCCATATCAACCAAGAAGAGAGTTTGATCAGGACAGATTAAACGATTTAGCAGAGTCCATAAGACAATATGGCGTACTTCAGCCTCTTGTAGTAACAAGAAACGAAATTGTAAGAGATGATGGTGGTATTTCTGTAGACTATGAACTTATTGCTGGGGAACGAAGACACCGCGCATCACAAATCGCAGGACTCTCTTTGGTTCCTGTAATAATTAGAAGTGGACATCAAGATGCAAGGGTAAAACTTGAACTTGCAATAATTGAAAACCTACAAAGAGAAGACCTTAATCCGGTTGATAGAGGAAGAGCGTTTAAACAACTTTCAGATGAATTCAACTTTAAACATGTTGAAATAGCAAAAAAAGTTGGCAAAAGCCGTGAGTATGTTTCTAACACAATAAGACTTTTAACTCTTCCGGAAGAGATACAAAATGCAATTGTCGCAGGACAAATCAGAGAAGGTCATGCAAGACCAATACTCATGCTTACAGACAGACCTGAACAGCAAATGACACTTTTTAAAGAAATGCTTTATAAAAAACTTACGGTAAGAGAGGCCGAGCATATTGCCAGAAGAATTGCCTATGACAAAGTAAGAAAGAAAGAAAGAACAGTTGACCCGGCGATAATAGAAATGGAAGAAAAATTAGCTGAGTCGCTCGGGACAAGAGTTCATATAGAAAAAAATGAAATAGGTGGAAGAATAGTAATAGACTTCTTTTCTCCTTCCGATCTAGAAACTATTTTAAATATAGTAAATAGTGAACAGAAAAAAGATCCTGAAGAAATGTTGAACAATCATATTGATAACTCCGGTATCGACAAATCCAAACTTACTGCTGCGTATATGCGACCCAAATTATTCTTTTTGTCCGAACAAAGAACAGACATGGATGCACTAGATGCAATGTCTGAACCACCAATAAAAACAGAGGAAAAAAACGATCCGGATGAAGACTTATATTCAATAAGCTCCTTCTCTTTATAGATTTTCAACTAATCTCTTTTTCTATTTTTTTGTATATAGTTTTTTATGTGCCTTTTTGCAAATGCAGTATGGGCATATTCTAGCCATTTCCTAGAAGGCGAACTTTTTTCTTTTGTTATAACCTCAACAATGTCGCCATTGTTTAATTTTTCATCAAGAGAAACCATCTTACCGTTTACTTTTACACCAAAAACATGATTTCCGACATCGGTGTGAATTCTATATGCAAAATCTATTGGGCTTGAATCTACAGGCAAATCAACGACATCACCAAGAGGTGTGAATACAAATATTCTATCTCTAAAAAAATCAAATTTTAGATTTGAATAAAATTCTTCAATTTCTGGCATTTCATCTTCAGAAGAAGCTATTTCACGCACCCATTCTGGTATTTCTTCTGAAGGCATTTCTTTTTTCTTGGTTGGTGCTTTGTCGCCAAACCATGGTAATTTTATTTTTGAAATATCACTTCTATTGTGTTTATAAGATACGTGAGAAGCAATACCAAACTCTGCCTCTTCATGCATTTTGTATGTACGAATTTGTATTTCAGCTATCTCACCTTCACCGGTAAAAATTGTTGTATGTATGCTTTGATATCCGTTTGGTTTCGGGAACGCAATATAGTCTTTAATCCTGCCGGGAAGTGGGCGCCAAATACTGTGAACTATGCCGAGCACCTTATAACAATCACTAACAGTAGGTACCAATACGCGAAGTGCAGATATGTCATAAACCCTGTCTATATCAAAATCTTTTCTTTTTAGTTTTTCATAAATACTATAAAGATGCTTTAGACGATAATCAGTCTGAACATTATGGATTCTTTCTTTTTTTAATTCTTTAGAAAGAATTTTATGCATCTTTGAAAGACTCCTATTTTTCTCAGCTCTTTTTGGTTCTGCTAATTTTTTTACTTTTTCATAATCTTCTGGATATATATAAGGAAAAGCCAAGTCCTGAAGCTCGCCGGTAAGCTTACCCATACCGAGTCTATGAGCGATCGGTGCATAAACTTCCATTGTTTCTTTTGCTATTCTTACCCTTTTACCATCAGGAACATATTTCAATGTCTTCATGTTGTGAAGACGGTCTGCTAATTTAATTATTAAAACCCTTATATCTTTTGTGGTAGCAAGAAACAATTTTTGCAAGCTACCAACGTGCCTTTCGGCACCACGAAAACGAACCTTACCAAGTTTCGTAACACCATCCACAAGAAACAAAACGTCTTTGCCAAAACGTCGTTCTATCTCTTCCTCACTAACGCCTTCATCTTCTATTGAATCGTGAAGAAGACCAGCAATAACTGTGTCTGGCGACATACCAAACTCAGTAATTGTTTTTGCTGTCTCAAATACGTGATTAAAATATGGTTCACCAGAATACCTTTTTGTATTTCCATGTATACTCTCTGCAAATCCGTACGCCTCCCTTATTAGATCTGCATCTTTCTTTGAAATACCTTCTATTTTTTTTATCAGATCTTCGGGTGATTGTGTCATATTATTTTTTCTTAGTTCGCTTCTTTTTTTCTTCTTTTAGAATCTCAAGTGCGCGATCAATCGTGATTGTATATACATCATCTGTCTTCAGCGAACGAAAATCTCCTTGGTGAACTATATATGGCCCAAACCTTCCTTTACTCGCGGTTATTGGCTCTCCTGTTTCTGGATGATTTCCAAGCACTCTAGGTAGACTTAAATATTGTAACGCATCTTTAATTGTAATGCTCGAGATATCAGCACCTTTTCCAAGACTCGCTCTTTTTGGTTTTGGATTTTCTTTTGTTTTTTTACCAACCTGAACATAAGGACCAAACCTACCTGTCAAAAGATATATGTCTTCTCCTGTTTCCGAGTCTACACCTATTGGCTCATCATCTTTTATTACTTCTCCATCTATGGTTCTAGCCCCATCACATTTTGGAAATTTATCACAACTCAAAAACTTCCCCCCTCTACCAAGCTTGATAACCATAGAAGAATCACATTTGGGACACTTATATTTTGAATCTGCTTCTCCTAGATTTGTAAGCTTTGGTATATCATCTTTCGATTTAACTTCTTTATGGAAGGGTTTATAAAAGTCGCCCAAGGTTTTCTCATACTCTCTTTCACCAGAAGCAATTTCATCTAACTCATCCTCCATTTCTGCAGTAAAATTGTCACTTATATAGTTTGCAAAATTCTTTTCTAAAAATGAACTCACGACATCACCAGTATCAGTTGGTTTTAATGTGCGACCCTCTTTTTCTACATATCCTCTTGTTGCAAGAGTTCTCATAATACTTGCATATGTAGATGGACGTCCTATGCCTCTTTTTTCAAGCTCTTTAATAAGACCAGCTTCGCTATAACGAGATGGTGGCTGTGTTTCCCTACCATCAGATTCTATGTTTATGTATTTTAAAGAATCCCCAACCTTCACAGACGGCAGTTCCACATCTTCACTTCTTGCTTTTGGATCCGCAATAAGCCAACCAGCAAAAACTGTTTGAGAACCGTTTACATAAAAAGTAGGAAGAGTTTCGTTGTCTGCACCAGCAATAATTTTTGTACGAAGTAGTTTGGCTGGTGTCATCTGACTAGTTAATGCTCGTGTTCTAATAAGACTATATAATCTCTTTTGTTCTTCTGTGCTACCAGCAAACTCCACATCTACCGAGCTTGGTCTTATTGCCTCATGAGCTTCTTGTGCGCCCTTTGAGTTTGTTTTGTAATTTGTCGCTCGCACATACTCCTTACCATATTTTTTTTCTACAAGAGCCACTATAGCGGACTGCGCCTGTGCACTTAGGTTTGTACTATCTGTTCTCATATATGTAATGTGTCCCGCCTCATAAAGCTTCTGGGCAACTCCCATAGTCCTTGATGGAGAAAAACCAAGTCTTGTGCTAGCCGCCTGTTGTAGTGTAGATGTTTTAAATGGTGGATATGGATTTCTTGCTACTTCTTTTTCTACCACATCTGCGACACTCCACTTGGATTCTGGAGAATATTCCAATATATATTTTGCTCTTTCCTCGTCTCTGGGCTCCTCATCACACAAAAGTAAAAGGTTGTCTTTATTATGACCCACATTCATTGTAATTACCCAAAACTTTTCAGGAACAAAAGCCCTGATCTCACGCTCTCTTTCCATTATTATTCGCAAAGCTGGAGACTGTACCCTTCCAGCAGAAAGACCGTAACGAACTTTTTTCCAAATAAGACCAGAAAGGTCGTAGCCAACAAGCCTATCAAGCACCCTTCTGGCTTCTTGTGCTTTTCGCAGATTATCATCAATTGCTCTTGGGTGTTTCATCGCCTCAGAAACAGCCTCCTTGGTAATCTCATTGAAAGTGATCCTTTTTGTTCTTTTGTCGCCATTCAATTTGAGTGCTTCCACTAAATGCCACGCTATCGCTTCACCTTCTCTATCTGGGTCTGAAGCCAAAACAATCTCCTCCGCTTCCTTTGCTAGACCTTTCAGTTCTTTTATTATTTTTTCTTTTCCGGGACTAACTTCATAATTAGGTTTAAATCCTTTTTCTATATTTATCGCATTCTTACTACTTTTTGGTAAATCACGAACATGCCCAACGCTAGCTCGGACTGTGTATTCATTATTTAAATATTTTGAAATAGTCTTCGCTTTTGCGGGAGACTCAACAATTAAAAGTTTCATCCCGTTAGTAATAGGACGCGGACCCAATTAGCCCTCGTTCTATAGTTAAACTTTTTTTTAAATTCGACTTTGTTTTCATAATTCTATATATAAATGTATGCGTCCGCGATTACTAACGGGATCATATTTTTTCTATGTACGAGTAATACTAAATAGGTTTTGCATTTTATGCAAGGAGTTTGTGTTTAAAGGCGAAATATTTGACCCATATTTTCTTTTATAAAACCCTTCATTTCGAGAGTCGACAATGCAATACTTACACGATGCACAGGCAATCCTGCCTTTTCTATAATTGTTTCTTTATCAGTCGGTTCATCAAGAATATTAAGTATTTTTCTTTCATCGTCTGTTAGCTCTACATCATCAAAAAGTTTATTAGTTTCCTTATCTCCATCACCAAAACCAAACTCATTCAAAATATCAGCAGATGACGTGATTGGCGTTGCACCTATTTTTAAAAACATGTGTGGCCCCTTGCTTGATTCTTGGAAAATAGATCCGGGTACAACATATACATCTCTATTGTATTCACAAGCGAGTCGTGCGGTGATTAGTGTTCCAGACTTCTCATTTGCTTCTATTACAAGCACCGCATGAGAGATTCCAGCCATTATTCTATTTCTCTGCGGAAAGCTCCATGGGGTTGCCTTAAAACCTGGCTCAAATTCAGACATTAATACCCCGCCATTTTTTATAATCCTTTCTGCAAGATTAAAATTTACTCTTGGATATATTACCTTCTGCGATAAACCAGAACCTGGAATCGCTATAGTTTTTAAACCATTTTCTATTGCGCTTTCATGAGCAATTGTATCAATACCCATAGCAAGACCAGAAACTATCACAATCGGGTATCCGCGTAATCCAGAAATTATTGTTTTTGTGGCTTCTTTTCCGTAATTTGAATATTTTCTAGACCCAACAACACATAGAAATTTGTTTTGAACAACGTCTGGATATTCGCCCCTGAGATATAGGGTCTTTGGAGGGTCGTTAATTTCCTTTAAAAGTGGCGGGAATTGTGCAAATTCTAGTTTGTAAATATTCTCTTCCATATATATACTTATATTATACTTACTATATAAAATTTTCGTATGCTGGATATAAAATTCATAAGAGACAACTTAGACATCGTAAAAGAAGCCGCGCGCAAGAAAAAATCCAAAATTGATTTGGACAAGCTGATTGAGGTTGACGATAAAAGGCGTGAGATACTACAGAGTGTAGAAGCAAAAAAACAAGAACAAAATGAGGCAAGTGCTAAAATCACAAAAGTTAAAGATGATCGTGAGCGTGAGTTTTTCATAATTGATATGAAAAAACTAAAAGATAAAATCCAGCAAGAAGAACTACTTTTAAAAGATGTTATGGAGGAGTGGAAAACTCTAATGCTCCAGGTGCCAAATGTACCAGATATGTCTGTACCGCTTGGAGATGGCGAAGAAGATAATGTTGAATTAAAAACTTGGGGAGAAAAACCAAACTTTGATTTTGAGCCCAAGGATCACATCACACTAATGAACGATTTGGATATGGTAGATTTTGAGCGAGGTACAAAAGTTCATGGGTTTCGTGGATATTTTCTAAAAAATGATGGTGCCTTATTGTCTTGGGCAATATGGAACTATGCGCAAAAATTTTTCTTAGGTAAGAATTTTATACCATTTATTGCTCCAACGATTGTAAAGAAAGAATATTTTTATGGAACTGGCCACTTACCAGGAGATGAGAATGATTTATATAAAACACAAGACAATGACTTTCTTGCTGGAACAGCAGAAGTACCAATGATGGGCCTACACGCAAACGAAATACTCAAACAAGAAGATTTGCCTCTCAGATATCTCGCATTTTCACCATGTTTCCGAAGAGAGGCGGGTAGCCATGGCAAAGACACAAAAGGACTCATAAGAGTGCATGAATTCTATAAACTAGAACAACTTATCATATGTGAAGCAAGCCATGAAGAGTCTGTAAAATTTCATGAAGAGCTAAACAGAAATACGGAAGAGTTTATTGAATCGCTTGGAATTCCTTATCGTCAATTAGAAATATGCGCAGGCGATTTAAAAGGCGCTCATGTTAAATCATATGATACAGAACTATGGGTCCCTATGGAAAAAACGTATAGAGAGATAGCAAGTGCATCTTATTATCATGATTTTCAATGTAGGAGGTTTAATATAAGGTACCAACGAGACGGTAAAAATGTATATGCTCACTCCTTAAACGCAACCGCAATCCCAACACCTAGAATCCTGGTATCTTTGGTAGAAAACTTCCAAGAAAAAGACGGGTCAATAAAAATACCAGAAGTTTTGGTGCCTTATTTCGGCAAAGATAAAATATCTAAAAAATAAAATGCCATGCTATTCGGTAGGCACAGAATTGTCTCTAAAAAACACAGAGACAAACAGAAAAGTCTGCGTGTAATAATACTTGCTGTTATTTTAGTGCTTTTATTATTTATTATACTTTTCTTTAGTTGGGTTGGTTATGGTCAAAAATTTAAAATAAAAAATATTGAAGTCAGTGGACTTAGTACCTTGAGCAAGTCTTCTGTATTAGAGACGGTGGAAAACACATTAAATAGAAAGCTGTTTTTTATATTTCCAAGAGATAACACTGTATTAATCTCAAAAAGAGGTATCGTATCTGATATAAAAAACACATTTAAACAGAGTAGCAGGGTTGATGTATCACTTAAGGACTTAAATTCAATTGAAATAGACATAGAGGAAAGAAAACCAATAGGAGTATGGTGCACGAGTAGACGATTAATAACCGAGGTTTTTGTTGAGAAGTGTTATTTCATAGATAGCACTGGATATGTTTTTTCAGACGCGCCGAAGTTTTCCGGGAATTTGTTTTTTAAATATTACGGAGGAAACACAAACGAATCCCCAGTTGGTTCAAGATATCTTCCAGAAAAAGTTTTCAGGGAAAGAGCATTTTTTATAGCATCAATTCCAAACTTAGGTATAAATCCGATTTCATACAAATGGGGTGAAAACGGAGACAGTACAATAGTTGTTGCCCCACAAAATGAAAAAGGTCTCGATGGAAAAATTATTTTTAACAACGACGACGAACTTGGTGCTGTTTATGATTATATTTCTTCAGCGCTTCTACACGAAGATTTTAAATATTTAGATCAGAGGATTATAAAGTTTGAATACATCGATTTGCGCTCTGGAAATAAAATCTTCTATAAAATGGATTAACTCTCAATACCATAGGACAATTCTACCGAATTGTCCTATGGATGTTTTGGCTGTAATGGTCTTATTAATAAGATAATGCTAGAATCCAAACGCTCATGACAGACAATTTTTGGCAAAAACTAAATAAGCCATTTTTCGCATTAGCACCTATGGCGGACGTTACTGATGCGCCTTTTAGAGCTATGTTTGCAAAATACGGTAAGCCGTTTGGCGGACCCGATGTAATGTGGACAGAGTTTATTTCTGCTGATGGGCTCTTCTTAGGTGGATTTGACGCGCTTGAAAAAGATTTGATATACGGAGAAAATGAACGGCCTATTGTTGCACAATTTTTCTCCAAAGATCCGGAGCTTATGCGACGTGCGTCAGAGCTTGCAGTGGAACGCGGGTTTGATGGCGTAGATATAAATATGGGGTGTCCCGCTGCCGTGATATGCAACCAAGGCGCGGGTGCTGCGATAATAAAAAACAAAAAACTAGCAAAGGAAATAATCCGCGCAACAAAAGAAGGTGCTGGCGGATCCGCCAGCTGGCGGATTCCAGTGTCTGTAAAAACACGCACAGGATATTCCAAAAATGAAATTGAAGAATGGATCCCAGCAATACTTGAAGAAGGTGTGGATGCGCTAATACTCCACGCAAGGACAAAAAAGGAAATGTCAAAAGTTCCAGCAGATTGGAGTGCTGTTGCGCGTGCAGTAGAAATACGCGATGTGATGGGTGTGGATACTGTAATAATTGGAAACGGAGATGTAAAGAGTAAAGAGGAAGGAGTAAGGAGAGCGGAGGAAACAGGGTGCGATGGGATAATGATGGGGCGTGGAATATTTGGCAATCCTTGGGCGATGACAGATCATCAAGCAACAAAAGAAGAGAGATTAAATGTGATGATTGAACACGCGCATTTGTATGAAAAAATATTTGAAGGAAGAAAACCATTTGCGTTAATGAAAAAACATTTCAAAGCATATGTTTCAGGCTGGGACGGTGCCAAGGAACTTCGTACGAAGCTGATGGAAGCGGAGAATGCGGATGAGGTAGAAAGGATAGTCTATAAAGTCCATAAAGTCGAGAGTCTATAAAGTTTGTAAATCTTGCCCCGCTAAGGCGGGGTCCGTAGACAAAGACCAAAAGAGAATGATAAAAAAAGAAACAGCCCACACCTCCGAAGAGATGCTGGTCTGTTTTTTTAAATACTTCATACTACATACTAAATACTGTATACTGATGCATATGAGCGTAGCACTATACCGAAAATATCGCCCGCAAAGATTCAAAGACGTCGTTGGGCAAGATGCCGTGGTAAACATCCTAAAAAACTCCATTAAAGACGGAGCAGTATCTCATGCTTATCTATTCACTGGCTCACGAGGGACCGGCAAGACAAGCATCGCGAGAATCCTTGCACAAGAGATTGGTACGAGTCCAAACGACCTTTATGAAATAGACGCTGCATCAAACCGAGGTATTGATGATATTCGGGCACTTCGCGAAGCGGTTCAATCTCTTCCTTTTGAATCAAAATATAAAGTCTACATAATAGATGAGGTGCACATGCTTACAAAAGAAGCATTCAATGCACTGCTAAAAACTCTGGAGGAACCACCAGAGCATGCAATTTTTGTACTTGCGACAACAGAATTTCATAAACTACCAGAGACTATTGTCTCAAGATGTGAGGTGCATCATTTCCGTCGCCCCACAGAACACACACTAAAAGAATACTTGAAAAATATTGCAGAAAAGGAGGGTTATAAAATAGACGCTGGTGCGGTGGATCTCATTTCTCTACTCGGAGATGGTTCATTTCGTGATACTCTTGGCGTACTACAAAAAATTATCTCATCAGTAAACACAAAGAAGATTACAACAGAGAGCGTTGAAACAATCACAGGAGTACCAAAACAATCCTTCATCCGCTCACTTATAGAGTCAATTCACAAAAAAGAACTTGATAAAGCACTAACACTGCTTCAAGAAGTAAACACTAGTGAACACAACACAAAAGTGCTTATATCTCTACTGATACAAAACATTCGCTATACCCTATTACTCCGATTTGCAAAAGACATGCAAGAAAGTATAAAAGAAGAAGTTGGTGAAGATATGTTTAACTTTTTAAACAACATCGCAAATGAAAAAACAACGGGAGTTTCATCTTCCCTACTCCGAAGTCTCCTCATCGCAACAAACACTTTTGAATACTCAAACATACCAACACTACCTATAGAGTTATCGCTTATAGAGGTGTTAACTAAAGAATAATTATGGATAAACCATACTTTGTAATTCCAATAGAAGAAAACGACGAGCCATTAGTGGATCTTGGATCTTATGGGTTTGAGTTAGGTTTTAATTATTATACTAGTGGCTTTACTACATATAAAAATGCCCTTGCAAGAAAAACTGTTGCGGACAAATTAGTAAATGCAAAAAATAACTTATCGACGGGATATAACTTTAAAATATATGATCCGTGGAGAAGCGTTGAAACCCAACAAAATATGGTGGATGGCTTCGCTCGTAAAATACGAATATTACATCCAGAATGGAATGAAGATCAGGTAATGACGGAGACGTATGAGTTCGCCGCGCCTGTAACAGGCGACCCGAAGCGCCCACCAAACCACAATACAGGTGGTGCAACAGACCTCACAATATTGGACGAGAATAGGACTGAGTTAGATATGGGAGGAGAATTTGATGAAACAACAGAGCGATCATTCCTTTCGTATTATGCTGACAAAGATGATGAAGTTTCAAGAAAAATACAGGCAAACAGAATGATGTTGCAAAAAGTTATGACGGATGAAGGATTTGCAATCAACAAAAATGAGTGGTGGCATTTTGACTATGGTAACCAGCGTTGGGCATATCTGACGGGTAAAGAAAAAGCGTTTTACGGCGGTGTTGATGCTCTAGAATTGCCGAAAACGGAATAATGATATAATCTGTTTTAAGTCTATAGATACTAGTCTATAGTCACATAGTGTTATATTCTATGTGACTAAAATCTAATAACTAGTGACTAATTTTGCGGGATCGTCTAATGGTAGGACACATGCCTCTGGAGCATGTTATCTTGGTTCGAGTCCAAGTCCCGCAGCAAAAAGAGCGTAGCGAGTATTTTGCTGCGGGAAGTGAGGTATCTGCTTGCCTCACGACTTGGACTCGAAGACCTTGGGTATGTCGCAACGAGTCCTGAGCTTGTAGAAGGATGAAGTGAGACGCGAAAGGTGTACTGATCTCGTAGAGATCGAGATTCCAAGTCCCGCAGCCAACTCGTGATAGGTTATCACGCTCGAGGCACGTGCTTAGCAAAGTCACCGAAAGCGATATAATTAATTTATGAAAGAACTCACCTTACTTAATCCCGAAAATGTATCCGAAGAGGAGATAAAGACTTACGGGACCAGAGAAGCTGCTCGCGCTGTCGTTTTGGATAAAGAAAATAATATAGCTCTTCTACATGCCACCAAAACGGATTACTACAAGCTGCCTGGTGGTGGCCTGGATGACGATACAGACAAAGTGGTTGCTCTCAAACGAGAGTGTCGAGAAGAAATCGGATGTGATGTAGAAGTCGTGGGTGAGATCGGATTAATGAATGAGTGGCGCAGGTTTTTTAATCTCCATCAAATTTCATATTGCTACTTCGCCAAAGTCGTAGGTGAAAAAGGAATACCTGACTTTACTGAATCTGAAGTTGCAGAAGGATTTGAGGTGGTGTGGCTTCCGTATAACGAAGCACTCGATATTCTTAAGAGAAGCAAAGCAGAGCAAATTGCAGCAAAAGAATATATGGTGCCGCGGGATATTGCTATTCTTGAAGCCGCACGAGACGCGTTGTTTTGATGAACTAAAAGGAAGCTAAACGGAGTAAGCAGGGTTTGACTACACACGGTTCTAACTCGAAATGGCCAGCGATATGCGTGATAAAACTTAGTGTGTAGGTAAAAACTCTTTTTTCCACTTTTTCAATCCCCTTCTTAAAAAACCTTTGGCTAAAAAGAAGATATAATTTTAATATTGAATGAACAAAAAACCCACCAAAATAACTACACCAAATATTACAAGCAAGAAAATCTCATCTGGTGTGGTACATAAATTGCCAGAGGATTTACGAAAGGCCTTAATAGGGACACCTACGGTAAAAGCATTGTGGGAAGAGATTACACCACTAGCGCGCAATGAGTGGATCTGTTGGGTCACATCTGGTAAGAAAGCGGAAACGCGGAATATACGTATTGAAAAAGCGCTCTCAAAGCTAAAGGGCGGAATGCGCCGACCTTGTTGTTGGGCTGGTTGCCCACATCGCTAAAATTTTTTACTTTATTTGACTTGTCTGCATTATAAAAAGTTAGCAGTAATAAAAACAACATATATAATACTAATATTATCATGCAAACATTCAGTGAACGGGTGATCAAAATGGCTCGTAAAATTCCAAAAGGAAAAGTTACCACTTATGGCCGAATCGCAAAAGGTGCAGGTGGCGGAACAATGGCTTCACGAAGTATCACTGCAATCTTGGGAAAAGCGTATAACTCTGGAATAAAAGACATACCATTTCACAGAATAGTTTATGCCGACGGAAGTGTCTGGCTTGATGGCGCGTGGAGAGAAAAACGACTTGCACTATATAAACAGGAAGGAATAAAGTTAGACAAGAACAACCAAATCGTTAACTTTAGAGATATATTATTTGAGTTTAAGTAAATAAATTAAAATCTTGATATAATAAACCATATGAAAAAACACCCATTTTTTAATGCGCTTTTTGCGGGACTATACATAGTTCTCATTGTTTTTATTATCAGCACTTTTGTAGATTCTCCGGATCAAAAAGGCACAATCCTAATACCAATGACAATACTGAGCCTGCTTGTATTGTCGGTTGCAACCATGGCATTTCTTTTTGGGTATGAGCCCTTTCGCCTATTCTATGACGGACAGAGAAAAGAGGCGGTGCAGTATTTCTTGCGTACGATACTATACTTCGCACTTATTGCATTATCGTTCTTAGCTATATTGCTATTTACACCCCTCTAAATATTTATAAACTAACCAAATAACAAAAATAGTCAAAGTTTGGCCTTGACTGATGATACTCGGACTTCTTGTGCTCTCTGTTGCAATAATAGAATTTATATTTAAATGCAACCTATTTGTGCTCCACACCAAAAACCCTAAAAGAAAAACTGTGGTGTGTTTTATAAAAACAATTGAGTATTTTCATATTTTGCATTAATTTTATTTATTATACTCATCTCCACATCATGATAAAAGTATGATGTGATATATAATATCGTGGTATAATGTATTTATGAACAAAGATACATTCTATTCTGTATTAGTAATATTTATTGGGATACTTGTTATCTTTATCTTTTTTGGTATGCAGATAGGAACACCAATACAAACTGATTCACAAGATATCGCAACGACCACACCAAGTAATCCTAAAGATAAAAGTGATTTAATAGTACTCACTTACCCACTACCAGAAGCGACGGTATCATCACCACTTATAATCACAGGACAAGCTCGTGGATATTGGTTTTTTGAAGCAACATTTCCTGTAATACTCACAGATTGGGACGGTCTCATTATCGCAGAAGGATATGCCGAAGCTATACTTGACCCAAATGATGAAACATCAACATGGATGACAGAAGACTTTGTCCCATTTAAAGCAACACTGGAATACACAGTTGCCCCAGAAACTTTAAATGTTTCAAACCGTGGTTCCCTCATACTTCGCAAAGACAACCCATCAGGTCTACCAGAAAATGACGATGCCTTGGAAATAACAATCTACTATGAAAAAAAATAATATTATATTAATAATTTTAATTTTTGTTTTCTTTTTCTTGTTGGGTGTCTTCTTTTATTCTGCAATCGGTGAAAAAGCCAACCTAGAACCCAAAATACCAATTTCAACAAACACAGATCCACTGAACGCAACATACAAAATTGATGGATCACCCATCCCCCTAAAATATGGTAAATACGAAGAAATTTTAACCCCAGACTCTACCTCAAAAATAAAAGTTGATGTGTTTGGAGAACCAATATATGCAGATATTGATGGCGATGGCGACACAGATGCTGGCCTATATCTCACATACAATGCTGGTGGAAGCGGAACTTTTTTCTATTTGGTTGCTGCAATATACAATGACGGTATATATACAGGCACAGACGCAATACTGCTGGGAGATAGGATATCACCACAAAATATAAATATTCAACACGGGATAATAATGGCAAATTTTGCTGAAAGAAAAAATGACGAACCTATGTCTACAAGGCCATCTATGGGTAAAACAATTTATTCATACATAAAAGACGGTAATCTTATACAAATCTTTATAAACGACAAGAATGAAACGTTGTACTTTGGAAATTTAGTTTTTGGACACGAGTCCCGCACATTTACAACATGCCAGGGTGATGAATATTGGCTTGTAGGAACAAATGAATATATGTCTTATATAAAAGATTTATATGAAAAAATAATCTTAGAAAGAGAGCCTTATACACCAGTGTTTGTAGTGATAAGTGGTGGGATCGTTCCTGCTCCAGAAGATGGTTTTGGTGCAGATTTTGATTACGGATTTTCTCCAAAAGAAATAATAAAGACATCATTAACATATACATGCGAATAATATATGGATAAAGATAGTTTTGAAGACAAACTAACAGATGAAGAGTATTTGGTACTTCGTGAAAAAGGAACAGAAGCTCCTTTTTCCGGCAAATACGTAAACACAAAAGAAAAAGGGCAATACAAATGTAAAGCGTGTGGAAATGCTTTGTTTTCTTCAGACACAAAGTTTGACTCTGGCACCGGTTGGCCAAGTTTTGATCAGGCAATAGATGGTGCTGTTAAGTACGAAAAAGACGAAGCTTACGGAATGAACAGGACAGAAGTACTTTGTGCAAAGTGTGACTCACACCTAGGACATGTTTTTGACGACGGACCAGAAACCACTGGAAAAAGATATTGTATAAATTCTATTTGTCTCGATTTAGAAAAAGAAAATGAAAATTGAATCTAAAATTGAAAGAGGTTTGGGCGACGACTACGATGTAATATATGTGGATTCTAATAATGTACTAGAAAATATCGGTAATATAATACTTGAGGGAGTTCACGGTTTTTGCTTTTATAAAGACAAGATGGTTCTTGTATATTCTGATAAAAAGGGATATTGGAGTCTGCCTGGTGGTGGAATAGAACTTGGAGAAACTTATACAGAAGCCCTAATTAGAGAAATTCATGAAGAAACAAATATGAAAGTTCTTTACCAAGAACTGCTCGGGTATCAAGATATTTATCAACCAAATAAAGTTGTTAGACAGACGAGATCATTTTGTATAGTAGAGCCTTATGGAAACTTTGTATCTGACCCAGATGAAGATATAACAAAAATAAAGTTGATAGATACTGTAGAATTTAGAAAATATATTAATTGGGGCAAAATAGGAGACCATTTAATCTCAAGAGCAATCAAACAACACGAAAATTTTTCAGCACATTAAAATGTGAATATTTTCCTATTTAATTAAAATTACTAAAAAAATTACCGAGGGCTCCCCTCTATAATTTTAATATAAAAACCAAAACAAAATATCAAGAGTAGCCCTTGATATTTTGTTGATATTTTATAGGTAATAGATAGCTCTAAATATCAAGGGCTACCCTTGATATTTAATTTATTAAGTATTTATTGTAAGAATTAATATTAGATTTAAAATCCAACAAATAGTCTGGAATTAGAGAAGTATTTATAATTATTGATTCTGGTCTTCTGTGTCCAAGATACTCGTGATAACTAGAATATTTATAAGATAATAAAAATTTTTCACAGTTTTTTATATTTTTAATCCCCTTCTCTTTAAAATCTGGTTGTATTATCTTGACAGGATTTAGATGTATATATGAAAATATCCATAAATATTGTGACTCTTTTGAGATATGCTGTGAACGAAATGGGTGCATGAATAGTGGACCACTACGTTCATATTTTTTATTAAAATACATAGAATACGCGGTTAATAAGCGCATCATGAACTTACTTATTCCATTTTCTTTTTTTTCATATGCTAATATGTGAAAATGATTTGACATAAGTGTATAAGCAAGTATGTCTACCAATGAACTCTTTCTCTCTTCTTGATATATTTCATAGATTTTATGTGCTTTCAAAAAATTCGTGAAATGATATGGGTCTGGTTGATTCATTATATAGAGAATTGACATAAATCTGTCATAATCATTTTTATCTAGAAAAATCTTTCTACGATCTACACCACGACTATACAAGTGATAATACTCATTTGTTGAAAATTTAACTTTTCTTTCCATTTATAAATCATAACATTTGTGTTTTAAAAATATCAAGGGCTACCCTTGATATTTTTTACACAATTTATAAGATGAATATTTTTCTATTATGTGTTTCAATATAGATATGACTGGAGGGAACCCCAGAACTGTTTTTTAATACTGTATTTTCAGTTTATTAAATAAAATTTGCTGAAAATAGTACGGGACCCTTGTAAATTATAGTCATTTCATTCCTTAATTTATGGGAGAATATTATCCTTTCTTTTTAGTAATATTTGTTGCAGTTCTTTTTTCTGTAATATTCAAAAGATTTAATGTGCCATGGGTCATTACACTTATTCTTGGTGGAATAAGTATAGGGCCACATGGTTTTAATTTACTACCAGAAAGCACAGTTCTAGACTTTATAGGAAACATAGGATTAATATTCCTTATGTTTATGGCGGGGCTTGAGGTTCGCCTCTCCACATTTAAAGACTCCACAAAAAAAGTTATGACTGTGGCTTTTTTTAATGGTGGAATCCCTTTCATTGTTGGGCTCGGTATAGGATATTTTGTCGGATTCAATCTAGTGCAGTCACTTCTTTTGGGTATAGTATTTATTTCATCTTCAATAGCGGTATTAATTCCTACCCTTGAGACAACTGGCTTAATACACAAACCAATAGGAAAATCCATAATAGCTTCCACCATAATGGAAGACATGACAAGCTTGTTGCTTTTGTCTATATTACTAAGATCTGTTGATCCGCTTACATCACTTCCACTACCAATCTTTTTGATTATATTGATTACATCTCTTATGACAATGAGATGGATACTACCAAAAATTCAATGGTTTTTTTCAGATAACAAATCAAAAGGTGACCCATTCCAACAAGAACTCCGTATCGTATTCTTTATGCTTGTTGGTACGGTTGTTATATTTGAACTCATTGGATTACATCCAATTATTGCCGGATTCTTTGCTGGAGTTGTGCTTTCTGGAAACATAGGAAGCGCAAAACTAAAAGAACAGCTTCACGTTCTTAGCTATGGGCTTTTTATTCCAACATTTTTTGTAATTTTGGGCGCGAAAACAGACATAAGCGTATTTCTAAACGCAGGACCAACTCTTACTTTTACAACCATAGTTCTTGGCGGGCTTATTGTTTCAAAAATATTTGGTGGATGGTTTGGTGGAAGGTTGGCTGGTTTTTCAAAAAAAGAAAGTTTGTTTATAGGATATGCAACAATACCACAACTTTCTACCACCCTTGCGGTGGCATTCACTGCTGTTGAGCTTGGTATATTTGAATCTTCAATAATTCCAACAATGGTAATGATGAGTATTGTGACGGTGTTTCTAGCGCCGCTGCTAACAAGAAAGATGGTCCCGCAACTCGAACACGGAAATTAAAAAATATTATTTAATTGACGATTTACTTGAACGAAAGTAGTTCTTTTTGAGAGCTCTTTTATACTTGATGCTCCAACATAGGTGCAAGTCGATCTAAGTCCGCCAAGTATTTCCTCGACAGTATTTTTCACAGGGCCCCTGTACTCAACATAGCCCTCCTTCCCTTCTGACGCTCGATACGATGCTTTTCCACCATTATTTTTTTCCATTGCTCTTACTGAGCTTGAGCCATAGTGCTCCATCATTTTTTTTCCTCCTTTTGTTATTATTTTAAACCCAGATTCATCGTGACCAGCAAAAAGACCACCAGCCATCACAAAGTCAGCTCCTGCACCAAACGCCTTTGCTATATCTCCAGAGCTCCTTGTGCCACCATCGGCGCAAACAAGCCCCTTAAGACCGTGAGCCGCGTCTGCACACTCAATTACAGCAGAAAGCTGGGGATACCCCACTCCAGCCACTTTTCGTGTAATACAGACAGAACCAGGACCGATCCCGACCTTCACTATATCGGCACCAGAAAGTATGAGCTCTTCTGTCATTTCTCCGGTCACAACATTACCAGCCATTATTATAGATTTTGGAAAATCTTTTCTAACTTTTTTTACAAATGCTACAAATCTTTCTGTATAACCATTTGCAACATCTATACAAATAAATTTTGGTGTTTGAGTTTTTGCAATTTGTTTTAGCTTTTCTTCATCCTGATTTGTAATTCCAATTGTTATAAAGGTGTAGTCTGGAATTATTTTTTTGTAGTCTGAAATTTTATGAAACTTGTGTAATGC
>PCTT01000032.1:0-957 GCA_002771585.1 Candidatus Campbellbacteria bacterium CG22_combo_CG10-13_8_21_14_all_36_13 | reverse complement strand
ATTTGCAGATATTATAGGAACCCCATTCCACTCTGTTTTTGCGTGTGGAAATTTTAGTGTTCGCTCAAGCGAAACGTAATTTCTGCTTGTAAGAGAACTACGCTTTGGCCTTATCAAAACGTCATCATAATCTAATTTTATATCGTTATCTATACGCATGGTTTATATTATGAAAAATTATTCAAGATTTGGTTACATGTCACTTAGAACATAATCAAAAATACTACTTATTTTTAATTTTTTTTGCGGGTCCATTAGAGACAGGACTTGGTCACGAGTCACTAAGTATTTTTGTTCATTTCATTCCAAAAATACTAAGTGCTCGCGACCCCGCCTCAGCGCTTCATCCTCCACTGGAGGCGCGCTTCCGGCTTTCAAGTCCTGGTGGTTACCTCGCAAAATATAACAAAAATGTGCTTGCACACATTTTTGTTATATTGCGGGTCCACCAGGACTTGAACCTGGAACGTCGGTTTTGGAGACCGAAATTTTACCAATTAAACTATAGACCCAATAACTAAAGACCAAACAAATACAATAATACCATAAAAAATAAACCGCCCAACTGTGTGGGGCGTTTTATTGTAAACGTAGAGCGAGAGAAATGGACAAGTTTTTGTTTGTTCATTTACGAGCCGAGGAGACAACAAGGGGTTTTAAACCCCTTGTTCTTTACTCTTCTTTTTTGTTGAAACTACAGCTTTTTTCTTCTTAGAAAGCTTTTTGACTTCTTTGAAGACAACGTGCTTTTTAAGCTTTGGGCTATATTTCTTTAATTCAATTTTTTTATCTGCATTCTCTCCTTTCTTATTTCTTCTTGTGTAATAAGTTTCTCTTGTATCAGAGTTTTGCAGAATTATTAATGTTTTTTGAGCCATGTTATTAGTTTGTAGTTAATAGTCAGTAGTCCGTAGACATAACCAACAGACTAAGATAATACAGGAGAATTAAGCTTTG
>PCTT01000044.1 GCA_002771585.1 Candidatus Campbellbacteria bacterium CG22_combo_CG10-13_8_21_14_all_36_13 | reverse complement strand
ATAATAGACCAGAAGCATATCCAGCGGAGTTTTTTGAAAAGGTGTATAAACCTATGCAAGAAAGTCCTGATGTGTGGAGAGAAATGGTGAAGCGATATGACATACAATATGTTATATTTGGTACCACTGATCAGACGCCATGGGGGCAAAATTTCATACAGATGATCGCTGTGGAGCCCGGGTGGAGCGTTGTGTATTTTGATAGCACGAGCTTTGTGGCACTTAGAAATGACGTGGCAGAGTATAAGAAAATTTTTTTAAAGTATGGATTCAAAATTTAAAACCCTTTCAATAGTAATACCTGTATATAATGAGAAGAAACTCCTTCCTCTTGTCTTGGAACAGTTGGAAAATCTTACTCTTCCACTAGAGAAAGAGATTGTGATAGTAGATGACTATTCTACAGATGGGACGCGTGAGTATATCGAGTCGCTTGATTCGAATAAATATAAGATTATTTTAAAAGATAAAAATCAAGGTAAGGGTTCGGCGCTTAGGACTGGCTTTGGTCATGTAACTGGTGATCTAGTGATCATACAGGACGCTGATTTGGAGTACGATCTAAATGACTATGAATCTTTGCTAGAGCCAATACTTTTGGGTGACGCTGATGTGGTGTATGGGTCTCGTTTTTTGGATATGAATAGATTTGATTCGCATTATCCTTTACATATTATTAACAATAAAATGATTACGTTTGTATCGAATATTTTTACAGGACTCAGGCTAACTGATATGGAGACTTGTTATAAGGTGATTAGAAGAGATGTGTTGGATTCATTTGTTCACAAGCTTGGTGCGGATAGGTTTGGAATAGAGCCAGAGATTACACACCATGTTTCTAAAGGTGATTGGAAAATTATTGAGATACCTGTATCTTATAAAGCAAGAACCTTTGAGGAGGGAAAAAAGATAAAGATGAGAGACGGCTTTGCTGCACTGTGGCATATAATAGGATTTCACATTAATTCAAAATAATAAATTTTATGGGCAAGGATTTTTTTACAATACAAAAATCCATCAAAGAATTTCTCTAATGGATTTTTGATATTTCTCCCTCTAAAAGAGGGCGAGCCCGAAGGCACTTATTTGTATATATTAACAACATCATGTATAAAGTCAATAGTGTATAATACACAGTGTTATGAGTCCCGTTAGAGATAGCGGACACGAATTAGTATTATTAAATAATTGGTCGAATTTATAAGCAACTTAATCAAGATAGGATATAGGCTAATTCAGTCCGCGTCCTATCTCTAACGGGATGAGCAAAAAAATACTTATATTTTCAACAAACTACTTTCCTTATATAGGCGGGGCTTGCCCAGTGAAATGGTGAGATCATAATTTATTTAAAGCACTAAGCACGAAATCCTAAACAATATCAAATTCGCCAGCCGGCGAACAAATATCTAAATCTTAAAACGACGTTTGAAAATTATTACATTCAAAATTGATTCGAAATTCAAAACTTTAAATTCAAAATTATTTTTATGAGCGCAGTGAATAAAAAAATACTTATATTTTCAACAAACTATTTTCCTTATATAGGTGGGGCTGAGGTGGCAATAAAAGAGATTACAGACAGAATTGGTGCCGATAAGGCCGAGTTTGATATGGTGGTGCCAAGGTATTCTATAAGAAATAAGGCATTTGAGAGGATTGGTAATGTGAATGTTTATAGAGTGGGATTTGGTAGTTTTTTTGATAAATGGATGATTCCTTTTACAGGGTTTGGGAAGGCGCGAACTCTGCAGAGTTCGCGCCACTATGACGCAATCTGGTGCATGATGGCATCTCAAGCCAGCATTGCTGCCGCGCGATTTAAAAAAGCCAACCCAGAGATTCGTCTCGTACTTACGCTTCAGGAAGGAGATGAGGAAAGCCACTTAAAGAGATATGTCTTTGGAAATGAGTTTTTGTACAAGCTTTTAATACGTCCTTTATATATGAAGGTTTTTAATTCGGCTGATCACATAACAGCAATAAGCAACTATCTAATATTGCGTGGACAAAGAAATACAAATAATGCACCAACAACCCTTATACCAAACGGAGTTGATAGCGCGCGTTTCAACAAAGGAAAAGACCACGAGCTTCGTGGCAAATTGGGAATAGTCGAGGATGATAAGGTGGTGATCACAACATCACGCCTTGTAGAGAAAAATGGTGTGGGTGATTTGGTTGATGCGATGAGGCATCTCCCCGAAAACACAAAACTTGTGATAGTTGGCGACGGAAGTGAACGCGGAGCGCTTGAGCTAAGAGTTAAGAGCTTAGAGTTAGGAGAAAGGATAATTTTCGTTGGCGGTGTTGGGCAAGAAGAAATACCAAACTATTTGAGTATTGCAGATGTTTTTTGCAGACCATCTCTGTCTGAGGGGCAAGGTATATCATTCCTTGAAGCAATGGCTGCTGGTGTGCCGGTGGTGGCGACCCCAGTGGGTGGTATTCCTGATTTTTTGAAAGACGGCGCAACAGGATTATTTTGTAATAAAAAAGACCCCAAAGACATAGCACGTGCAATAGGTGAAATACTAGACGATGACACTCTCAGTGCTTTAATTCAAAAAAACGCCAGGACACTCGTATTAGAAAAATATGATTGGGGTCCTCTGTCACAGAAGATGTTTAACACGCTAATTAAATAGCGAATTATGAATTATGAATTATGAATTTCGAATGAATGACATAATGACCGAATTTTAAATTATTACATTTAAAATTGATTCGAAATTCAAAATTCAAAATTTAAAATTATTTATGAACGAAGTGAATAAGAAAAAAATACTAGTGACTGGATCAGCCGGATTTATCGGCTCACACATATCAGAGCGACTTGCCAAAGACGGTCATGAAGTAATTGGTATTGATAATTTTTCTGATTATTACAGTCGTGATCTAAAAGAAAAGAATGTGTATGATATTAAGCGCGTTGGCGTTAAGTTTTTTGAGATTGATTTAGTAACAGATGATTTGTCTGAAGTTGTAAATGGGGTAACGCATGTCGTGCATTGTGCAGCGCAACCAGGTCTTTCAGACTTGGTCCACAAGGATATATTTTTTCGCAATAATGTCGTTGCAACAGAAAAGCTTTTGGAAGCTCTAAAAGACAGCAAAACTCTTCAATGTTTTATATATACATCCACATCATCTGTATATGGTATAAACGCACACGGAGATGAGGAGACAGAGCCAAACCCTATATCCGACTACGGACATACAAAGCTCGAGACAGAAAATCTTATTCGCAAATATCAAAAGACACATAATTTTCCTGCATCAATTCTTAGGCCTTACTCTGTGATTGGTCCAAGAGAGAGACCAGAGAAGCTTTTCACCAAGCTCATAAAGAGTGTTTTAGAAGAAGAAGAATTTCCATTATTCAAAGGTAGTGATGAGCATATTCGTTCTTATACTTATGTTGGCGATATCGTTGATGGGATTGTATTGGCCCTTTTTAATCCGGACAAGAGTGTTGGTGAAATATTTAATATAGGAGGAGGTGAGGTGACAACCACAGGACAAGCTATACAAATCGTTTCGGAAATAATAGGCAAGCCTGCAAGAATAAAACATTTACAACCAAGACAGGGTGACCAGGAATATACTCGAGCAAATTTTGATAAAGCAGAAAGGGTCTTGGGATACAAACCCAAAACCTCATTTAAAGAGGCAATCAAGAGACAAGTAGAGTGGTATATAGACGAAATTCATAATGGAGGTGATAGGTGATGAAAAGAATTTTCAATTTTCAATTTATAATTTTCAAACAATATCTAAATGATCAAGGATACGAAATCCGAAATCCGAATATCGAAATCCGAAATAATATCTAAATTCAAATATTCAAAATTCAAAACGTGTTTAATTATTTGAATTTCGTGCCTGCCTGCGGTAGGCAGGTTTTGAATTTGTTTCGGATTCTTGCCACGTAGCTAAACGAAGCGAATCGTAGTTTATGGTACTGGGGTCGTGCTTCGTGCTTTGGGTTTTGACTTTTGCATACAGGTAGGCAGGGCAGGCAGGCCTGCATGTCGAAGCCTTGGCGTAGGCGGGGATTTATAACTGCCCTACGTCGCTAATAAATAATTAAAAAAAGCTTTATACAAAGCCGTTTTACTGATAAAATTAGATAATGTCCCGTTAAAGATATGAAGAAGTTTTACTATACATATATACTAATTAGTATTAAAGATGGGAAGATGTATACATGAGTGTCTTCTGATTTACGGAAGCGTTTGGAAGAACATAATTCTGGTAAATCTAGATACACAAAAGGACGTGGTCCATTCAATCTTGTTTATTACGAAGCGTGTTGTAATCTTCAGGATGCAAAGGCCAGAGAATTGTATCTTAAATCGGGGATGGGTAAGAAATATATAAAAAACAGGATTAAACGCTTCCTATCTCTAACGGGACTATCCCGTTAGAGGTCGTGATGCTGACACAGTCATTTTATGAACGATGATTTAAAAAATAAAGAAATATTACAAAATACAAAAGATACATCGCGAAAAACCTCTAACGGGATGAAGGTATTGATTACATGTGGAATATTCGAGCCAGACGCAGGAGGTCCAGCCACTTACGCACCACAACTGGCTCGTGAGCTTGTTTCTCGTGGTGTTGAGGTAGACATAATAACTCTGTCAGACAATAAGTCTTATGATTTTGATTCAAAGTATTCGTTTAAACTCACGAGAGTTCAGAGAAGCAACAAGCTATCAAACTACACAAGAATGTTTTTCATTCTTTTGAAAAATGTAAAAAACTATGATTTGGTTTACACGCTCGATTGGCTCACTGTCGGGCTGCCTCTTTCTTTTGCCTCTATGATAAGAAGGCAAAAATACGTGGTAAGAGTTGGTGGTGGATATATATGGGAGCGATATCTTTTGATGGGAGGCGAGCCAATGTCACTTAAGGCATTTTATGAAAAAGGTATATACAAACAATTTCCAATATTTTTCTATTTAATACGTTTTGTTTTTAGACATGCACACACGGTAATATTTAACTCCATAATACAAAGAGAGCTGTTTCAAGAGTATTATGGCCTTAAACCAGAAAAACTCGATACAATATTTAATCCAATCCCTAGCGACATATCAAAAGTAGATCGTTCTGATTTAAAGAAAGAAATAGTTTTTGCAGGGCGGTTTATTGTAATGAAAAATGTCGAGAATTTAATACGAGGTTTTGCAAAGGCAGATTTACAAGACTACACACTCAAGCTTCTTGGTGATGGTCCGATTTTGCAAGATATACACGATTTGGTATTTGAGCTTGGTATTGAAGACAGGGTTGAGTTTTTACCGAGAATGAGACGTTCGGAGATGTATACTTACATTAAAGACTCTCGGTATTTGGTGCTTCCAAGCTGGACGGATATTTATCCAATGCAGTTTTATGAATGTCTTGCCACAGGTATTCCTATTTTGCTTACAAAAGAAAACTATTTAATAGAAAGCTCGGAACTTAGCGTTCAAATTGACCCACACTTTGTGGAAGATATTGCGGAAAAGATGCTATATCTTGCTGATGAAACAAATTATAATGAGTTTGTAAGAAAGTTTGATTCGATAAAGGTAGAGCGCGGTTGGACAGAAATAACAGATCAGCATATGAAAATCTTTGAGAAGATAAGCACGAGGAGATAGACGAATTTTCAATTTACAATTTACAATTTTCAATCAATTTTCAATTACATAATTTTCAATGACTATGAACTATAATTTAGAAGGCAAAACAAAAATATGAATATATTATTTTGTAAATAAAAGGGGGTGAGGGGGAGGACTCCCCGATAAAGGTTGGTACTGAGGAAGTCCGTAAATGTACCGTAAACCCTTGTCCCCTTTTGTTTATAAAATTTTTATTAGAACACAAAGATTCAATTAAATACAAATGCAGAAAAATAAAGAAAAAAAGGAAAATAATTATGCATTCATAGATAGCCAGAATTTAAATCTTGGGGTACTTGATCAAAAATGGGAACTTGATTTTGTTCGGTTTAGAGTTTATCTCAGAGATAAATATGATATAAGAAAAGCATTTCTCTTTATTGGATATGTAAAAGGAAACGAAAGGTTATATAAATACCTTCAAGAGGCAGGATACATTTGTATATTTAAACCAACGCTAGAATTACCAGATGGGAAAGTAAAGGGAAATGTTGATGCTGAGCTTGTCTTACATACAATGATTCATTTTTCTGATTTTGATAGGGCACTCATTGTGACAGGTGATGGTGATTTTCATTGTCTTATTGAATTTCTTTTAGAAAACAACAAATTGCGTGCATTTATGGCACCTAATCACAAAAAATATTCTGGACTCTTGAAACGGAAAGATTTTATATCGTATACAAGGTTTGTCGCAGATATTAGAAACAAGGTCCAAAAAAAGAAAGGCCCCAATGAGGACAAAACCTCATCAGGGTGATCTTTCTGTTCGTGATGTTTAGAAGTATAACAAAATAGATGGGGAAATGTCAAGCAATATCAACAGAATTTTAAATTTCGAATTTCGAATTTTTAATCAATTTCAAATGAATCCCGTTAGAGGTCGGGGTCACGATTAAAATAGAAATAATGTAATGGAGACAAGCCGAAACAAAATTTATAAAAAAATAATCAAGGGTGTTGCTATGATCACGACTTGCCTCTAAACGGGATGAATGAATTAGAAAACAAAAAGAATTATGATCTAGAAGAAAGAACTGCAAAGTTTGGCGAAAATGTTATTATCTTTTGCAAAGGTTTAAAACAGGATTCAATCAATAAACCAATAATCAATCAATTAATTAGAAGCGCTACAAGTATAGGAGCTAACTATATGGAAGCTAATGGGGCGAGTTCAAAGAAGGATTTTAGGAATAAGATACATATTTGTAAAAAGGAAGCCCAGGAGACCAAGCATTGGCTCAGGATGTTGAATACGGCTATTTCAGGTAATGGAAACGAGACTAGAGCACTTTGGAAAGAGTGTCAGGAGCTCACCCTTATTTTTGGTAAGATTGTTTCAACATTAAAAAATTAAACATTGAATCGAAATTCAAAATTTTAAATTCAAAATTTATAAACATAACATGTTCCAACAAAATATAACAAAAGAAGATAGTGTAGATGCACAGACTAAGCAGGGCCTTCGCGTCCTGATGATTTCTACAGATAGGAAGATTTTTGAAGAAGGAAGTGCTGTAAGAGCTCGTGCTATTGGATATGCTGGTCTACTTAATGAATTACATGTAATTGTTTTCTCTACGAGAAAACACAAGGTTTCAGGTGCGAGGTTTCAGGTTTCAGAAAATGTTTTTTTGTATCCGACAAATTCTTTCAGTCGCTGGCTATACATACATGATGCTATAAAACTTGGTCATCGTATTTTGGGCTCTAAAAGCTATAAGCTAACTCCTAATGCCTTTGTTATTACTTGTCAGGACCCTTTTGAATGTGGTTTGGTGGGTAGTAAACTATCAAAAGCTTTTAAAATACCGCTTCAGGTACAAATTCATACAGATTTTCTTAGTCCATATTTTAAGAAAGGTTTTTTAAACAAAAGTCGTCTTCGTATATCAAGGAGAGTAATACCATATGCAGACGGTATAAGGGTTGTGAGCAAAAGAATTAAAGATTCTATTTACGGCAGTGTATACAAACTAAAAACAGAACCAAAGATCTTACCAATTTTTGTTGACGCAGACGTAATAGAAAATACTCCAGCGAATTTTGATTTGCGAGCAAAATATCCACAATTTGAAAAAATAGTTCTTATTGCCTCAAGATTAGAAAAAGAAAAAGCAGTTGATGTCGCAATCAAAGCATTTGCCAAAGTTGTAAAAAATTATCCTAAAACCGGCCTTGTAATTGTTGGAGACGGTCGTGAGCGCAGAGCGCTCGAACTAAAAGCTAAAAGCTATAAGCTATCAGCTAACGTCATTTTCGAAGGTTGGCAGGATGACTTAAACTCATACTACAAAGGCTCTGATATTTTCTTAAACACATCGCTTTATGAGGGATATGGAATGTCTTTGATAGAAGCGTCTTTGAATAGATTGGCGATAGTTACAACAGACGTAGGAATTGCTGGCTCTGGCGGTCTTCTTGTGCACGCACAGCATGCAATGGTTTGCCAAATAGGTCGCGCTGACTGTATTGAGGAATACTTAAGCCGTCTTTTGTCTAATGACGTAGGTGTGCATGGAATGGGTTTCAGGTGCTATACTCGGGTTCTTGAGCAAGTATCCACAAAAGAGCAATATTACAAAGATATTGTTGACGGGTGGAATGATTTAGTAAAGAAATAATGAGACTTTTGATTATCACACAGAAGATGGATAGAAATGATCCAATACTCGGGTTTTTTCATCGCTGGGTTGAAGAATTTGCAAAACATACAGAAAAGCTCACAGTGATTTGTTTGGAAAAAGGCGAGTGTGATCTTCCTAAAAATGTACAAGTATATTCTCTTGGTAAAGAAGAGGGTGTTTCAAGACTAGAATATATATATCGTTTTTATAAATATATATTTAAATTTCGTAATGATTACGATTCTGTTTTTGTCCACATGAATCAGGTTTATGTAATTTTGGGTGGAATTTTTTGGCGCATTATGGGTAAAAGAATTTCACTTTGGTATACGCACAAATCAGTCACGACCTCTTTAAGGATTGCTGAGAAATTGGTTCATGTTATTTTTTCTGCTTCAGGCGCGAGTTTTAAGATCAAAACTAATAAACTACATGTAATGGGTCACGGCATAGATGTAGGAAGTCTGGCTTGTGATCATAGAGAGCCATTAAAAGAAAGACTGAAGATTTTAGTTGTTGGTAGAATAAGTGAGATTAAAGGCGCAAAATATATTGTAGAAGCTTGTCGTATTCTCAAAGAAAAAGGCATTTTATTCGAAGTATCTTTTATAGGAGATCCAATAACAAAACCAGATTATATTTATTTGGATCAGACAAAAGAATTAATTAATAAATACTCTTTAGAAGATGAAATTAGTTTTGATGGAAGTTTTCCAAATCACAAAATAAAAGAAAAGTATTGTCGTGCAGATATTACTATCAACCCATTACCAACAGGCGGTGTAGATAAAGTTGTGATAGAAGCAATGGCTTGTGGAGTGGTTCCTTTTACTAGCAATGAAGCTTTTGTAGAATATTTTGGTGAGTATTCTGACTTACTTCATTTTAAATTTGGTGATTCGACTGAGTTGGCAAATAAAATTATTAATTTCATGAAACAGGATAATGTTAATGATATTAGACAATTTTTGATTAATACAACAAAAGCAAAATTTAATGTAAGTATTTTAATAAAAAATATTGTTGATATTCTTAGTTATAAAAAATAGACATGGAAAAACAAGTAGATAAAAAACATTATGATTTTCAAACATACGGATATCCAGAAAGATGGAGTAGTTATTTTCACCAAGTTGATGAGCTTTTGAAACTAAAACCAGGCAATGTTTTAGAGATTGGTGTTGGCGATAACGTCCTGGGTAATTATTTAAAAACAAATACTGATACACAATATACAAGTGTAGATATAGCAGAAGACCTCAATCCTGATGTTGTTGGTAGCGTTTTACAGCTTCCATTTGAAGATAATTCATTTGATATTGCTTGTGCCTTTGAAGTGCTCGAGCACATACCATTTGAAAGCTTTGAGACAGCATTATCCGAAATGAAAAGAGTTTCAAAAAAATATGTAATAATAAGTCTCCCTCATTTTGGCCCAATGATTAAGTTTTCTGTAAAGGTTCCTTTTTTAAAAGAAATAAGGTTTGCTTGTAAGATACCTTATCATCCTGTACACACATTTAATGGTGAGCATTATTGGGAAATTGGTAAAAAAGATTATTCTGTACAAAAGATCAAAGAGATCCTAAGTAAACACTTCGTTGTTAAGAATGATTACGTGCCATTTCAATCAAATTATCATCACTTTTTTATTTTAGAAAAATGAACGAAATAAAAAACTTTATAAAAACACATAAATTAGAGATAATAATTTTTGCCGTCGCTCTTGTTGTAAGGATTTTTCTTTTTTATATTAATTTAGATGCAAATAATGGTGATTTTGATAAAACCATATATGGATCTGATTGGTATTATGAAGTTAGTCAGAACCTATACCATGGTAATGGTTTTTCTATAGACGGGTTATCACCAAGTCCAATACATGTTCCACTTTACCCACTTTTCTTGGCACTCTCTTTGTTTTTGTTTAATGGCTATATTTTTGCTGTTGTTATGCAAATAATTATAGGTGCGTTTATACCGATACTAGCTTTAAGGTTGTCTAAAAAAATAATAGATTCTGACAAAATATCAAAATTTGTAGGATTTTTTATTGCGATAGAACCCAACTTTGTATTCTTTTCTTTTATATTTTTTACAGAGACTCTTTTTATTTTCTTATTTTTACTTGCTTGTCTTGTATTTATGGAATATATAGAGAACTTAAATATCAAGTATCTAATAATTTTCTCTATTATATTAGGAGCATCATCTTTAATAAAAACGGTTGTGCAATTTTATCCCATATTTTTAATACCTGTTATGTGGTGGTTTTTTAGAAAAAGAATTGGGTTGAAAAAAACATTTTTACACATAGGGTTATTCCTTAGTATTTTTGTTGTAGTTTTATCACCATGGTTGTATAGAAACTATAAAGTATTTGGTGTGCCCGGGATGACTATTATGCCAAGTCTCAATTTATACGTAACGCTTGTACCGTCTGTGTTGTCTATAGAGAACGGTGTTAGCTTTAATGAAGCAAGAAAGTTATTTATAAGTGATAGAAATATTGATGTAAGTAAATTGACTGTTCACACGGCGCCAGAATTTAACAAAGAAGCATTTGATGTTTTAAAAAAATACCCCTTATCTTTACTAAAAGTGTCTGCTATAAATGTTTTTACTTTTTTTACACATGACGGCATGTTGTCTGTGTTGCAATATGCTGGGTTTACGCCAAAAGAATCGCTTTCAAAACCAGCTATAACTTTGTTGATGGATACACCAAAAGAATTCTTAAAAACTGTTTGGGTTCACGTCAAATCACCCTTTGTATTAGTACTTTTGATGAGAATATTCTGGGGTATTGTAACACTCATGTTTTTGTTTGGTATATATTTACTTTGGCATAAGAAGAAGATGACAGCTCCTGTCGTATTTGCTCTCGTGACAGTGCTTTACTTTGTTGTAACCACACCCTCAAACGGTCTTACTGTAAACAGTAGGTTTAGAATGCCAGTTAACCCAATTATCCTATCAGTGGCTTTGTATCCTTTGATAGGGTTTATAGAATCTACCAATAAAGATGAAAATGAAAATCATATACATAGTTAACACTAGAATACCTACAAGAAAAGCCCACGGCTTTCAAATCACTAAAACATGTGAAGTTTTGGCCAGGTCTGGTGTGGATGTAGAATTGTGGATTCCTTATAGAAAAAACGAGATAAAGGAAACAGCTTTTGAGTATTATGGGCTAGAAGAGAATTTCAACATAATAGAAATACCATGCTTTGATGTTGTAAGATTTAGTAAACATATAGGCTCTATTGTTTTTTATTTACAAACTCTCTTGTTTTCTTTTTATTTATTAATGAGGAAAGTTGATAAAAACACCACAATAATTACACGGGATTTATTTACCGTATTTCTTTTCCGTCTAAGAGGAAAGAGTGTTGTATACAACGCACATAATTGGTCATATCTAAAGGGATTGTTCTCAAAATTGATTTCAAAAAATACACCTATTATTTGTAATTCTAAAGGCACACAAGACGCATTATTTAATGCAGGGTTTAAAAAAACCACAGTCATACATAACGGTGTTGATGTTGAAGATTTTGATGATTTTGATAAAAGCATAAGGGAAAAGTTAACAACAGACGATAAAAAGAATATCGCAATGTATGTTGGTCATCTTTATAAATGGAAGGGAATTGATGTTGTTGTGGAATCTGCACGTATTCTAAAAAATAATACTGATATTCTTTTTGTTATAGTTGGCGGGAATGAAGAAGACATTGAGATTTATAAAGAAAAAATAAAAGACCTTAAAAACATATTATTTATAGGTCATGTTTCTAAAAAAGAAATATCTTCATATATGAGTTCGGCTAATGTATTGCTCTTACCTAATACAAAAGACAGTGAAGAATCTGTTCTATATACATCACCAATAAAAATGTTTGAATACATGGCATCTGGTGTTCCAGTAATAGCGTCTGATTTACCGTCCATACGTGAGGTTTTAAACAAAGACAACGCTATTTTAATTCGAACAGATGATCCTAAGGATATGACGGATGCCATATTATCAACCCTTGTTAACAAAGAAGTAGCAATACTCAAAGCAGAACAAGCTCGAAAGGATGTTTTGGGTTATACTTGGAATAAATATGGAGAAAAGATACTTAATTTTTTAGAATAAATGCCGGTTGTAAAAGATAAAATAAACAGAGCGGTTCATATAATACGTAGCCAATCATATCACCTAGACAGAGGAAGAGTATTTTTATTGATACGGTATCTTTTTGCTGGCGGATTATCATTTACAACCAATGTTGGGTTATTATATATTTTTGAAACATATTTTAATTGGTGGTATATAGCTTCGTCAACACTAGCATTTGTGATTGCCGTTGTTGTTAGTTTTTTGGCACAAAAATATATAACATTTCAAGATAAGTCTAAAGATGAAATATCGATACAGATATTACAGTATGTGATTATTGCATTTGTAAATATTATTGCAAATGGAGTAATGGTTTTTGTAATGGTTGAGTATATACATTTGACACCTGTAATTGCTCAAGTTATTTCAGCTGGTTTTATTGCAGTCTGGAGCCTGTTGGTGTATCGTTTCATAATATTTAATCAAAAGATAGAAGTTTAATTATGTTTGTTATAAATAAGAAAAAATTATCAATAATTGTCCCAGCCTTTAATGAGGAAAAAACAGTGGGGTCTGTGGTTGAACGCCTACTATCAGTTCCTTTTGTTAATTGGGATGTTGAAATAATTGTTGTAAACGATGGATCTAGCGATGGAACCAAGGAAGTTTTAAATAATTTCAAGTCTGTTGCAACTGTACTAAATCAAGAAAAAAATTCTGGTAAGGGTGGTGCTGTAAGGGCTGGACTTGATGTGGCTCTTGGAGATTTTGCAATCATACAGGATGCTGATTTAGAATGTTCTCCAGAGGAAATCCCTTTATTGCTTGAAGCGCTGGATGATGTCTCCATTGAGGATAAGGTTGCTGTTATGGGTTCAAGAGAGCTTGGTTTGGATACACACAAGAGTAAGCTTATACCAAGACTTGGTTCTCTTTCAATAACAAAACTTATAAATATTTTATACGGAAGCTCTCTCACAGATACTTTGATGGGATACAAGCTATTTCCTAGAAAAACATTTGGAAATTTTAAGGCTGGAGGCTTTGATTCAGAGATGCTTTTTCTTTGTTCATTACTTCGAGATGGTTATGAGGTGAGAGAGGTTCCTGTTTCTTACGATCCTAGAGATAAAGATGCCGGTAAAAAGATTAGTTATAGACATGGTTTTATAATAATAAGAAAAATTATTGGTTTTTGGCTTAAGGGAGGAAAATAATGAATAAACCAATAAAAAAATTATCTAGCGTTTCTTTCTTTTGCCCCGCATATTATGATGAAAAAAATTTACCAGTTTTGATACCGAAAGTACACGAACTACTTTCAAGCATTACCGATATTTTTGAAATCATTATTGTGGAAGACGGTAGCCCAGACAGGACCGGTGAAGTAGCTGATGATCTGGCTAAACATTATTCATATACGCGTGTAATCCATCATATAAAAAATAGAGGATATGGTGGTGCACTAAAAACTGGTTTTTTGGAGAGTAAATATGATTATGTTATGTATACAGATGGAGACCATCAGTATGATGTATTTGAATTTATTCCAAACCTACACTTGCTTGATAATGCTGACATTATTAGTGGGTATGTAACAAAAAAGGCAGTTTCATTTTCTAGGAAGTTTCAATCTTTTTGTTTTAATACACTGATTACAATTCTTTTTTTAACTTATACAAAAGACATTAATTGTTCTATGAAAATTTATAAAAGAAATGTACTTGATACTATTATTATAAAAAGTAACAGCGCATTTATCGATGCAGAAATGATTTTGAAGGCCAAAAAAGGAGGCTTTGTGGTGAGTCATTTTCCCGTTACGCATTATATAAGGGAACAGGGGTTGGCAAGCGGCTCAAAACCGAGTGTTATAGTGCATACAATAAAAGATATGTTTAAATACAGGTTTGGAGTGTTATAATCAATACACAATGATAAACAAAGAGGATAAAATAGTAATTACTGGTTGTGGTGGGATGCTTGGAGAGGCTGTATATTCTGAGTTTAAGGATATATGTAAAGTCTATGCGTCGGACATTGATTTAAATGAGGATTGGCTTGAATATTTGGACGTTTCTAGTGCAAATGCTGTTGCAGAATATCTTGAAAATATAAAGCCTGATTACATAATACACCTAGCCGCTAAAACAGATATGGAGTATTGCGAGCTAAATTCGGAAGAAACTTATGCCACAAACAGAAATGGTGTTACTCATGTGGTTAAATATGCAAACTCTGCAAATATACCTGTTGTGTATATCTCAACTGCTGGAATATTTGACGGGGAACAAGAATCGTACAGAGAAGAAGATAAGCCAAATCCACTTAGTGTTTATGGTAGGTCTAAGTATGAAGGAGAGCTTGAAGCAAAGAAAGCAACTAAGTCTATCGTTGTAAGGGCTGGCTGGATGATTGGTGGTGGGCCCAAGAAAGATAAGAAGTTTGTAAAAAAGATAGTTGAACAAATAAATAATGGCTCAAAACAATTACATGTTGTTAACGATAAGTTTGGAACACCTTGCTATACTTATGATTTAGCTAAGTCGCTGCATTTTCTCGTAGACAATGAATATTATGGCATATATCATGGTGCATGCGATGGTAAATGTAATCGTTATGAAGTAGCAGTTGCAATGATGATTGATTTGGGTATAAAAGATGAGGTTGAGGTTATTGAGGTAGATTCTTCATTTGTAGAAAAAGATTTTTTTGCTCCACGCCCGCGTTCCGAAATATTACAAAACATTAGGTTAAAAAAAATTGCTCCACATCTAACTCGTGATTGGGAAATTTGTGTCAAAGAGTATTTAAATAAGTTTGATTGGCTCGAGCGATCTTAACTACTTGAAATACAATGCCTCAACGGAGGCATTTTTTGTTTCAGGTACATGAAGTCTAAGGTTTGATATTAAAGCTGAAAGTGAGTACGTGTGGATTTGTAATAGGTTTGTCTCTATATAATAAATGCGTTTATTATTTTCTAATATATGTGGAGTGAAGTCGTCTATTCTTATATTTTGCGACTCGTCTTTTTTGTTAAATTCATTTTTAAATGAAATAGAAAGTTCTAAGTTGCCCGGTACGTCGTCTGTGGTTAAATAAAATCCAAGAACGTTTAATTTTTCAGGATCAAAATTGTTTTTATGTATAACGATATCCCCGTATTCGTTTGCTAAAACAGATTTTAAATCCGGGCTTTTTTGTTCAGATGTAGCAAATCTCATCAGAATTTGTGATGTGTAATATTTGTTTATAAATGACGAGTTATTTATAGCCTCTTTAAATACAATACTTGATTGATCCCGTATACTGGAAACAGTTTCTACTATTCCAGTTTTGACATCTGGTTGCATGTATTTGTTTTGTATCAGATTGATATCAATACCTTTGTTGAAGAAGAGCAGGTAATCTGCAAGTGTATATCCTGACATTAGATTAAAAATATGTGCTCCTGATAGGTTTGGTATAACTATGTCTTTATTATTTTCACTCAATTTCTCTAGTTCCGGTAGTAGGGTTTTTTCAAATTGAACTATAGCTGATTTTCTTAGCTTTGCTTCTTCTCTTATTCTAACAGCCTGGAAACTGAATGCTTGTTGTATGGAAAATATTATTATAATTACAGGTAATAGTATTTTGAGCGTTTTTTCTTTGTTTTTTACTAAAAATACATTAGAGGCTAAAGCGATGAATAATATATATGCAAAAAAAGCTGGTCCTGCGTATCTATAATCAAAATCTGGAAGTATGCCTTGATTTGGGCGCGCTATTACAACCATAGATATGCTCACCATAAATATACTGGCCAAAAATATATATAATCTCCTATTCTTATTATCTGAATTTTTGAATAAAAAAAATAGAAACAATAAATTTAGAAATAGAATTAAAAATTCTAATGAACTCCAATATTTTTGGACTCTTCCGACGAGTGACGGGTGAGATAGGATTTTTACAGCATTTGGAGCGAATAATGTTAGCGAGACACCTGATGAAAATACTGAAACTGAATTATGTAATAGGGTACTTGGCTTCCAACCACTATCACGAATATCGTTTGTTGCTATATCTCCACCATCAAGGGCAGTTAGAAACGTATTTGGCTGCACTACAGTAAATGTAAATATAAAAAATGTTAAAAAAAGCAATATTGTAGTTATAAAAATTAATAACGGCGGTTTGTTGTTTTTTAAAAAACTAATGATATTTTGAAGTTTAATTTGGATAAGGTTATCTTTAATTATATGAACTACAAACATCCAGACTGGAATTACTGGAAGTACCCATATACCAGGTAGATCTATTGTGATTGAGCCAAGAATAGATAAGCCAAAAAATAAGAGAAATTTGTTTTGTTTTGTAGTATGCCATTCTAAATATGACCACATTGTGATTGTGAAAAACAAAATAGCTTGCATGTATGTGGACATAATGTTGAAGCCACCTATTAAGTCTGCCCAACCAGTTGCACCACTAAACAATATTAAAAAAATAAAGAAACTTATCCTATTGAAATTTAATCTTTCAAATATTAGGTATATAAAAAATGGTATTAATGAGAATAAGAAAAAAATAAATAGATTATATGGTAGAGCATTTTGTCCAAAGAAATAATCGAGCACCCTCATTTCTAACATAAAAAGTGGCATTGTGTGGTCATTTCCGTGTGGTATTAGTATGGATTCACCAATCGTGTGAGAGTGGTTTATTGAAATTATTTCAAAATCATCCATATTAAAATATCCGTTGATTACACTGTCTCCGTGAACTGCAAAAGAGAAGACAACACAAATCATAAGAATAAATAAATATTGTTTGCCATGGCTTAGTTTGTTAAACCACAAATTTACCTTTTCTATTATTATTAAAAAGTTCTTTTTGAAGAATAAAAGTATTATTAATGCAAAAAATAATACAGAAGTAGATATTATTAAACCTTCTTTGAATCCGTTTATATAAATTAGTGCGGTTGGTCCGAAAGAACTTAACTCTTTTATATCAAAATTTAGCAAGAAAAGCGTTGATGCAAAAGATATAATAAATACAAGAAATAAACTGATTTCCATAAACCTATTTTTGATAAATTTTGACACAATTTTGATTGTGTTTTGCATAAAACCTATTATGAATTAAAACTTCAAAATACGCCACTAATTCATCTTATTTTCTATGTTTTGGGCATATCTAGTATGATATACTGTCTTATATTGTAAATTTTTAAATAAGATTATATGAGAATTTTAGTTACAGGTGGGGGTGGTTTCAAGGGCAGTCATTTAAGTGAAAAGATGTTAAAAGAAGGTCATGATGTTTCAATTTTAAATACATACTCTAACATATCAGAAAGAAACATAAGCCCTATAAAAGAATCCGTTAACGTCATCTGGGGCAGTATAACCGATAGTGAAATAGTTGATAAAAGTGTTAGGGGACACGATGTCGTCTTTCATCTCGCAAGTAGAATAAATGTAGATGAATCACTCCAAGATCCACTCGCTTTTTTCCATGCAAATATACTTGGTGGATATAATATATTAGAAGCGGTAAAGAAAAATAATAACAGGCTAATACTAGCCTCTACATGTGAGGTTTATGGCGACGGACACGATTTGGAAGAGGGTGAAACACTTAATGAACATTCAGAACTAAGACCAAATAGTCCTTATGCCGCATCAAAGGCAGCTATTGATCGTATAAGTTATTCATATTTTAAATCGTTTGATACTGATGTGACTATTGTAAGGCCGTTTAATATCTTCTGAGAAAGACAGAAAAATGGTCGTTTTGGTGCGTTGATCCCAATAATGATTGCAAAAGCTATGCGTGGCGAAAATCTAACAATTTTTGGTGACGGTGCTGCAGAGAGAGATTATTGTCATGTTAGTGATGTTGTAGATGGATATAGTCTTGTGCTTAATCATCCAGAATTAAAAGGACAGGTTATAAACTTTGCTAGTGGAAAAAATACTAAAGTGAAAGATATCGTTGAGTATATTGCAAAAAAGTTTGATTCAAAGATAGTAAATGCACCAGCTCGCCCAGGGGAAGTTCAAAGATTTCCAGCAGATATTTCTTTTGCTGAAGGTTTAGGATTTTCTCCAAAGGTTTCAATTTGGGAAGGTATTGATAGATATATTGATTGGGCCAAGAAGCAGTAGATTTATAGTTTAATAATGCACCATTGTGGAGTATTTATTCTCAAAAAAGATATTCTTCTCTTTGTAATATTCCCAGTCCATAGCTTCTTTCTGGAATACTATATGTGGTATGTTTCCGTACCAAGCACTAAAATCTCCAAAGCTTGAGTCAGAGCCAAGCACCACTTTCATTTTTGATAGCAAGAATAAATCTTCTACAGGGCCCATATTAGAAACGGTATAATTTAATTCAGAAAATACATCCTTTTCTATTGATCCGTCTGATGTGAATATAAAAAAGGTGTTTTCTATTGTTCTGCCAGAAAATGATAAATATTTACTAATAATCTCCTGTATACGTTTCTGTTCTACAAAGTATTTTCCACCTTTAAAGACCTTGTAATCTCCTTGTCTTATATGCACACCAACCAGGTATTTTCCAAGGTGTGGTTGTAAAAATTTATCAACTTTGTTTATTACAACATCTGCAGGTCTAAAGTATTTCAAAATATCTTCTCTGTATTTTTCTAAACCAACAGGGTTTCTAAAAAGCCACCCATCAAAATATAGGGTTTTTTTATCTGGCTCTGTAAAATCTGTACTTGTAGGAGGTAAGTATGTAACAGCATTATTTCCGTTAACTGATGAGACAATACTGCTCTTTTTGAAAGTTTTTACTACATATACGTATATTTTGTAGAACTTTCTCCAGAGCTGTCTTTTAAAAGAGTTGCGCCTCTTTAGGTGGTTTTTAAATGGTCTGTATAGAAGTAAATTTGAAAGATGGGATTTGGGTGTACAGAAATTGCTTCCGTATTCAAAAAAAGAGTTGTTAACCACAGGAACACCTTTTTCTTTTCCATAAGCGTATATACTTATGTAATTCCAAAGCTGATTAGTAAGCTCACCACCACCGTGTTGTAGTATTACTATTTTTTTCATTTTCTAAAATAATACAATCCAGTACCAAAACCTTTTGTTGAATTATATTCATTATAAAACTGCTTTCCATATATATACCTTTCTTCAATTAAATTCAAATCTTTGAATAACCCCAATATATAATCTCTAGTGAAAGCCCTGTGCGCGTTAAAGTAAACTTTACTCTTAGAATCTACTGGTACCGATATATATAAACTTCCTCCATTAGATAAAACCCGACTTAGTTCCTTTGCAGATTTTTCTGTGCCGAATTGATCAAGAGGGTCTCCGTATCTACCTAGTCCAATGTGCTCTATTACACAGATTGATGATAGGGAATTAATACTGTCGTTTTCGAAAGGTAAGTGTGTTATGTCTCCTTTTATGAAAGATAGAGAATCAAGGTTTACTGAGAGGGGTCGTATGTCCACCATGGTAGTTGGAACAAATTTTGAAATGATTCCAACCATTAAATAATGTGAACCTACATCATAGTGCTCTACTGGTTTTGCTTTAAAAATCTTTTCCGCGCACCATGTGCTTTGTAGGTAATATATTGGGTCTATTTTTGTATCTGCTGTATTGTCGTATATTCTAGGGAATAGGTCTTCAGTTTTTGCTTTAATTTCGATATTTTTCTCTAGCTTGCTGTAAAGAGAAAAGTCTTTCAAAAAATTGAAGAATAGATGTGTCTTTTGTAAGAAGTTCTGCTTGTTTTTAATGGTCTTACTATAGACAACAATAATTTTAAGGAAGGGTATTTTTTTTAATATTTCTTTCATGATTATCTATAGTTTATATGATTTTGCTTGAGTTTTTATAGGTGTGTTGTTTGAGAATGAGATGTAGTGTTGATTTTTCTCTATAAAAAACAGTCTATAGAGTAGGTTGGAGAGTAATGAAGGTATTTTTCTTGATAATATAAAAAATAACTTTATGGCGTATGTTTCTATACCATGCACAATTCTCACGCTTTCTTGCTCAATCCTATAGGAATCCATATCTTGACTTAATTGACCCCTTCTTTTTCGAAATATGCTCACCTTTGCATCTAGGGAGTATAACGGTTTATGTTGAGCCATTGATGTCCACATATAGTAGTCACCTGCAAGGCGAAGGTTTGTGTCAATTGGTTTTATTTTATTCCAAAGCCCCTTAGACCAGAATACACTGTCTTGCTGTATAAAAGGAGCGATTGTTCCGTAGTACCCTTCGTAGATCCATCTTTGATTATATATATAGCATGAACCTTTTGTGTATTTGGCATTTTCAAGATATGACGTTACCCCTTTTACCCATTCTATTTCGGGGAATGTCTCAAGACTTTTTTTTATCACATTGAATGAATTGTCTTCATATAGGTCATCAGCATTTATATATGCATAAATATCCCCCGTAGCCATTGCAAAGCCTTTATTTATGGCGTCGTACATACCATTATCTTTTTCAGACTTCCAAGTAAATGTTAAAGAGTTACATTTTGGATTAATTTTTCGTGTATTTATATCTTGTTCATATTCTTTTAATATTTCAACAGTATTGTCCGAGGAGTCACCGTCAATAACAATATATTCAATATCAAAGTCTCCCTTTTGATAAATGACACTATCCAGAGTTTCTCTAATGAATTGACTGCCGTTATAGACAGGTGTGATTATGCTAAATTTCATTATTTATATAATTTATTTTGAGTTTCTTGTCTCCATAAATATGTAGGAATGCTGAATACGTAGCTATTTTTAAATGTCTCTGCAACTTGAAAATTAAAATCTCTATCTGCACCACGACCCATAAAAGAAGGCCATATTCTGTCGCTTAAGGGTCTGAATTGTACTTTTTCTATAACCTCTTTTTTAAACAAAGGACTATTTCCGGCACCAGGATAACTTTCAAGTGTACCAAAAAATAGTTTATTAATAACACGCATTCTTTTTATATTAAATGGAACTGAAGAATTAAGTTTTTTTGATATTTTTGCAACACAACCTTTTGACCTAATTGCCATGGAGTATAAATCTTTCGGTGTTTTGTAGTTTTTTAGAGCTTCAGTGAATAACTCTAAATCGATACTTGTCCCAATAAGACTTTCTTCATATTTTTGCCAATCAAGAGATAGATGCGTAGCGTCATGTTTCTTAAGTAGTGTGTATTGAATTTCAACTCTATTTAGTAGTGACACATCATCAGCATCTTGGAAAGTAATAAACTCTCCATTAACATGACTAAATCCAGTGTTGCGAGCAGAGTATCCTGCATTGATATTACGGTTGAGTTTTTTGTCAAATCTTTGATCGTCATTCAAATCTGAAGAATACACTTTTAACCGTGGGTCTTGTTGCGATAGTTTTGTTGCAACTTCAAGCGTGTTATCTGTGCTAAAGTCATCAATAATCAATATTTCTAAGTTTTTATATGTTTGATTGACTATAGACAAAACCGCTTCTCGAAGGGTATTCGACGAATTTCTTGCCGGTATTATCACTGATATAAGAGGTTCTTGCATTATTGTGTGTTTACTATCTGATCAATAAACTCATTAAATTTTTTAGTAAAAGCTTTCTTGCTGTGGTTTGTGTGTGCGAAATTCCACGTATCATAAGAAAGTTTTTTAAGATCAGTCTCATACATTGTTGACACCTCTAGTATAAGTTTTTTGATATTTGCTAAAGTTGGTTCATGTATTACAAATCCTGGAGCTTCTTCATTGATACCTGTTTGAGGTGTGGTAATTGGTATAAGACCTAATTGCATTGCCTGAACTGTCGCAGCACCACCACCTTCTGATGCCGATAATCCAATAACAAATGCAGATTCACTTATTATGTCTTCTAAGGGTATATCGTCTATCATTGCAACACCAGACTCATTTATTCTTGGTCTATTATGGCGTTTAATATTTGGAAGACTCAATTCTTTTTCATATGTTTTTGCAAATTCTTCCTCAAATGGAGCTGGTCCTATAAGTGAGAGATTTAATTGTGGTAAATCTGCAAATGCTTCAACTATCAAATCTAGTCCTTTTAATATTGCACCACCTCCACCAAACCATAGAAAGTTTTTTCTTACTTTATCATAGTCTTTATTTTTAGGAGCGTCATATATGTCCATTGAAGGAACAGGAATTGGAACTATTTTATCTTTAATAAAGTCGGGATAAGAGCTACGTACGGTTTTGTTTCCGTATCCACCTATAAAATCTGTGAATTGGACATTTTTTGAATAATCCTCTTTTCTACCGAATGATAATCTAACACCTCGTCTTTGAAATAAATCATTTAATCTTTTTTCCTCTGCATTATTTTGAAATTCTGGGTATGATGAAATAATAAACATTACTCTTTTGCATTTATCTCCAAGGACTGGCTCCAACCTTTCTATATTGTGTTGCAGATCTACACATACATCATATTTTTTCTTTGGTAAAAAAGTTTTATTATCCCAATTTATTATATCTACATCAAAACCTTTTTCCAGAAAAAGTCTCGCTATTTCAGGGCATACCCAATAATTTGTGTGTGGATCGGTGAATCTCTCTTTTGGAGTAAGTGTAAATGGGCCAGTTATAAAAGAAAGTAAAACAGAACCAACTTTATTTTCTCTGGTTTTAATGTGTATTACACCATTTATCTTATTTGAAAGCTTGTTTTTGTAAGCCCCTAAGTATTCTAAAAGCATTGTTATTTCCTTGTTTTTTAAATTATATGCTAAAATATAACATATTTAATCAGATTTTTATGGAATTAAAAGGGCAAAAGGTATTGGTTACTGGAGCAGATGGCTTTATAGGTAGTCATTTGGTTGAGAGATTGCTAGAAAAAGGCGCTATTGTTCGTGCTTTTGTATTTTATAATTCTTTCAACTCTTGGGGCTGGCTCGATACTTTTCCTAAGGAGATTTTAGAGAAGATAGAAATTGTTGCTGGTGACGTAAGAGATCAAAGATTTGTAGATGATGCTGTTAAAGGGTGTGATTTTATTTTTCATCTTGCAGCTCTTATTTCTATACCTTTTTCATATGATGCTCCAGATTCATTTTTTGATACAAATACGAAAGGTACACTTAATATATTACAATCTGCTCGCAGAGAAGGTGTGAAGCGTATATTGATTACATCTACTTCTGAGGTATATGGAACAGCAAAGTATGTACCAATGGATGAGCTTCATCCACTTCAGGCACAGTCACCATATAGTGCTTCAAAAATTTCTGCAGATCATATAGGAGAATCTTTCTTCAGATCCTTTGGTGTTCCAGTTGTAATTGTTAGACCATTTAACACATTTGGTCCAAGACAATCTACTAGGGCTGTGATTCCTACCATTATTACTCAAATTTTGTCTGGCGTAGATACAATGAAACTTGGACGCACAGATACTATTCGTGATTTTAATTATGTAAAAGACACTGTAGATGCTTATTGTGCTATAGCAGAAAAAGATTCTACAACAGGAGAAGAAATAAATATTGCGACAGGTATTGGTATTACGATTGGGGACACTGTAAAGAAGATAATTGAAATTACTGGTAGTAAAATTAATGTAGAAACAGATGATGTTCGTTTGCGACCAGATTCATCAGAGGTTGAGAGGCTAATTGGATCAGCTGATAAACTGAAGGAGTTAACAGGGTGGACACCAACATTTGGATTTGAAAAAGGTATAGAGGAGACTATTAAATGGTACTCTGAAGCTGAAAATTTAAAACACTTTAAGGCTAATATATATAGCATATGAGAGCAGTAATATTAGCAGGTGGTAGAGGTACTCGCTTACAACCACATACTAACAATATACCTAAGCCACTTGTTGAAATCAGAGACGGTGAGACTATATTAAGCATCTTGATTCAACAGTTGAAGAAATATGGATTCGACCACATAACTATTGCAGTTAACCATTTATCAGAGCAAATTGTTTCATATGCCGGAGATGGTTCTAAGTGGGGTGTAAAAATTGATTATTCACACGAGGAGATACCACTAAATACTATCGGGCCCCTTACTTTGATAGAAGATCTACCAGAACATTTTCTTACAATTAATGGAGATACTATAACAGATCTAGATTACGGTGTTTTTCTTATTGAGCATATGAATAATAATAGAAGAATGTCTGTGTTAGTAAAAAAACTTGAATTGAAAATAGAGTTTGGAACACTATCTTTTGATAAAGAGGGAAAACTTCAGGATTTTATAGAAAAACCAACGCACACTTACCATGTGGCTGTTGGTGTGAATTGTTATAGCCGCGCCGTTATTGATGGACTTTCAAAAAATACACCATATGGATTCGATCAACTTATGAAAGATTCAATAGAGAGTGGTGAAGAGGTCTATGTCCACGAAGAGGATAGTTTTTGGATTGATGTTGGTCGTCCAGAAGATTATAGCAATGCAATTAAGGAATACGAACAAATAAAGAAACTTTTTTAATACGTACCAGAGTGTTTTTCAAACCACAGCCCGAGCGAAAGAAGCAACCATAGTTTCTGTGCATGGTTACGTTTATTTTTATAAAAATTATCACGCACAGTTAGCGTGGTTTTTTTATCAATAAAATTATACATAGGATTATCACCCTCTAGTGTTTTGTTCACTAAATCTATCATTTTCTTTTCTTTCAACCACTCTTGAACAGGTGCACCAAATCCTTGTTTTTTCCTGTATACAAATTCTTTTGGAAATATCTCAGCTAAAATTTCTTTTAATATAATTTTATTCTCTGTTTTAGAGATTTTAAATTCATTGGGTAGATTATATACATACTCCGCTAGTTCTGTGTCTAAGAAGGGTGCACGCGCTTCAAGTCCGTGCATCATACTTGTACGATCAATCTTTGTAAGTAATTGAGCCGGTAGATATACAGAAAGGTCAAATATATTGATTTTATAAAACGAATCACTAAGACTGCCAATGATTTTTTTTATAAATGAAGAATCTATTTTTTTGTGAGTTTTTATTAACTTATTTCTACTATATTTTCTAAATATTGTGATTGCTCGCTGGTGTGCTTGGAATGGATTTAAAATTTTCCAATCCACTCTCCATCGTGGCATATGCCACTTTTGTTGATACCAACCATAACCCATAAAGAGTTCATCAGCTCCGTCCCCCGTAAGTACTACTTTTACATGCTCTGCCGTCATTTTAGAAATAAGGTGTTGTGGGAAGTTTGATGAATCCGCGTGTGGCTCATCCATGTATGAGATAATTTTTTCTAATTCATTAATTACATCATAAGATATCGGTAGTTCGTGGTGGTCTGTTCCTATTTTTTCTGAAGCGGTTCTTGCAAAAGGAAGTTCATTTCTGTAGCCTTCATATCCAACAGAAAATGTTTTAAGTGGTTGGCTTAAGTGCTTTTGAGCTAGGTAGCTCACCAGTGTTGAATCCACTCCACCAGAGAGTAGGGAACCAATCTCTACATCTGACGCCAACATTCTTTTTTCTACCGCTCTCTCTAATAAGGATTTTATTTTTGCCTTTGCTTCTTCAAATGTTACATCCAACTCTTTTTTTTCTAGATTCCAATATCTATTCGTTTCTATCAATCCGTCTTTTATAACACCATAATGAGCAGGGAGTAGTGTATGAATGTTTTGATATATTGTTTTATCTGGGACTATGTATCCAAAATGAAGATAATCATCAATTGCAGATGTATTTATTTTATCTTTTTCAATTAAGCCATTTTTGAAGATTGCTTTTATTTCTGATGCAAAAACAAAGTTTCCATCAACAAATGTGTAGTAAAGTGGTTTTTTCCCAAACCTATCTCTTGCCATAAATAATTCTTCTTTTGCACTATCCCAGATTGCAAAAGCAAACATGCCGTCTAGGTGCTCTGGTGTTTTGTTGCCATATTCCATATATGTTTTTAAGATTACTTCTGTATCTGATTGAGTATTAAATTTATGACCCTTTTCTTCCAGATCTCTTTTAAGTTCTTTGAAGTTGTATATTTCTCCATTAAAAGTGATAGATAATTCTTCATCTACCATCGGCTGATGTCCTGAATTTATATCTATTATAGAAAGCCTAGTCTGACCAAGCACACATTGTTTGTCACAAAATACGCCAGATTCATCTGGCCCACGTTTGTTTAGTGTAGAGAGCATATCTTGCACACCATTTTCTCCGACAACATTTTTTTCTTTATATATTATTCCTGCAATTCCGCACATAGGTTTGAGTCTATAAAGTCTTTAAAGTCTGTAAAGTCCATAAAGTCGAAAGTCTATAAAGTTAATATTCTTAATTCTTAATTCGTAATTCATAATTCTGAACAACCTATATTCTTAACCATGTTTCTGGGATTATATCCTTTGGAATCCAAGATTCATCCCTAAACCATTTTTTTGGTGCAATCACTATTTTATTTGGATTGTTGTTTAACCATGCTCCCCACCATGAAAATGAGCTGTTTGCTATTATGTTGTATTTGCATTTGGACATCAATATTATCTCTTCATAATCTTTTATATATTCACTTGATACATATGAATGTGAGTAGGTGATTTTAAGATTTTCTTTGGCCCAGCTGATATCATCAGAAAAAATAAAAAAATGCGGATTTTCTACCTTCTGGGTAACTAATTCTATTGCCTCCATATAATAATCTAAACCGCAAACACCATAATTTTTTGCCAAGCTAGTATTTGATACATAATCGCCCCTTCTTATATGTATAGATATTGCATTATGATTAGTTATAATTTGGGCTTGTTCCTCAAAAGCAGTCCCAGGTGTTTTTAGTGAAAATTCTTTGATGAGTGTATCTCTGATATCTTTGAAATATTTTTCACTTTGCCAATAGCCGTCTAAATATATATCATCTTTCAGGTTTAATATTCCTGGATTAAACCCATAACCTATTTCTGTGATGTATTTTGAGTCGTTTGCAAAAAGCGGGTTATATATACGGCCTAAAATCTTTGTGTGAACTTTCTTAAATTTCTTAAAATATCTAATATCTTGCTTTGTGGCTATTTCAGTATCGATATTAAAATGATCTAACTTGAATATTCTGGGTGTTGTTTCTTTGTCTTCTTTTACAAAACTACTTGTATCAAGTTTTAGATGAATATTATTGATTTTAGCAACCCTGCGCCCTGTTGCATATTGAAACATCTGATTTCCTATTCCACCCATTATTTTTACTATTATCATATTTTTTTTCCTAACAAATAATAATTTCCAGGAACATGTGAAATGGTTTTATTAGTCCATTCATACTCAGACATAAGTCCTTTTAAGGTCTCAAAATATTTTTTATTATCTATTGAGTTAAAATTTTCTTGATATGCAATTAGTATATATTTAGGTTTACCAATTTTTTTTAAGAATTTATCTCTAAGACTGATTGGAGATTCGCTTAAAGACCATGTGGAAATAAGTATATCTGGATTTACAGCCTCTAATTTATCTATTTTGTCTATAAATTTAAAATTACTCATTATTTTAGATGAATGAAGGTAATATTTTTGAAGTGCGAGAAACTCTGGTATATCGAAAATTGTATATTTGCCAACAAACCCTAGGTTATTTATTAGTTTAGCCATACAGCCATAACCAGCACCAAATTCCACAATGCTGTTTAGTGTTTTTACATCGATTTTAAAAAGATCTATAAGTTGTGAAAGATTATAAGCTGTGTGTACAAAGTTACTACTACTTTTTTTGTAGTGTTTATATTTTGGTGGATTTCCTACCCATGTTTCTTCAATAGCTTTTAATAGTTTATCATTATTTATGCTTGTAATTAAATAATCAAACTCGCACTTGCTGGCGCTAGAAAACATGCTCTCAGTTATTGGCTTCCACCTAAGAAAGCTTCTTGGATCATTTTTGGAAATATATACATGTAATCTTTTTATATAGCTATTCCACCCGCCATAGTCAGGTCTATCTAGTTTTTGAATATTTTTTATAGAATTTAAAAATTCCTCCCTGTTATTTTTTTCAACAAGTGTTTCTTTTTTAAAACCAATATATAATCTAAGTATTTTATTTTTTATTTTGGCTAACATTTTATATTTCTTCATCTATTTGTTTGTCTAAAAGGTATTCGTATTTATTATTAAAATTTTCTGAATTATATAATTTTAACCAATCGACAAAACCAAACTCTTCGTCCATAAAATTACCACTATATTTTCTTCGCCTATACTCTTTGTTTTTTTCGTATTTAAACCAAAATAAGTCTATGGTTGACCTGTCTACTATACAGAAATACTCAATATATGTTTTCCAACTATTTGATATTGTCCAGTTTAAATTTTTCCCTATTTTTTCCAAATAATTTGTGGATAAATAAACCTCACATAATCTGTGTTTTGACCATTCCAAAACATTTTTATATTTAAACTTAGTTTCCTCTCGTTCATCAGTTTTTAAATTCCAATAATTAAACATGTCTTCATAAAAACCAAAAAGGGTCATGTCGCTTATGCTATATGGTCTAAATCTAAATGTGTTAATGTCAGTGGTGATAATTCTACCTCTAGGAATTTTTCCTGTTTCTAGTGGAAATATTCTTAATATATCTTTAAAGTAATCAAGTGCTTTTTCACTGTATATTCTTTGGTCTGTTCTTGTTTTAAGAACATAAGTCACATTATTTTTTTTGGCTTCAATTATTCCGTTATAAGTAGATACTATTTGGTAATTTATATTCGATATACCAGAATTCTTTGGTTTTTCATTAAGAATAAGATCGATTTTTAATTTTTTAAAATCTTTAATATCTTGACCTGTCCAAGTTGAAAGAACTATATGTGAGCCTGGAAAATTTTTTAAGTATGTTTTTATTGTTTCAAGAGTGAAGTTTTTTTCATATACGATAGGGCCCTGTATTATTATAGCAACATCACCGTTATTTTTTTCTGTATTTTTGTTAACAGAAGAAGACAGGTATGGACGCAAATGGAAAGTAAAAAATACTTTATTTTTGTTTTCTAAAAAATTTACTATTTTGTTTAAAAAAAATGACATCTAAATGGTTATTAAATTTTTAATTAAATCTGGATAGTCCGTGCAAACTGCGTCTGGTGCAAGGGTTATAATTTCTTGGAGTCTATCTTGAAGTTTTTTGGCCGTTTTTACATCTTGATGTGCCTCTTTTCCTAATAAACTAGGTGATGATGCGTGTAGTTCTGGTGTTACTAGTGCGATATTGAATCCAAAATCCCGAAAAGTTGTAAATGTCTTCTCAGTATATAATTTTTTTGTTCCATTATTTTTATCTAATAAATCCCACTCATCAAGCCAAACCCAATTAAAAAGAGCTTTGTTTTTCAAAACCACTTCTGTTGTTAAAAGTGTATTACCGACAAATTTACCATATCTTTTTATATCGTATTTATGAGATACAGAAGGAGCCAAGTTTATTTTTTTGTTTTTTCCTTTAAGATATTTCCCGGTATCTATTTTTATATCAAAAAATATTATATTATTTATGTTTCTATTTTTTATATATTCGAGTAATATATCCAAGTATTTTTGGCTTTGTAAAAAATATTTTATATGTACAAAATGAACTGTATTGTTGTTTGTATTTTTTTCTATCATATCTAATATTTGTGTAAACGAGGCAATATGACAATTTTTTATTTTAAGTAAACAAAGTTCTTTCTCTGTATAATCTAATATTTTTTTAAGATTTTCACCTTGACTAATTCTTTTTAGATTATTGTCATGGAATACTACAAACTTATTGTCCTTTGTTGCTTGAAGATCAAACTCTAAACCAAACCCTCGTTCAATATGGTTTTCTAGTGCTTCTAATGAGCTTTCAACAAAAAAATCTTGCATTGAAGGGTCTAATCCTCTGTGAGTTATTATATACATCAGAATTATATAACTATACTTCCATCCCCAATCTTTTTTTGGAAGACAACCAAATCCTCAGGTGTTCCTAGTCCATGCATTTGCTCCGGTTCAATGTTGTATATATAAATTATCTTATCTTCTATTATTAGCTGATTATATACAGGACATACATAGAACTCATTATTGTGTCGTATATTTTTCTGTATCATTGACTCAGCGGCACTTACAAAGTCAGAACCTTTTTTGAAATAATATATACCAACTGTGGCCTTATCTGATATCACCACCTTTTCTGCTGTTTCAATAACTTTTTTATTATTATCTAGGCGTACATAACTCCATTTTGGATGACTTGCTTTGAATGTCATTATCATTCCATCAGATTTACTTTTTTTTGCTTCTTCAATGAAATCATCAATTTTAATATCTATAAACTGATCTGAATTCGCAATAATTAAAGGGTCATTATTATTTATATAATTTATGCCACACAAAACAGTACAAGCCGCACCCTCAGTAACTCCGTCTATTTTTACCACCTCAAAGTTATTGTTTGTTGCATTTTTTAGAATATTAAACAAATCATATTTTTCGTAATGTTCTTTTTGGCAGATAAAAATAAACCTGTAATCATTTTTTGGTCTTAGGTTGTTTATAACCACTTCTATCATTGTTTTTCCACCAACGTCTATTAATGGTTTTGGAAATGTATAACCAGCTTCTTTGAAGCGTGATCCGAGTCCTGCCATTGGAATAATTATATTTATCATAATAAATTTTTTATTTTATAAAATGTCTTTAAATAAAGATAGATTTACATCCTCAGTACCACGTACCTCAAAAACCTTAGCGCCACTGGCTTTTGCTGACTCTATTCCGTGTGGAGAGTCTTCTACTATAATACACTCATCAGGTTTTAAATTAAGTATCTTAAAAGCAGATAAATACATTTCCGGGTGTGGTTTTGGTTCTTTTACCTCATCATTTCCGATTATTAAATCAAAAAAATCAAAAATTTGCGCACTTTTTAGCATTATATGAAGGGTTTCTTTTATTGAATTTGAGCAACATCCTAGCAAAAAACCACGTTTTTTTAGTTGTTGGAGTAATATTATCTTTGAATAATCTGGGACACAATATTTTGGTATTATTTCTTTCGTATATTTTTGTTTGATTCCGTTTATTAATTCTATTAGACCAATGGGCAATCTTTCCATAGCCTCCATTTTCTTTAATTTTTTTCTTGTTGGTAATCCGTTGAAAACATGTTCATGCTCGTCTCTGTTAATTGTTGATCCAAAAAGAGACAGGGCCATATTTAAGGCTTCATAGTGTCCGTCTGGCATATTTACTAATACACCATCTAGGTCAAATAATATCGCCTTGATTTTTAATTTATTTTGTTCCATGAATAAATATCCAATGAGTAGGCCAATACTTAGGAGCGTGCCTTTCTCCATTTAAATTTTGGTATATAAGGCTTACATCGTAAAACCAATAATCTACATTTTTAAAAATTGAGCTAAAATCGCTCTTTAATTTCTCCAAATCATCTTTGTTTATCGCAACATCACACCCAGAATTTGTTGATGTAGCATTTGTTCGATCTTCGCTCCACGCAGCATGTATTTTTTGTTTTTTAAATATTTTTATATAAAAATCTTTTATTTTGAAATCTTTTCTTTTTATTATATAAGGATATTCCGCGTTAAATGCCATTTGTATTGTAGCGACACCACCAGGTTTTAAAATTTTATGAATACTTTTTAATATATCCATTCTTATGCTGTGGACCGCAATATGTTGCATGGCTATTGTTGAATATACGAAATCGTATGTATCGTTTGGTGCTGAGCCCGTATCCTTTCCTGAAGATATATAAAAATTACTATCCGGGTGTTGTTGTTTTGACTCAATAAGTAGATTTTCTGAGATATCAACTCCATCAACTCTTTTAAATAATTTTGACATTCGATTTATCATCCTACCAGGTCCACACCCAAAATCTAAAGCATATTTTTCTTTAGAGTTGGTAATTAATGGCATTCTCATATCGCCATTTTTATACAAAAGCTGTGTTTCGTAAGGGAAGTTCTCGTGCCATTTATAGTTTCCAACTACTTGTTCAGATGATATTCTTTCATCATTATAATATTCTTTCTGCATTTTTAAATATTTTTCCATTTTATTATTTTATTAATTTTTTAATTCCCAACTTAAAAGAGGTAAAACCGCAGAATCGCGCCATTTACGGCCAAGCCCAAACCTAGAACCAACACCCAGTATATTTTTTACTGTTATTTTCAATGTGTGTACGTTTTCCATTGTTGTCTTTTTAATATTAGCAATTCCAACATCAAATACAAAACGATACTCACCCTCGTTTAGTAAGTTTTCTGGTATTTCACACATAAAATTATGTATACCATTAAATTTTTGTACTTTAATAAAATCACCCATATCGTTGAAGTATGTGGATAAAACATTTTGGTTTTTTTCATCAAATAAAGTGAAACCACAAATAAAATTTTCTGCGTCTATATCTTTTGTATAAACACTAACATTAACAAATATTTTTTCTGTCGACAGAAAAAAATCGTTTTGGTCATTTTGATTTATAATAATATTTGTTATACCTAGGTCTGAGTTTATAACATTAAATTTTCTCTCCCTAACATCATTATTTGTGTTTTCTAGGTATTTACGAATAACCCTTTCAGTATTACCAAACATTTTGATTTGTCCTTTTTCAAGTAGTATGGTTTTTTTACAGAGTCTTTGGATTGCTCCCATATTGTGGCTTACAAATAAAATTGTTCTACCACTTTCTTTTGAAACACTATCTAGTTTCCCAAGGGATTTTTTTTGAAACTCTGCATCTCCTACAGCGAGTACTTCGTCTACTATAAGTATGTCCGGCTCCATATGAGCCGCTACAGCAAATGCCAGACGTACATACATACCAGACGAGTACCTCTTTACTGGTGTGTCTATAAATTGTTTCACTCCAGAAAACTCTACTATGTCATCAAAACGTTCAGTAATTTCTTTCTTTGTCATACCTAATATGGCTCCATTTAAGAAGATGTTTTCACGACCAGTAAGCTCTGGGTGGAATCCTGTCCCAACCTCTAAAAGGGACGCTACTCGTCCATTTAAATTTATCTCCCCTGTAGTTGGCGGGGTTATCTTTGAAAGGAGTTTTAATAGTGTAGACTTTCCAGCGCCATTTGATCCTATAATTCCTATTATTTCTCCTTTTTTAACTGTAAGATTGATATCTTTTAGTGCCCAGAACTCTTCTTTTTCTACTTTTCCCAGAACCTCTTTGGCTTTGTACTTTGCGTGTTTGAATGGATTTTTGAGAATATTGGTTAAAACATCTCGAAGAGAAACATACCCCCCACGCTGGTGAGTGATGTTATATTTTTTACCTACATTTTTTATTTCAATTGCGAAGTTTGACATACTAATATACTAATTTTACGAATTATACGAATCTATGCGAATAATACGGACAGGCTTTAAATATTTACTTCTAAAATTGATTAATAACCCTAATTTAATATTTGTTTGTTGTAGATAATTTTGTATTTGTCGATAGTTTTCTTTTGTGAGTATCCTTGATGCTTTTAATTCCAGGACTATTTTATTGTCAATAATAAAATCTAATATATTTCCAGAATCAGAGATGGAAATTTCTCTTTTATAAGGTATCTTTATTTCTTTTAATTTTTTTTCTACTAAATCACCATATTGTTTTTCTCTGGCGTATTGACCTAACTCGTTATGGACAGCAAAAAGAACTCCTGTAATCGTATATGATAACTCGGGCTCTATAACTTTTTCTCCTATTTTTTTATTTGTACTCATTTTCATTATTCGTATATTTGTATGTTTACCTTCATATTTGTTGTCATTAGTATCATTCGCATAATTTGTATATTTGTATGTTTATCTAAACAATGTCTGCAAAATATCTTTCAGTTTTCTTAAAAAAGATAATTCCGATTACAAGTAGTATGGACACAGCTATTAAAGATATTCCAAGAAGTGCCCAGTTTATTGGTTCTGTTCCAAAGAGTGCAGCACGCGATGCTTTTATTACTCCAGTCATTGGATTGATTGCCAAAAGGAATGACCACTTACCAGCAATACTTGCTGGATATATTACTGGAGTAACAAAAAGAAGCATTTGAATGAAATATGGCAGTATGTAGCGCACATCACGGTATTTTACATTTATTGATGCAAGGAAGAGTCCTCCGCCTATCGCGGCAAGAAATGTTATCAAAAGAAGCAATGGTAAAAGCAGTAATGTGATTGGATTTGGAATAAAATGATAATAAAACATTAGCCCGACAAGAATTAATGCGGAAATACCAAAATCTACAAATTTTGTTACTATTCCAGAGATTGGAAT
>PCTT01000027.1 GCA_002771585.1 Candidatus Campbellbacteria bacterium CG22_combo_CG10-13_8_21_14_all_36_13 | reverse complement strand
TGTTTGAATTGTTGTCGTTGTTATTGTTTCTTCTAACTTCGGACTTTAATTCGTTGGTTGGACCACCGAAAAACATTACGATATCCGCCAGAGGTCGGACAGGTATCGTAATGTTTTTTATACCTCCTTCTATAATAAATTTTGTTTTAGTTTTTATTAAGGAAAATATTACGATATATCGTAATAATAAATAGAATTTATTTTGTAGGAGTTTCTATTGTTATTATTGATATACCAAAAATTATTACGATATCCGCCAGAGGTTGGACAAGTGTTGCGATGTTTGCGCTTGTTTTGGTTGCATCACACGCATAAAGTAATTTTTGGTAAGAACATATAGTTTATTGATTAGATAAAAATTTTTCCTTAAAAAAAGCCTTAATATATGCTATAATCACCCGACATATAAGAGATTATGTGGTTAATTTATGGCTTTTAAATTTAGTAACTTATTTGGAGATCAAAACAAAAAAGCCCTCGCTAAATATGAGGCGCTTATTCCTGTCATAAATGATTTTGAGGTTGAAATCTCTGCCCTTACTGACGAAGAGCTTCGAAACAAAACACTGGCATTTAAGGCAAGATTAGAGGCCGGAGAAACACTTGATGACATATCAACAGAGGCGTTTGCTGTCGTGAGAGAGGCATCAAAGCGAACACTTAAACAAAGACACTATGATGTGCAAATGATCGGTGGTCTTGTGATGCATGATGGGAATATTTCTGAGATGAGAACAGGTGAGGGAAAGACTTTGGTTGCCACACTTCCCGTATACTTGAATGCTCTCTCGGGCAAGGGTGTGCATGTTGTCACGGTGAATGATTATTTGGCACGAAGGGATGCTGTATGGATGGGTGAAATTTATGCCTTTCTTGGTCTTTCTGTTGGTGTAATAAATTCACAAGATTCTTTTTTGTATGATAAGACTTTTGCAAAAGAAGGAGAAGAAAAAGATGTTGAAAGGGATGAGCAAGGGTATTTCAAGGTTGTGCATGAGTTTTTGAAGCCATGTTCAAGAAGAGAATCATATGCAGCAGATATTACTTATGGAACTAACTCTGAGTTTGGTTTTGACTACTTGCGCGACAATATTTCATATAAAGAAGAAGATTTGAGGCAAAGAGATTTAAACTTTGCAATAATCGATGAGATAGACTCAATTTTGATCGACGAAGCGCGAACACCGCTTATTATTTCATCGCCCACATCGGAGTCTGAGAGTCTTTATGGCACATTTGCATCTATTGCAAACATTCTTGTAGAAGGAGAAGATTATGAGGTAGATGAAAAAGCAAAGGCACTCACTCTTACTGATTCAGGAATAGAAAAAGCAGAGAAAAAACTTGGAATAGAAAATATTTATACAGATGGTGGAATTAGATATGTCCACCACCTCGAGCTTGCTGTAAAGGCAAAAGCTTTATACAAAAAAGAAAAAGAATATGTTGTGAGAGATGGAAAGGTGATGATTGTGGATGAGTTTACCGGAAGGATATTGAACGGACGAAGATATTCAGAAGGTCTTCATCAAGCAATAGAGGCAAAAGAAGGAGTGAAGCTCGAAAAAGAATCTCGCACATTTGCTTCAATTACTTATCAAAACTATTTCAGAATGTATAAAAAACTCGCAGGAATGACGGGTACAGCAATGACATCACAGGAGGAGTTTTATCGCGTGTATGGATTAATCACAATTGCAGTTCCTACAAATAAGCCAATTGCTCGTATTGATAGGGACGATTTAATTTTTCAAACAGAGTCTGGCAAATTTAGAGCTCTGGCAAAGAAAGTAAAAGAATTAAATGAAGCAGGACAGCCAGTTCTAATTGGTACTGTTTCAATAGAAAAAAATGAGCTTTTGTCTGATTTTTTGGACAAAGAGGGTGTAAAACATAATATTCTTAACGCAAAAAACCATGAAAACGAGGCAAGTATCATCGCTCGTGCTGGAGAAGTTGGTGCTGTAACTATTGCTACAAACATGGCTGGAAGAGGTGTTGATATAAAGCTTGGTGGTGAAGACAATGATGCTATAGCAAAACAAAAGGTGATTGATGCTGGTGGGCTTTTTGTAATAGGAACAGAGCGACATGAGGCAAGAAGAATTGATAATCAGCTAAGAGGACGATCTGGAAGACAAGGGGATCCTGGCGAGACTCAGTTTTTTGTTTCTCTTGAAGATGATTTGATGAGAGTATTTTCAGGGGATTCTGTAAAAAGTATGATGGGTAGATTTGGTATACCAGAAGATCAACCAATACAAAATAAACTTATAACAAGGTCACTAGAGTCTGCGCAAGAAAAAATAGAGGGCTTAAACTTTGATAGAAGAAAACACGTTTTGGATTTTGATGATGTGATGAATCATCAAAGACGCACGATATATACAAAGAGAAGGAGTATATTGATGGGTGATAGAGACGAATTAAAAGAAATGGCGGAAAGTATTCTTGGCGATGAAAACCTTTCTTTAATTGAAGAAAAAATAAAACTACTAGGTGAAGATAAATTTTATGAAGTATTTCGTGCTGTGAGTCTTCAGTCTTTGGATATGCTTTGGGTGGAACACTTGGAGGCAATGGATTATCTAAAATCTTCTGTAAGTTTGCGCTCTGTTGGGCAGAGGGATCCTTTGGTGGAATATAGAAGAGAAGGACTTGTGTTGTTTAAGGATCTGGAAGCATCTATTGATGATCAAATATTTAAGGTAATTTCAGGAATAGGAGAAGGTTCTTTTGCGCAAGAATCAAATCGTCTGCAGACAATAAAAAAAGAAGCTGAAGTTGCAGAAAAAACAAGCTTTGGTGATGGAAAAGTTCAAACTGTTGTAAATCGGGATGATAAGATTGGTAGAAATGATAAAGTGGAGATAAGTAATGGAAAAGAAACAAGAGTTATGAAATACAAGAAGGCAGAAGAGCTTGTAGAAGAAGGTGTGTGGAAAGTGACAAGAGTCGTAAAGTCATAAAGTCTATAAAGTCCATAAAGTCGAAAGTTTATAAAGTAAAAAGTCGAAATCAATCTTTGTAATTAATTAAATTAATTTTTAACTAACGGGATGAATCCCGTTAGAGACCTACGACCACAACAGATAATAGCGACATCTTAAAAAACTGATATGTTAAAAACAATTATAAATAATAATAAAAGTCCAGAACACGCTGGTCGTGGTCTGGCTCTAATGGGATGAAAATTTTAAGTAAGTTATTGGTCACAGCATTAGCACTGCTTGTGGTGACGGAGTTAATACCCGGATTTTTTGTAGAGAGCTTTTACATAGCTGTAATAGTCGCTCTTATTTTTGGTGTGATAAATATCACAATAAAGCCAATAATTACCATTCTTACACTACCGATACATCTTTTAACCCTTGGATTATTCTCTTTTGTGATTAATGCGCTGATGCTTTGGTTTATTTCATCTTTTGTTACAGGTTTTGCTATTGAATCTTTCACTATCGCGCTAATCGGCGCACTTGTGCTCGCTGTGCTTAGTTTTATTGGAAACAAATTGATAGAGTCAAAAAGTTGATAAAGTCCTTAAAGTCAAAAGTATATATAGATTTAAAACTCGAAATTCGAAGTACGACCCCAGAACCAGAAACAAGTTTCGGTACAGGGCAAGAATACGAAACAAATCATAATGAATAAAATTCAAAATTTAAAACGATATAATAAACATAATGATTTATCTATCGAAATTTCAAAATTATTATCAGGCTTGATCAAGACTTTATAGACCTTATGGACATTATGGACTTTTAACTTAAATCATATGAAATTTGTAGACGAGCTAAAATTTAATATAAGAGCAGGAAGAGGAGGCGACGGGGTCGTGCAGTTTCATCGTGAAAAATTTAAGCCAAAAGGTGGGCCTTCTGGTGGAAATGGTGGTAATGGCGGGAATGTTTTTGTGAGGGCTGTTAGAGACTCAAGTTTACTTGCTAAGTATGCTCACAATCAAGAGTTTGCGGCAGAAAACGGTATTCCTGGAGGTAAAAACAGTATGCATGGCAGAAACGGAGAAGATTTGATAATAGATCTACCACTAGGATCTTTTGTGACAAATATTGAAACAGGAGATACTTTTGATTTGGTAAATGACGGGGAATCAATTCTAATATTAAAGGGTGGGCACGGTGGTTTGGGTAATGAGCATTTTAAAAGCTCGATAAATCGTACTCCACAAGAATTTACAAAAGGGAAAATTGGAGAAAGTGGTAGGTTTAATATAGAACTTCGGATTATTGCTGATGCTGGATTTATAGGTCTTCCTAATGCCGGTAAGTCTAGTTTGTTGAATGAGCTAACAAATGCTCATTCAAAGGTTGGGGAATATGAGTTTACAACCTTGTCGCCACATCTTGGTGCGATGTATGGATATATATTGGCCGATATACCCGGTCTTATAGAAGGAGCATCAGAGGGTAAGGGTTTGGGGCACAAATTTTTAAGACACATTTTAAGAACAAAAATGTTACTACATTGTGTTTCTATGGAAAATGAAGACGTAATGGATGCATATGAATCAATACGAAAAGAGGTATCGGGCTACAATAAAGAACTTGAAAATAGGCCAGAGATAGTAATATTAACAAAAAGTGACATGGTGGATAAAGGTGAGGTAGAAAATATTGAAAAAAAGTTTAAGGCAATGGGCAAAGAGGTATATGTGACATCTGTATACGATGATGATTCTATAAAAAATCTTAGAGATTCTTTGATTAAAAAATTTAAAAGCATATAAAAATAAGTATGAATTTTAAATTTAAAATTTTGAATGAATTTAAAATGAACAAATTTTAAAATATTAAAAAATTCAAAATTGAATTAAAATTAAAAATTCAAAATTAAAAATTAACCATGACCAAATACAAACCAACAATAGGACTTGAAATACATGCAGAGTTGAAAACAAAAACAAAAATGTTTTGTAACTCTATAAATGATCCCGACGAAGTGGAGCCAAATGTAAATGTTTGTCCTGTTTGTATGGCTCACCCAGGCACCCTTCCTGTAATAAATAAAGAAGCCGTTAAAAGCGTCATAAAGGTTGGCGTTGCTCTTGGTGGTAAAATCGCCTCATTTACAGAATTTGATAGAAAGAACTATTTTTATCCAGACATACCAAAAGGTTATCAAATTAGTCAGTATGCATATCCTATAGTTAGCGGAGGCGCCCTTAATGGTGTTTCTATTACTAGAATTCATCTTGAGGAAGATACAGCCAAATCTAGTCATGATAGCGAATATTCTCTTGTAGACTTCAACAGGGCTGGTGTACCGCTAATGGAGCTTGTCACAGAGCCTGTAATACACTCTGCAGAAGAGGCTGGCGCTTTTGCTCGTGAATTACAACTACTTTTGAGATATCTGGGTGTGTCCGAGGCAAATATGGAAAAGGGGGAGATGAGGGTGGAGGTGAACATATCCGTAAGTAAAAATGATGTTTTTGGAACTAAAGTTGAGATAAAAAATATAAATTCTTTCAGATCTGCAGAGAGAGGCATTGAATATGAAATTAAAAGACAGACAGAGCTTCTAGAGCTTGGACAAAAGGTGATACAGGAGACACGAGGATGGGATGAGATGAGACAAGTAACTTTTTCGCAAAGAATAAAAGAGACATCTGATGATTATAGATACTTTCCAGATCCGGATTTACCAAAATTGAAACTAGACGAAGTTCCGGAATTTGATGTTGAGCTTATAAAGTCTGAATTGCCAGAACTTCCACCAGAACGAAGAGCAAAATATATATCACTTGGGTTGAAAAAAGATGATGCAAACATGTATACAAACCAGACCTCGATTGGAGATTTCATGGACGGTGTTTTATTGTTTACAAATAATGAAAATGAAATAAAAATTGCATCAAACTATATATCGTCTGATTTGGTTGGACTTTTTAAAGATGGTGAAGTCCCAAATAAAATAGAAATTGATTATGAGAGATTTGTGGAGCTTGTGAGAATGATAATAGACGGCAAGCTTTCTTCTCGTGGCGCAAAAGAAGTTTTGAGAATTATGTATGAAAAAGGTGGTATTCCTCAGGATATTGCAGAAGAAAATTCTCTTATACAGGTAAGTGATATTGACTCATTGGGCAAGATTGTGGGGATTATAATTGATGAAAATAAGGATGCTGTAGATGATTATAGGTCTGGTAAAGAGGCATCTCTTCGTTTTTTGGTTGGACAGGGTATGAAGTTGTCAAAAGGTTCAGCAGATCCAGCAATGCTTGAGAAGATGATAAGAGAGAGGCTTCAGAATTAAGAATTATGAATTAGGAATTAAGAATATAAATGAAATCCGATATACGAAGCACTAAATCCGAAACAATATCAAAACTCGAATATCTAAATTCAAAAACGACGTTTGAAAATTAGGACATTGAAAATTGTAAATTGAAAATTCGTATACTACTGACTTCTGACTACAGACTGTTAAGCTCTTAAGTCCTTGAAACTAAAGCATATCTCGGCTCGTTATCCACACAGATGTAATGGAAAAATATGCTTTTTAACATACAATATATCTATATATGGAAGATGACTACATATTTGTAGAGGGGAATAGGTATATATCTGCAAAAAAAGCTGCAGAAATAACTGGCTATACCAGTGACTATATTGGCCAAATAGCCAGAGAAGGCAAAGTTCGATCAAAAAAGATTGGCAGGATTCGTTTTGTTGAGGAAGGAGAACTAAAAGAATATACAATAGAAAGTGATAGAAAAAAGAATGCCATAAATAAATTGTCCAAGATTAACGTAGAATCAACACCAAAGGAATCCCCGGTAATTGCTCCTGTTGGAATTGCAGAGGGCGTTTTGGAGGTTGCTGTTGATGGTGAATCTCAAGAGGTGGAACCCGAGAAAGTACAAGAACAAGAAGTCCCATCAGAAGAAGTAAATCCAACTCCCACCGAGTCTGATGCTCGAGTTGAGGAGGACTTACCTGATGAAGACCAGCAAAAAGAACAAGAAGAACAAGAAGAGGTTGAAGAAAAAATACCAAACACACAGGAGGAGTTGGTGCATGTTTCTGTTCAGGATATAGAAAAACCATGGGATATTTCTGTTGTCACAAGTAAGGCGGGCGCACTTTTAGTTGCTCTTATGATTGTATTTGGACCTTATATAGCTAGAGAAACTGGTGCTTGGGCATATATAAAAGATGTTTCTTCTGTTGCATATGAATCTTTTATATTTGAGACAGAAAATGTTGCTATGGCACTATATCAAAAAACAGATTCTGATGGCTGGTTTAATACTGTATTTGATTCTCTACAACATACAGAAATGGCTGCGAGAGACGCTATCGCAACATCATTTTATGGATACATGAAAGCTGGTGAATTTCTAAGAAATGCACCAAAAGAATTTGCAAAAAGAAACACAGACAAGAATATTGGAGACTATATGATCGGTGCAGTACAAAGCGCCTTTAAATCAATAAAAGAAGACATAAGTAATTAGGTTAATATAAAAAATTAAAATAAAAGACACTCTATAGAGTGTCTTTTATTTTTGATGATGAAATCATACCAAGCAACATGAATATCCCCATGCATAGGAATATGTATTTCATACCAAAGAAAGTTATAAATAAGTATGCAAATAGTGGCGCTACTACATAGCCAAATGGTGCAAGCATTCTCCAGAAACTTATATCATCTGTATCTGAGCTTGAGACTTTTTTAAAGAAATATGTTTCTGTTGATATTTCTACCAATGCAGCACCAACTCTTGTTAATAGTAGAGTAATTGACCATATTATTAAGTTTGGTATTGTTATTAAAAACAAGAATACAGTAGAAATCGCTATTATAAAAAAACCGCTAATTAATATCTCTTTTTCTCCATAATACTTATCCTCCAACCTTCCTATTGGCCATTCTAGTAATATATACGGCACCATCATAACTGTAAAAATTATTCCTATTTGTTCGAAATTAAAACCAATATATTTGTGCAAATATATTGGTGTATATATTGCCATCCATGCAAAAAATATTTTTAGAAGAAATCCAGAGAAAAATATATTTCTTTCATCTTTATTTTTTAAAACATTTCTTATATCTTTTGTAAAAGCTCCTGCTCTGTAAACTGGATCTCTAAAATCTTTCATCGCTACGGCGATAATCAGCCCAAAAGGTATTGTAAATAAAAGTGCGACCGCAAACACTTTCCAATATAATTCTGTTTGACCAAGAACAAATCCGGCAATCAATGGTGCAAGTAGCCAGGCGATGCTTGCAAAAGCATACGTAAATCCTCTAACATCACCGGTTGTTGAGTCTTTTGTATAGTTTTCTAGAAATATGTCTATATTAAAAGATAAAACAGTGGTGAGTATAAAGTGAACTATAAATGCAGGTAATATCCATGCAAAATTACCAGATAGAGCCAGAATACAGATTGATATAGCCTCCAAAAACAACAGACCAAGGGTTGTCTTGTAGTTGCCAATTATTGGAAGTATTTTAAGGACACCAAATAATGCAAAGATGGTTATTATTGATGCTATTGTGTATATAAGTCCGACAGTTTTATCATCAGTAAATGTTGCAAGATAAGAGGACCCTATGAATAGAGGTATTCCATACACAAAAACAAGAAAAAAGTTTGATGTATATATCCACCGTATTGTTTTTTTAATATTAGAATAACTATCCATTGTTCTGAATTATGAATTAAGAATTAAGAATATTTTGTTTAGAATTATGAATTAGGAATATCAACGAAATTCGAAATCCGAAGCACGAAACCCTAAACAATATCAAATTCGCCAGCCGGCGAACAAATATCTAAATCTTAAACTACATTAAAAATTATTTCATTGGAAATTGTTTGAAAATTGAAAATTCATAGCGTCCTATACCCTAAACCCTATACCTTAAGTTATATCCCCAGTATAACAGGAATTACGACAGGCTTCTTGTCTGTTTTTTGTAATAAGAATTTTCTCACTTGGTCAGTAATTTCTGCTTTTATGATATCAAAGTTGACAGGATTCATTGATCTTGTTGCATCTTCTACTGTTTTCTTTATCAACACCCTCGATTCTTGTAATAAGTTTTGTGATTCTCGTAGATAAACAAAACCTCGAGAGATAATATCTGGAGATTTTCTTAGTTTTCCAGTTCTTGTATTTAGTGCAACAACTATGATGAATATTCCATCCTCAGACAATAGCTGTCTATCTCTTATAACAACATCTTGCATGTTTCCAATAGAGAAACCATCTACAGCAACTATGTCTGACGGAGCCTGGAGATCAAGTCTTACTAGCTTATTACCGCCGTCTTGAATTTCTACTATGGTTCCATTGTCTGGCACCACGATGTTTTCTTTTGGCATACCCAGCTCTTCTGCCAATTGTGCATGCATTCGTAGCATATAATGTGTTCCGTGGATTGGCATAAAGAATTTTGGTTTTATTTTTTTATGTAGCCATTTGATTTCTTCTCTGTTGCCATGACCACTTCCGTGTATGAATATTTCTGAAGTTCTATAATGAATTATTTTTGCGCCGTTGCGTGCTATGTTGTCTTTTAGTTTTTGTACAGAATTCTCGTTTCCTGGTATTACAGACGAGGAAAGTAAAACCGTATCTCTCTCACTCATTTTTATATACTTGTGATTTTTGCTTGCCATTCGCATAAGAGCTGCAAATTCTTCACCTTGTGCGCCAGTGGCAAGTACTACAACTCTGTCTGGTGGATATTTCTCTATGTCTTCTGATGGAATTAGTGTGTCTGGTTTCATAGAAAGTATACCGGCCAGTTTTGCTATCTCTATATTGATTTTCATACTCCTTCCTTCCACAGCAAGTTTTTTGTTGTATTTTTCTATCGAATTTATAATACCTATCATTCGTTCCATTTGAGACGCGAAGGTGCCAATAATTAGTCGTGTTTTGGTTTCTTTTATTACTTTATCTAGACCTTCTTTTACAACGTGTTCTGGTGTAGAAAATCCTGGGTTTTCTACGTTTGTAGAGTCGCTCATTAAGAACAATACTTTTTCAGTATCAAATACTTTGTAAGCATCTTCCTCTTCATCAATTGGTTTGCCGTCTACGTGTGATAATTTAAAATCTCCTGGGTTTACTATGCTTCCAAAAGGGGTTTCTATTATTACACCCATAGAATCTGGTATTGTGTGTGTAACACCAAAGAATTTTACTTTAAGTTTTCCTAGACTTATACGGCTATCATTTTCGACGACCCTTAGGTCTAGGGGTTCCAGATCTTTAAATTCCTCATACTTTTTCTGTATCATTATTGTGGTGAGATTTCTAGAGTAAACAGGAGGATTACCAATTCTGTGCATCACATAGGGAAGGCCTCCTATGTGGTCTAGGTGTCCGTGTGTAATTATTACACCTTTTATTTTTTCTTTTCTTTTCTCTAGGTATTCGGTGTTTGGCAGTATGTAGTCTACTCCCGGTGTCTCCTCACTCTTGAATGCAAAACCACAGTCCATTACGATTATGTCATCTTGGTACTCCATTATGTACATATTTTTACCAATTTCCTCTACACCGCCGAGAGGTATGATTCTTATATTGTCACCAGCTGGATGAATCGGTATTTCCCTTTTTTTATTAACCTGCTCACCGTTTCGCTTTTGAACAGTTCTTGTATTTGTTTTTCTTTTGGATGAATTGCTGTGTGTTTTGTTTTTTGTATTACCTCGTCTAGAAACAGAACCAACCTTTTTTATCTGTTGTGTTGGCGCTGTTGATTTGAAAGAATCAACTCTAGATTCTGGTTTTTTTATAGAATCACTCATATATGTTTGTATTACAGGTCTGCGCCTTCTTCTGTGGTTTTGATTATTTGAACTAGAAAAGGAGGAGGTTTTTTTATTTACTACCATGATTGTTTATTTGTAATTATTAATTTTTATTACAAAAAGCTTTTTTATTACGAAAGTGGTTTTTTATTAGACTTTCGTGTTTTATTAGCAATGTTGTAATATTTTTAGGTTTATATGTTTTTTAATTAATTTTGTTTTTTACAGAGAGTTATCTTTTGTTAGAAATTTCCACACACGCTCTGTGTTTATATACCAATTATGCACCTCAAGAAATCTCTCAGAAGGAGTTGTTATTGTTCCAAGCATAACTCCTTTTATGTGTTTTGGTATTGCGTATATAAAATCTGGTGAATACAAAAATATTGCAGGTATGTCTTTTTGTATTTCTTCTTCAAATATTTCAAAACTTTCTGCTCTTGTCTCCTTATCATCAGTCAATCTTATCTTTTCCAACATCTTGTCTGCGGTTATGTTTGCATAAAGCGCCACATTTAATCCAGGATCATTTCTTTGGGAAGAATGCCAAAACGCAAACAAATCCATCTCTCTACCAATTATTTCTCCAAAAAGCAGAGCATCATATTTTCTTGGTCTTATAACCTCTTGATTTAGGGTTCCAATTTCATATAGCTCTATATTTACTTTTGCCCCAATAGATTCCCACGAACGCTTAATCATTTCTGCTACGGCCTTGAGCTCTGCAGCGTTTGATGTTGCAACGGTGAAAACTAACTCTTGGCTACCGCCTTTTATTTTTTTCTCTCTTATACCTGTGTCTGCATTTAATTTCCAGCCGGCGTTTTCTAGTATTTCTTCTGCTTTTTGTATTGGTCCAGACTTTATAGAATTATCATTAATTTTAACATAAACACCTTCACCGGCCAGAGATTGGTTGAGTGCATATCCTGGAATAGGGCTTGTAATTGGTGTGCCGTATCCATTAAGTATTTCATTGATAATCAATTTTCTGTCTATAGCCGTTGCAAGCGCTTTTCTTACGCTTATGTCTGTAAATATAGTTGCTTGATTTTGATTTAGAAATACACCAAAAATTCTTGGCAACGGAGATTGTTCAACCCGGTAACCATTATTGCTCAATGTTTTTGCTGTGTCTGTTGATATGCCGTTTACTGCGTTAATCTTTCCGCTTCTGAATGCACTAATCAATGAATCTTCATTTGAAAAGAAATTTAAGGTTATATTGGTTATGTGCGGTTTGCCCAAAGTATAATATTTAAAACTTTTTAGTTTGTAAGACTCTGGTATTCCAGATGAATTTCTTTTTACAGCTTCTATCATATATGGACCAGACCCTATTGCGTCTATATTAAAACTTGAAAAGGCAAATTGTTCAGAGTCTATGTTTCCCCAGATATGTTTTGGTAGTATTCCTATTGTTGTGTTTTCTAAAAATGGTGAATACGCATGTTTAAGAGTGAAAAGTATTTCTTTGTCGCTTATTTTTTCAACATTAACACCCTCCCAATTTGGACGTTTTGTACTTTTTATTAAAGGATCTCTGGTTTTGTTTATAGTAAATATTACGTCATCTGCTGTAACAGGGGTGCCATCGTGGAATTGCGCAGTGCTTTTTATAATGAATCTATATTCTAGTCCATCATCTGATACATAATAGTTTTCCGCTAAATCAGGAATCAAATTGCCAGAAGAATCTGCTTTCATTAGACCAGAATAAACAAGTGCTACTAGGTCTCTGTCTGCATCAGAACTTACAAGTAGGGGGTTAATAAACCTTGGAAAACCTATAACACCCTCATTCATTTCTCCTCCTTCTGTTGGAACCTCGGCTGTAATATATTTGTTTATTTTGCCCATCATTGAGATTACAGAAAACATAAGCAAAAAAACAAAGAAAAAGAACAAAACTTTTTCTCCCATAGTCATCTTGTGTAGAGTTTCCTCTAATGTATTTGCGCCTTTTATTTCAAAACGCTTCAAAAATGTTTCTTTTGAGAAGTTCACAAAATTAAGGTGTTACAGTGAGCGTTATGCTAATAACCCAAAGATCACTGAAAACACAAAAAGAATTGAAACCACAACGGTTCCATTAAATATTATTTTTTCTGCACCCCTCCTTGTGTGTGCTATACCTCCGGCATCATTTCCTCCGCCAAAAACTGAACCGATTGAGGCGTCTGATTGTTGTAATAAAACACCTACAACGACCAGAAACCCAAGGGCTAGCTGCACATAGGGCAATATCTCTTTCAAGAATTCCATGTGACAAACAGTATAGCAAAAGTAGTCCATAAAGTCCACATGCCTGTCCCGCCTGCCGCCTGCCTGCCGGTAGGCAGGGCAGGCAGGCGGCAGACAGGTAAAGTCCATAAAGTCTATAAAGTACAAAGTTAAAAGCCCATAAAGTTGAAACAGAATGGACGAGTTTTTGGTATAAATCGGCTTTTGTTGATATAATTGGTTTAAGAATTAAGAATTAAGAATTAAGAATTACTAATTCTATAATATTACGATATATCGTAATATTTATTTGATACATGGAAAAATTTTTACTTTAGGGACTTTTGACTTTATAAACTTTACGAACTTATTTATATGAAAATTGCATGCTTTTATAACGACTTGGTTGAAAAAGATTATTTAGAGAAAAATCTAAAAGACAATAATATAGAATTTTTACCAGAGCCAATGAATGACCACTCTGGGTGGAAGTCTGATGCAGAAGTTTTGTCTGTTTTTGTTAAGTCTAATGTTGGGGCGAAAGAGATGGACTTGATGCCAAACCTAAAATTTATCGCAACCAGATCTACTGGTTTTGACCACATAGATCTTGATGAGGCAAAGAAGCGTGGCATTATCGTGTCTAATATTCCTACATATGGAGAAAATACTGTTGCAGAGCTTGCATTTGCTTTGATACTGAATTTATCTAGAAAGATGTATGAATCATATGATCGCGTTAGAAGTGAAGGGTCTTTTTCTCAGGTTGGGCTAAGAGGTTTTGATCTAATGGGCAAGACCATTGGTGTTGTCGGCACCGGGCATATTGGTAGATACGTAATAAAGATGGCGCACGGTTTTGGAATGAAAATACTTTCTTTTGATATAAATAAAGATGAAGAGTTTAAAAAAGAATATGGATTTGAATATGTTGAATTAGAAGAACTTTTTGCGTCTTCTGACATTGTGACGTTTCATGTTCCTTATAATCCACACACACATCATTTAATAAATAAAGATAATATAAAGAACTTCAAAAAAGGTTCATATATCATAAATACATCAAGAGGTGCTGTAGTAGAGACAGATGCGCTTGTGTATGGACTAAAGGAGGGTATTATTGCTGGCGCGGGTTTGGATGTTCTAGAGGAAGAAGGTCCAATGTTTGATCACATGCTTGCTTTTGGTGAATCTCATCCAAACGAAACTGTGTTAAAAACATTGCTTGAGAACCATTATCTAATAGATCATCCAAATGTCATTATTACTCCGCATAATGCATTTAACACAAATGAGGCAATAGAGCGTATACTTGAGACCACTGTGGAAAATATAAATGCTTTTTCAAAAGGCACTCCACAAAATATAGTAGAAAAAAGAAAAAATCGTTGACACTTTTTTATCGTATATCTATAATATCAGCGCTTTATATTACATTATAAGCTTAATTATTTATTAATTATGGCGACAAAAAACACAAAGATAACACCTTTAGGAGATAGGGTGTTGATACAAAATAGTCTTAAAACCTCAGAAAAAAAGACTAAAAGTGGAATTATAATTCCAGAAACAGTTAAGGAAGACCGCGGGGCAAAAGAAGGCAAAGTGATTGCCGTTGGTGAGGGGAAATATATTGACGGTAAATTAGTGCCACTATCAGTTAAAGTAGGGCAGTCTGTCCTTTTTAGTTGGGGAGACGATATAGTGATTGATGGTGAAGAATATCACTTGGTGAGTGAGGGGAATATATTGGGAGTCGTTAATTAAATCTGAAATCCGAAGCACGAAATTCGAAACAATATCAAATAACCAAAATTCAAATAATCAAACACGTTTTAGATTTTGAACATTTGAACCCGCCTGCCGGATGGACAGGTTTAAACATTGTTTAGGATTTCGATATTAGGATTTAGAGTTTATTAAAATTTAATTTTAATTTTTTATGGCTAAGAAAATTCTATACAATGAAGAAGCAAGAAAGGCTTTAAAAAGAGGGGTTGATAAAGTCGCTAATGCGGTGAAAGTGACAATAGGTCCACGAGGAAGAAATGTCGTTTTAGACAAGGGTTTTGGTGGTCCAACAATAACAAATGATGGCGTTTCTATCGCAAAAGAAATAACTCTTTCTGATAAGTTTGAAAACATGGGAGCAGAGATTATAAAAGAGGTCGCAGAGAAAACAAATACTATAGCAGGTGATGGAACATCCACAGCAATTATACTTACTCAAGCTATTGTTGATGAAGGAATGAAGAGGGCTTCAATGGGTGCAAGCACAATGATGATGCGTGAGGGTATTGAACATGCTTCTGCTGATGCTGTGGAAGAGTTAAAGAGAATGGCTGTTCCAATAAAATCACAAAAAGAGATTGAACAAGTGGCTACTATTTCTGCAGAGTCAAAAGATCTAGGAAAAATTATTGCCGATACAATACAAAAAGTTGGCAAAGACGGTGTTGTAACTGTAGAAGAATCACAATCATTTGGGCTTGAGTCAGAGGTTGTAGAAGGACTTGAGTTTGATAAAGGGTATATTTCTCCATATATGGTGACAAATGCAGAGAGAATGGAGGCAGAATACAAAGATGTTCCAATCCTTATTACAGACCAAAAAATAAGTACAGTAAAAGATATATTACCACTACTAGAGTCTCTTGCTCAGTCTGGTAAAAAAGATTTGGTAATAATTGCAGACGATGTAGATGGGGAGGCATTGCCCACCTTTGTCGTCAACAAACTGAGGGGCGGATTTAATGTGCTTGCAGTAAAGGCGCCTGGATTTGGTGATAGGAAAAAGTCGGTATTACAGGATATCGCGGTCGTGCTTGGGGCGCAGGTTGTATCTGAAGAGTTTGGAATAAAGCTTGAAAGCGTGAAGGTGGGCATGCTAGGAAAAGCACAACGTGTTATTTCTACAAAAGACAAGACGACAATCATTGGCGGAAAAGGTAGAAAAAAAGATATAGATGATAGAATTGAACAGCTAAGGTCACAGCTTGAATCAACAAGTTCAAAATTTGATAAAGAAAAATTAGAAGAAAGAATTGCAAAGCTTTCAGGTGGTGTGGCTATTATCAAAGTTGGCGCTGCAACAGAGACGGAGATGAAATACTTGAAGCTAAAAATAGAAGACGCAGTAAACGCAACAAAAGCAGCAATAGAGGAGGGAATTGTTTCTGGTGGAGGAACGGCTCTTGTGAAAGTTGCAAAAAAACTTCTTTCAAAATCTGAAAAAATGAATGAGTCTATTGAGTTTATGACAGGGTATATGATATTGGTAAGAGCGCTTGAGGCTCCATTTAAACAAATAGTCCTTAACTCATCAGAGGATGATGGTTCTACAATAATTGGTGAAGTTAGAAAAGGTAAGGGATATGATGCGCTAAAGAATGAGGTTATAGACGATATGATAAAGGCGGGAATTGTAGATCCTGTTAAGGTTACGAGAAGCGGTATACAAAATTCTTCTTCAGCGGCAGCAATGCTTCTTACAACAGAGGTTGCAATATCTGACGAACCATTACCACAAGCTTTAAAAAATGATAATGGTGGAATGGGTGGAGGAATGGATTACTAGTCATATTAGAAAATTAGTCACATAGTAAAATAGAAAAGCCCGGCGCCTCTAGGCGCCGGGCTTTTCATTTTCGCATTTTAGCAATATAATAATGTTATTGTTAAAGGCTTTCTAAGACAATTTATAAAATTAACAACATTAATATGAACTTAACATACATAATTTTGGGGGCAGTTGTACTTTTGGTACTTTTTGCTGTTGGTATATACAATAAATTAGTAAGATTAAGAACTCGCACTAGTGAAGCGTGGGCAGACATAGATGTTCAGTTGAAAAGACGTTATGACCTTATCCCAAACTTGGTAAATACCGTGAAGGGATATACTACACACGAGAGTGCTGCATTTGAAAATGTTTCAGAAGCAAGGGCAAAAGCAATGGGTGCTGGGTCTGTAGCAGAGAAGGGACAGGCTGAAAATATGCTTGCAGGAGCTCTTAAATCAATATTTGCTATATCAGAAGCTTATCCAGAGCTAAAAGCAAACCAAAACTTTCTTGAATTACAAAGAGAGCTTTCTGATACAGAAAACAAAATTCAAGCATCACGCAGGTTTTACAATACCAATGTCCGCGATCTCAATATTGCGGTAGAAACATTCCCTTCAAATGTGTTTGCTGGAATGTTTGGTTTTACCAAGAAAGAGTTTTTTGAGCTTGAGGCGGGAAGTGAACAAAAGGAAAACACAGAAGTTAAATTCTAAACAATGACTAATCTTTATACTCATCAAGATAGTAATGTTCGAAAAACATGGCTACTAATGTCCGTGTTTTTGGTGGTTGTGGTGGGTATTGGGTGGTTTGTGAGTTATTATTTTAATTCGCCAGGCATTTTCATTTTTGCAATTATATTTAGCGTAGGAATGAATATTTTTAGCTACTACAATTCAGACAAAATAGTCTTGAAGATGTATAGGGGACATCAAATAACAAGAGAGAGTCATAGAGAGCTTTGGAATAGTGTTGAAAATCTTTCTATTACGGCAGGACTACCAATGCCAAAGGTTTTCATTATTCCCGATCCTGCACCCAATGCTTTTGCTACAGGTAGAGATAAAGACCATGCTGCGATTGCAGTATCTAGTGGATTACTTGATATGATGGATAGAAATGAGCTTGATGGGGTAATTGCTCATGAACTTGCACACATAGGTAATAGAGATATTCTTCTTATGACTATTATTGTTATTTTGGTTGGATTTCTTTCTATTTTAGCTGATATTTTGATTCATGGAGGATTGCGTGGTGGCGATAATAACAAGGGTGGAGGAGCGTTGATGATTGTGGGTATTGTACTGATCATCCTTTCTCCAATATTCTCTCAAATTATTCAACTTGCGGTATCCAGGAAACGTGAGTTTTTAGCAGATGCCACGGGAGCACTTCTTACACGATATCCAGAAGGTCTAGCAAGTGCTCTGGAGAAGCTTGGTTCATATAAGGGTCAGATGAGACACGCAAATAAAGCAACCGCACATCTCTTTATCTCCAACCCATTTGGTCCAAAAGTTAAAAAAGGGTTTTCTAAATTATTTATGACACACCCTCCAATAGAAGATAGAATTGCAAAATTAAGAGGTATTGAGTAGATTTTTATAAATACGAAAGAGTGACTGAGCGCTTTAAGGCGCGATATTGTTCCTAATTTACACAAGGATCGAAGCGATTGTTTGTAAATTGTAATCCCTTCACAAAGCGGAGGCGTCGGATAGTGGTTTATTCCACCACCTTGGAAAGGTGGCATACCGCAAGGTATCGCGAGTTCGAATCTCGCCGCCTCCGCTTTGTGCGGGAGAAAGTGTGTGTGAGTCAAATCACCACGAGTTCGAACCTCGTCTCCAAAAACACCGCACTGATTTATGAGAACGGTTTTTGTCCGCAATACGTTTGAACTCTATCTAACACACATCATTAAGGCGGGAAAAGGTAGGTAGGTTTTGAATTTTTTAGTACACAAGACTAAATAATATTTTTTATGAATAAAAAAATCAAAATAACATTATATATTTTGACAATATTGTTTGGTATTTTTATGGTGGTTTTTGGTGAATTTGATGATAGCCCCGGAGCACAGGGACTAGGGCTTATACTGGCAATCACTGGTGTCGTGAAAATTGTAAAGAGTGGGAATAAAAAATTATAAGCGACACCCCATTCTGCCCGAGCCGTGCTCCGCGTGGTGAAGAATGTATATTTATCTATTATGATACAAGATTTTAAGTTTCTCTAATCCTCTGTGCGCTTGTACCGTAACTGTATTTTTTGATTGTCCGGTTATTACGGATATTTCTTTAATTGATAAATCTTGTATATAACGCATTTTGATAATTATCTGATATTTTTTAGGCAACTGTTTTATCAAGAGAACAGCCGCCTTACCATCAAAAACATTAAAAATACGTTTAGTTGGGTCGGTACTTTGCGTATATCCTTTTTCAAGTAATACATCTAATGAAACGGTTTTACGTTTTCTATACTCATCTATGATAAGTTGATTAAGTATGTGATAAAGAAATGCTTTCATTATTTCAATTTTTCCATCTTTTATAAGATACTTCCACGTCTTTAAAAAAGTATTCTGAACAAGGTCGTCGCTCGTGGCATGGTTATTGATTTTATAAAAAGAATACGAATTCATACCCTTAGCATAGTCTTTATATGCGGCAGTCAATGTTTCTTGTTGTCTAATGTTTTTTTTTGTTACCATTATTAATTATGCCGTTTATAACGGTCTTTTATTACATAGATATTACAGTTAGACTATAATATTTGGGAAATGTGTATATTTTGCAACGTAAATCTATTTGCGGTTGTTTTTATATTATTACAAAGTAATTACAAAAAATATTGTATTAAAATGAGAATGTTTATACGTTTAGTATAGCAAATTTTTAATATTATATCTAGTTGTAATATTAGACACAGTATAACGGCATTATTAGTATGAAAAATATAAATACTACAGACTCTAGTAATAACTCTAGTAATAAAAATAATAATGCTCTAAAGGACTCAAATTTTATAGATAATTTTTGGGAAAAAAGTTGGACATATATTAGAACTGTTGTAGATGTTGTTAGAGAACCTGTTTTAATTCTTGATAAAAATCTTCGTGTAATGGCGGCCAACGAATCTTTTTATGATATGTTTCAAGTTGAGCCCAAAAAGACAGAGAATAAAATTGTGTATGAATTAGGGAATGGTCAATGGAATATTCCAGCTTTACGAAAACTTCTTGAAGATATTTTACCTAAAAATACTTTTTTTAAGGGTTTTGAAGTCTCTCATGAGTTTCCAATTATAGGTCAAAAAATAATGATCTTAAATGCTCGCCAGATTCATGTAGAGGATAGTTCTTTTCCTCCAATTATACTTCTTGCCATGGAAGACGTGACTGAAATCATGGTTGTGGCAGAAACTCTGGCGAGCCACTCCAAGAATATAGAATCTAAACTTATAACAAAAACTAATAAATTGGAGATAAATATTAAAAACTTGGAAAAAGAAATTAATAAATTGAAAAAAATATCATCACTTAAAAAATAGTATTATCAATAATAAGTATAAATTTATGGATTCATCATTTAATTCTTCAACAACAAAACCACTTTATAGAGGCACGCAAGCAGTTTGGTATGTTTTTGGCTTTTTAGAAATATTATTAGCGTTTAGATTTGTATTGAAACTGCTTGGGGCAAATCCAGATGCAGGTTTTTCCAACTTTGTTTATGGAATAACATATGTCTTTACACAGCCGTTTATTAGTGTTTTTAGTATTACGTATGTTGAGGGTAGTATTATTGAGTGGACTACACTGCTCACAATGTTTGTATTTTGGGTTATTGCAATAGGCATTATTAAATTATTTGTTATGAGCAAGACGGTTTCTACTTCGGAAGCAGCTGTTAAATTAGAGGATCAAGATAATTAATATAAAAAAGTTAAGTGTGTATAAGGAAAAAGAAAAGACGCGGAGTGACAAAGTAAATTATTAAATAATAAAAATATATGGGAATTATTTTATGGGTTATATTTGGAGCGCTTGTTGGTTGGGTAGCTTCACTTATTATGAAAACTGATGAACAACAGGGAATATTATTAAATATTATCGTTGGTGTTGTTGGTGCAGTTGTGGGTGGTTGGATTATGACTGTGATTGGAGGGAGCGGAATAAGTGGTTTCAATCTTTACAGCTTTATTGTGGCACTTTTGGGAGCGATAGTATCTATTGCTTTGGTCAAGGCATTGCGACGGGCATAATTTTAAATATTTGTAATATAAACAACTCTGAGTCGGCATCATATGTATAGAGATTATTGAGCGTAAAGAGTCGATTATTAGGCTTAATATTATAAAGTTTGTGCTTTTTGTCTTAATAAACGAAAAGAATTCCACAAACATCTCGAGTCTTTACAAATAGAAATACTTATTAATCTAAATACAAAAACATGAAAAAAACATTAAAAATGCAAAAAAATATAATAATTACAGCAATGTTTGTCTTCGCATTTTTTGGAATTCAAAGTGCTTATGCCACAATTACAAGTCAATTAGATATTGGTGATCGTGGATCAGAGGTTACTGAACTTCAAACGTATCTATCTACAAATTCAGACATATATCCATCAGGTCTTGTTACTGGATATTTTGGCCAGCTTACAAAAGCCGGAGTAGAAAGATTTCAAACAGATCAAGGGATAGTATCATCCGGTACTCCAGCAACTACTGGGTATGGAAGAGTTGGTCCACAAACGATGGCAAGAATAAACAGTCTTCTAGGTTCTGTTTATACACCTCCAGTTTCTGTGGATGCATCACCACAACTTAGTATTCCAGTTGTTCAATACACAAACACCACAGCAACTTTCACGTGGGTAACAAATGAGATTACCAATGGTCATTTATATTGGAGTGCTTCACCACTACAATTTAATGAAGCAACAGGACCTCGTCAATTACCATATGTTAGCGGTACTTTAGCAACTGACGCTGGTGGTTTTCAGACTTCTCATTCAGTCACAGTTTCAAACCTTCAACCAAATACTACGTATTATTACTTAGTACGAAGTGTTGATAGTGTTGGAAACATGGGTATGATATGGCCAAGTTTTTTTAGAACAAACCAATAATCATTGGTTTGGGTCATAAAACAAAAAATCACTTCTTAAGCCTGGGTGATTTTTTGTTTTTTTAAAAAAAACAATAACTCGACACACCACTTTTATGGATATGTCGGGTTATTGCTTGAAAACTGAGCGTGTTGCAAAAAAACTAAGTGGTCCGAGTCCTATTTTTACAACTATCTGGGCCCATATTTTTCCCATACCCAAGTCGACGTGTATGAGATACATCAATCCACCACCAAGTACGATGTAAGATAATGTGACGATGAATGCAAGGATGAGTTGCACTAAAGTATTACTAGGCTTATCGTTCTTAAAGCTCCAAAATTTATATACACAAAAGTTTACAAAAAAAGATGGAATTACACCGACCATTGATGATGTGACTACCCCAACATGAAATAATTTTGTAAGCAATAACAACACCCCAAGGTGTACCAATAGTCCTGGTACTCCACCCACTAGAAAATTAAAAACGTCCTTCTTAAGCTCTTGTGAGTTCAATTACATACCTCATTTGTTTGTTCTGTACATAGACTACCACAGAGTATCTATTTTTTAAACAAAACACACACAAAGTGATTTTTTTGTATTCTGATATAATTACTGGGATGAGTCTCGTTAGAGATAACGGGCATGTATAGGTATTATCAATTCATTGGTCGAATTTATACATAATTTAATCTAGGTAGGATATAGACTAATCCGGTCCGCGTCCTATCTCTAACGGGATGAATAGAAGAATTTTTATATCTATATTAATTATAATTTTTATTTTCTCTCTTACTAGTGTTATGGGGAAGTTGAGGAATAAGGGGGGTTTATTGGTAGATAATAATTTTGACAGCGGTTTGTTGCCGGGTGCCGAAAATATTAAAAAAACTGCAATTCTTGTTCTAGACAACACAAGAGTTTATCTCGATATAGCCAACACCGAAGGTGCTAGGATTAAAGGTCTTTCTGATAGAGGAGAGCTATCTTATTATCAAGGTATGATTTTTGTTTTTCCGGTTGATGGAATTTATGGTTTTTGGATGAAAGATATGAAATTTCCATTAGATATCATATGGATTGATAAAGATTATAGAATTGTTCATATAGAAAATAATATTTCACCAGATACTTATCCTAATAGCTACATTCCAGAGCGAAAATCAAGATATGTCATTGAGCTTCATTCAGGATTTGCCAAAGCACACAATTTCGTTGTTGGACAATCTCTGTTTATAGAAAATCTTAACTAAAATACACCAAAAACAAAGGCGATTCTGGGTCAGTGTTTTACACCCACGACTTTTTGTTTCTTTGTGTTAATTTAATTTCTTATCCACAAGATTTTTGGTTTTTTGACAGTTAAAATGAATATCCAAGTTTGGACATTTATTAGTTAATTTTTATAAAAAAATGCCAAAAACAGCTCAAAAGTCGCCTAAAAACACAAAAAAAGGTAAAAAAAAGATTGAAAATAGCTTTGTTAAGAGAATACTAAAACGTGATGGTTCTATAGTTCCTTTTGATCTTAGTAAAGTTACAAACGCTACATATAAAGCGATGAATGCGGCAGAAGAGGGCTCAATAGAAGAGGCGGAGCTTGTGGCTAATAGGGTGCTTTCAGACTTGGTACGTATAAGTAAAAGATTTAAAAACTTCGTTCCTTCAGTTGAGGGTATACAGGACGCTGTAGAGAAGGAGCTTATTCTTGGTAATTATGTTAAAGCGGCAAAAGCATTTATTTTGTATAGAAACGAAAGAGCAAAGGTCCGTGGAAACGAATTAAGGGTAAAACCAGAGGTTGTTCAGAAGATAGAAGAGGCAAGTAAGTATTTCAAGACCCCTTATCAGGAATTTATATTCTATCAATTTTATTCAAGATGGAGGGATGATTTGGGTAGGAGAGAGACATGGATTGAGTCTATAGATAGGTTTATGGACTTTATGAAAGAGAATCTTGGTAATAAGTTTTCTGCAAAAGAATATGATGAGGTTAGGGAGGGAATATTAAAACAAGAAGTTTGCCCATCAATGAGACTTTTGTGGTCTGCTGGAAAGGCTTGTAGGGCAACAAATGTGTGTGCATACAACTGCGCCTATATTGCACCAACAAGATGGAAAGATCTTGCAGATATAATGTATGTGTCTATGTGTGGTGCTGGATGTGGTTATTCGGTTGAGCCAGAGAATGTAGAGCAATTTCCACAAATACAAAAGCAAACCGGAGAGAAAGCTCCAACTATTGTAGTAGAGGATAGCAAGGAGGGCTGGTGTGATGCTTTTGTTGGTGCTTGTGAGGCATGGTCTTCTGGTAAGGATGTTGAAATTGATTATTCAAAAATCAGACCCGCCGGAGATAGACTTCTAACTATGGGAGGAAGGGCGTCTGGACCAGCACCGCTTCAGGAGTTGATGAAATTTACAAAAAAGAAGATGCTTACAAAGCAAGGGCGTCGTCTTTCAACACTTGATATGCACGATATAATTTGTCAAATTGGCCTTATTGTGGTTGCCGGTGGGGTAAGAAGAAGTGCATTAATATCACTTTCTGCTCTTGATGATGTAGATTTGAGAGATGCAAAGAAGGGTGCCTTTTGGCAAACAAATGGACAACGTAGTATGGCCAATAACTCTGCTGTATATGAGGCAAAACCGACCGCTACAGAGTTTTTGGAGGAGTGGTCGGCACTGGTAAGCTCTGGGTCTGGGGAGCGCGGAATATACAACAGGGGAGGTTTGGAGAAACAGTTACCAGCTCGCCGGTGGGAGAATCTAAAGTATGAAAAACAACCAGGCATGAATCCTTGTGGTGAGATTTATCTAAAATCTAGACAGTTTTGTAATCTTACAAGTATTGTGATTCGTCCCGAAGACACAGAAAAAAGCTTAAAAAGGAAAATGCGACTTGCTACAATGCTGGGTACATATCAGGCTTCTCTTACAGATTTTAAATATATTTCAAAAGACTGGAAAAAGAATTGTGATGAAGAAGCTTTGTTGGGGGTTTCTTTAACTGGTTATTTTGACAACAAGATTGTTAGAGATGATAAAGTCTTGGAGTCGTTAAGAAACGAAGCTCTTATAGTAAACCGTAAGTATGCCAAAAAAATAGGAATTAATGTATCAACCGCTGTAACTTGTGTAAAACCACATGGAAATTCAGGGCAATTACTTGGTGTTGGGTCTGGTATGCATCCATGGTATGCTCCGTACTTTATTAGAAGGGTTAGGATCAGTGTTAACGACCCTCTTCTAAAACTAGCACGTGAACAAGGTGTGCCAATTCATCCAGAGGTTGGTTACTCTACTTCGAATGCGACCACAATGGTACTTGAATTCCCAATAAAAGCACCAAAGGGGGCTGTTTTTAAAGATCAAGTATCAGCAATTGATTTCTTAAATGAGTGGAAAAGACTAAAAGTGCACTTTACAGAACATAATCCTTCTGCAACTGTTTATGTTGGGCCAGATGAGTGGCTTGCTGTTGCAAATTTTGTTTATGAAAACTGGGATATTGTTGGTGGTTTGTCATTTTTACCAAGGAATGAGCATGTTTATCAACTAGCGCCTTATGAGGAGATAACAAAAGAAGAATTTGAAAGAAGGAGCGCAGAGCTTAGTAAGCTAGATTTTTCTAAGCTTGTTATATATGAGCTTGATGATCAAACAATAGGGGCAAAAGAGCTTGCTTGTGTTGGTGGAGCATGTGAAATTTAGATTAATCTATAAAGTCAAAAAAGTCGAAAGTCTATAAAGTTTAAAAACAATGAAAAAACTCGCAATTAAGCGAGTTTTTTCATATAAATTGTCTCCGCAGTATGCGGGACAAGGTTTTGGTACCTATAAGCCGGATTCTGTATCTGTCGCACCTCGCTAAGCTCGGATGAATTTAAAATTTCTAATTTAAAATTTCCATTCAATTTCGAATGTTTTAATTTTAAATTAATTCATTTAAAATTCATTCAAAATTCAAAACTTTAAATTTAGAATTATCGTATCGAACGCAGTGAGGTACGACAGACGACAATCATTTATCTAGGCATGTTGTTACCAACATGCTCAAGCGACTCTCCACCAGTGCGCTGCACTGGGGCGCGGTCTTGCACACAAGTGAGGATTTTGCCGTTTCACTAGAACATTTTGTAAACAAAATGTTCGTGCGAACAAAATGTTAAAAACATTTTGTTTTAGCACCCATGTTGCCATGGAACTATTCCACTAGGGAATCCCTCTTCTTTCGATTTGGGCGTCTCTGCTCGCACCTCTAACCAATGCAACGCATTGGAAGCACGAAGCACGAATATCTAAATATGAAACCTGTCCGAATCCAGCCCGACAGAGTCCCCGCCAGAATGAATCTTTCGGGCTGGATTCTGGCGGGGGACATTCGTCCGGGCGGGCAATATTTAAGTCCCTAAACAAAAATCCTTCGAGATTTTTGTCGGGCGAACCACACGGGATTATTTTAATATAAAATAATCCCGTGTGGTTTTAGCCTAATATTTAAAATATTAAAACTTAAAAAGTTTCGAATTTAGAATTTCGGATTTCGAATTTCCAGTGCGCTGCACTGGTCGATGGGTATTACCTCCTAAAACAATCCTTAAACAGATTGTTCGGACCCGATTTTCACAAAGTGAAAATGTAGGGCACCACCATGCTGTCCGTCGCACCTCGCTAAGCTCGGCACTTTAGTTCAAAGTCGAATGTCTATAAAGTCGAAAGTTTGTGACTTTTGACATTATGGGCTTTATAGACTTTTGACTTAGTACCGAACGCAGTGAGGTACGACGGGCGTGTGTCCGGACTTTCCTCAACGTCACTGCTTCGCATTGGCGCGCTGATCTTGCGGACTAAACGCGGACTAACGCGGAAAACTGATATTCGATTTCTGCGTAGGTCTGCGTCTATATCTGCGTTAGTCCGCGCGTCAGCGCGAAGCGATGACATCGCGATTGTCCGATACCAAAACCACAAATATTTTACCACATTTTATTCTTTTGTCTATGAAAACGTGAAAAAACAATAGATATACACGTTTGATGTATGAGTTTAATTTATCTATAATATAAGCATTAAAAGTGGGATGAATCTCCCGAGGTTATTAATTAATTAATATGGAAAATATAAATACCACGAGCGTTTCAACAAGCTCTCGTTCTGTGCTTAGCACAATTTCCACATGGGTAATACTCTTTGTGGTGGCTTTTTTGCCGTTCTTTTTTATTCCTTCGAAAGTTTTCTCATTTACCTTTACAAAGGTAATGTTGCTTGCAATCGCGTCAGTGGTGCCTCTTTTGCTCTGGCTTATTTCTAGACTAAAAGAAGGTAAGTTAGAAATTCCGAAAGGATATTTATTTTTTTCTGCAATAGCTGTGCCAATTTCATATCTTCTAGCGTCATTGTTTTCTGGCGTAACAAAGATATCCATAATCGGCCAGGGCTATGAAATTGATACGTTTGTGGGTATATTAATGCTCTTTTTATTATTTTTCTTAGTTCCTGTTTTCTTTAGAGAGAACACAAAGCTAATAAAAATATATTTCGCATTGTTCGCTTCATTTGTAATAGTTTCTCTATTTCAATTACTAAGACTTATTTTTGGACCCGGGTTTCTCTCTTTTGGAGGATTGCTTTCAGACTCAACATCAAATCTGGTTGGTAAGTGGAACGACCTTGGTGTATTTTTTGGATTGTTTTCTCTTTTATTCCTTTCAACTTTAGAGCTTTTAAAGCCAAAGGGAATGATAAGAATATTCTTATACATTGGTCTTGTTTTATCGTTAGTATTTACAGCAGTTATAAACTTCACAGCAATTTGGGTGATGCTTGGTATATCGGGAATGTTTTTCTTCGTCTATAAGGTTTTATTTAGAAACATGGGCGATACGGCAGAAAATTCTTCTGAATGGTCAATTAAAAAATTTTTATCAGTACCATCTTCCATTGTATTTGTTTTGGCAATAGTTTTTGTCCTATTTAGCGGAACAATTGGTACATTTGTTAACACTAAATTAAACATATCTCAAGTAGAGGTTCGTCCATCTTGGGGTGCTACATTCGATATTGGTAGTAGCGCAATAAAGAGTGATCTATTATTTGGTGCAGGGCCAAACAGGTTTGGGATAGAGTGGCTACAAAATAAACCAGCAGGAATTAATAGTACCGTTTTCTGGAATACAAACTTTAACTCTGGTATTGGGTTTATTCCATCAACACTAACAACCACTGGAATCGTAGGATTTTTGTCATGGCTAGCATTTCTTGGGTTGCTTTTGTTTTATGGAATTAGGGGTATTTTGTCATCTGGTACAGAAGATTTGGTAAGTAGGTATATTTCTTTATCTTCTTTCCTTTCCGCACTCTTCCTGTGGGTTTTTGCTGTTATATATTTACCAAACGTTACGATATTAGTTTTAGCTTTTCTGTTTTCTGGTGTGTTTGTGGCGTCACAAATCATCTCTGGCAAAATTAAGACAATTCGTGTTAGTTTTATACAAAACCCCAAAATGGGATTTGTATCTGTATTCTTGATTGTTGTGGCAATTATAGGAACGACTACACTTGGTTATGTTTATACAAAGAAATATATTTCATTTATAAACTTCCAAAAAGCGCTTTTTGCCTTTAATACAAACAATGATGCTGATTTGGCGGAGAAGAAATTACAAAATGCTATAAGGTGGAATGAAAGCGATCTTTACTATAGATCAATGGCGCGACTTAATGTGGCTAGATTGAATGAGATTCTATCAAACACAGAGCTTCCTCAAGACGAGGCTCGTGCACAGTTTCAAAGTGTTTTAGCAGATGCAATAACAAACGCAACCGCTGCAACAAGTTACGATAATAGAAATTATGAAAACTGGTCAACCCTAGGAGACATATATGGTTCACTAGTTTCTCTAAAGGTTGACGGCGCGTATGACAGTGCGATTTCTGCGTATTCAAAAGCTATTGAACTTAATCCACATAGTCCGCTTCTTTATCTAACTCTTGCTAGGGTAGAGGCAGCACATGAGGATAATGAGGCGGCTCGTGGGTATGTTATAAAAGCATTAGAAGAGAAGAGTAATTATACAGAGGCAGTATTCTTTTTGTCACAAATAGAAATAGCTGAAGGCAACATAGAAGCTGCAATCAAATCCACACAAGCAGCCGCAACTATTGCACCAAATGACCCTACTGTATTTTTCCAGCTTGGTTTGTTGCACTATAACGAGAAAAAATATGCAGAAGCTATTCCTTCATTCGAAAGAGCTGTTGAACTTTCTCCTAATTACTCGAATGCAAAATATTTCCTTGGTTTGAGTTATTATTATGAAAATAAAGTTACAGAATCGATAAAGCAATTTGAGGAAGTTGCTGCTCTAAACCCAGACAACACAGAAGTTAAACTTATTCTAGATAATCTAAAAGCAGGTAAGGATCCATTTGATGGTGCTAAACCACCAATAGATGAAAGTCCTGAATCAAGGGATACTTTACCTATTTCTGAGACAGTAAAAACACCAACTGAATAATATTTTCTTGGCATGATTGCTCGAAAAATATTTTCATTTATCAACAAAGAGACTGGCGGCTTGCATAAGGCCGCCTATGTCTTGGCGTTGTTCACGCTCATTTCTCAGATTCTTGGTTTGGTTAGAGATAGACTTTTGGCACACTCTTTTGGGGCAGGAGAGACTCTTGATCTGTATTATGCCGCCTTTAGATTACCAGACTTGATTTTGATTATTGCCGGTTCAATTGTATCGATATCAGTTATTGTTCCAATTCTGATTCAGCAAATGAATATTGGTTATGAAAAATCCAAAAAGTTTATTGATTCTATATTTACTTTTTTCCTCATATCTATAGTAGCTGTTTGTATTATAGCCTTTTTTGTAAGTCCGTATATATTGAAAATACTTTTCCCGGGGTTTGTTGGTTTAGAGTCTTTCTCTGACCTTGTCTTACTCACCAGAGTGTTTTTATTGTCTCCGCTTTTGCTAGGCATATCCAGTCTGTTTGCTGGTATTGTGCAGGCGTATAAAAGGTTTTTTGTGTATGCAATGGCCCCTATTCTTTATAATGTTGGAATAATCATGGGAATTACTCTATTGTATCCGATGTTGGGTATTTTAGGTCTCGGGGTTGGGGTTGTATTCGGTGCATTTTTGCATATGTTCATACAGTCCTTTGCTGTTTCTGAAAAGAAAATGCTGCCCAAAATAACAACATCTATTGATTGGAAATCTGTTAAAAATGTTATATTACCATCTATTCCACGATCTTTTACCTTGTCTATAACAAGTATTGTAATTTTGTTTTTGCTCGGCTTTGCTTCTTTACTTAGAGAAGGAACAATAACAATATTTAACTTAGCATTTAACCTTCAATCAGTTCCCCTCGGGATAATAGGTGTGAGCTATTCTCTTGCCGCTTTTCCAATGCTTTCTGAATTATTTGTTAAAGGTGAAAAAAATGAGTTTATCGAAAAGATTGAGGCGGCGGCAAGACATATAGTATTTTGGTCTTTGCCAGTTTTAACTCTTTTTATTGTATTACGTGCTCAAATAGTAAGGACAATACTAGGGAGCGGTGAATTTACTTGGTCTGCCACAAGACTCACTGCTGCAACCGTCGCAATATTTTCTATTTCTGTTTTTGCACAGTCACTAATACTTTTATTTGTAAGAGGATATTATGCAACAGGTGATACAAAGAAACCTTTGATTTTTGCTGTAATATCTGGTTCTACAACGGTAGTTTTGGCCATGATGCTTTTAGCATTTGATACCACTGTACAGCCGTTACTATTTTTTATAGAGTCGCTCTTAAAGGTAGAAGGTATTTATGGTAGTAATATGTTGTTTTTGCCACTATCTTTTTCTATAGGAACAATATTAAATATGATACTTATATCAAGATATTTCTTTAAGGATTTTGGCAAATTTTCTTATGGTTTTTGGGTTTCTGCAAGGCAATCATTGTATACATCTATCATAGTCGGTTTTGCTACATATAAAGCATTGGGCATTTTTGACGATCTATTTGATATAAGGACAGTGATTGGTATATTTTCACAAGGTCTTTTTGCCGGTCTCTTTGGTATTGTTTTTGGGGTTTTGTTATTAATCTTATTAAGGAATACTGAAGTTATAGAAGTGATAGGCGCATTTAGGAAAAAATATACAAAACCAGCAATATTTTTACCAGAACAGTCCGAGCTCTAATTTTCTTTGTGTGATATTTTAATTCTGGTATGATTCTGTAATGCTTAATAGAATAAAATTTTATGAACAACATCAGAAACTTTAGCATTATTGCCCATATTGACCACCCCGGTAGTAGAACCTCGACAAGCTCGGTTCACTACGGGGCGAGACTCATTACAATATAGATTGAGATTATTTTATGAACAACATAAGAAACTTTAGCATTATTGCACATATTGACCATGGTAAATCTACTCTAGCAGATAGAATGCTCGAGGTTACTGGCACCATAGAAAAAAGAAAAATGAAAGCACAGGTTCTTGATAAGATGGAACTTGAACGAGAGAGGGGAATTACAATAAAAATGGCGCCCGTTACAATGGATTATCAGAAAGATGGTATCAAATATAAACTTAATCTTATTGACACGCCAGGCCATATAGATTTTTCTTATGAAGTGTCGCGTGCGCTCAAGGCTGTGGAGGGTGCGATATTGCTTGTTGATGCAACACAAGGGGTTCAAGCCCAAACATTCACAACGCTTGATATGGCAAAAAAAATTGGTTTAAAGATAATACCAGTTCTGTCAAAGATAGATTCTCCTATAGCTAGGGTTGATGATGTTATAGAGGAAATAATAGAAGTTACGGGTTGTGAGAAAAATGATGTCATTTGTACGTCTGGTAAAACAGGAGAAGGAGTTACTCTTTTGATAGATTCTATTATAGATAAGGTTCCGCCACCAAAACAAAAACCAGAAGAAGATCTAAGGGCGCTTGTTTTTGATTTTGAATATTCAAATCACCGCGGTGTTGTGGTTTATACAAGGATAGTAGAGGGTGAGGTTAAAAAAGGCTCAAGCCTTTCATTTAAAATTGCTGGCAAATCATTCGTTGCAAGTGAAGTGGGTATTTTTAGGCCAGAGGAGACCCCCACTGATTTATTATCAAATGGCCAGATTGGATATATTGTTACTGGTATAAAAGAGCCTGGTATTGCAAGGGTGGGTGATACTATTGTTTTGAGTAATAAAAATACAGATGCTCTTCCAGGATATCAGGACCCTAAACCAGTTATATGGGCTAGTGTTTTCCCAGAGAGCCAGGATGATTTTACGGTATTAAGACAGTCATTGGAGAGACTAAAGCTTTCTGATGGTTCACTTTCATTTGAGGAGGAGTCTAGTGGTGTGCTTGGTCGTGGTTTTAGGTGTGGTTTTCTTGGCATGTTGCATCTAGAGATAATTACAGAAAGATTAAGAAGGGAATTTAATATTGATTTAGTTGTTACTACCCCAAGTATTACGTATGAGGTAACTGACAAAAAAAACAATACAAAACTTGTTTATTCACCAGCACTTTTTCCACCATATGGTGAAATATCTAGTATAAGAGAGCGCTGGACTTCTATAAGGCTTATTACTCCAGCAGAGTATATAGATTCTCTAATACAGATACTTTATGATCATGAAGGATCTATCGTCGACACGCATCTTTTTGGTGACGGTCGTACAGAATTTACAATACTGATGCCCCTTCGTGAGCTTATGAGGAATTTTTTTGATGATATAAAGCGTGTTTCTTCAGGGTATGCTTCACTATCCTATGAAATAAATGATGAGTGGTCTTTGGCTGATGTGGTTTTGCTTGAGGTATTGGTTGCGGAGGATGTAATACCTGCTTTTTCTAGAGTTGTGTCTCGTAGAAGAGCTGAAGAAGAAGCAAAGAAAATTGTTGAAAAATTATTTACACTTCTACCAAAACAATTAACAAAAACAAAAATACAAGCAATGGCACAAGGCAGAATAATGTCATCAAAGACTATATCTGCTATGAAAAAAGATGTTACTGATTATCTATACGGTGGTGATATTACAAGAAAGATGAAGCTTAGGGAGAAACAAAAGAAGGGTAAGAAGAAAATGCAAGAATTTGCCAAGGCAAATATTCCACAGGAAGTCTTTATGAAGGTTATGAGAGATTCAAACTAGAGGAAAATAGGTGTATATAGAAGAATCATACTTAATATTATGATAGCAACTATTACTTTCCACACCATTTCTAGGGATTTTCTTGTTTTCTTGTTAAACATATTTTTAAGATTTTAATGCGATATAATATATTATATCATGTCTTTTGATAAGGGTGGAAAAACATACGAAAAATTTTTATACTCAAAGACATCTTTGGTTGTTTTGATTATAATGATATTTTTTTCTGGTAAGGCGGTTCTTAATCTTTATGAAAAAGAACAAAGCACAAGTGAAACATTAGAGGTTGTAACTAATGAGTTTAATAAAATACAGGATAGAAAAGAATTTCTTGAATCTAAACTTAAATCACTTGCTACACCAAAAGGGATAGAGATGGAGATACGCGATATGTTTAATGTTGCTAAAGAAGGTGAGAGAGTTATGGTTGTTGTTGAAAAAACTTCTAATGATGAGGACATTAATGTAAACGAAAAAAAAGGTATTTGGCAGAAGATAAAAAATATATTTACGCGGGATTAGTTTAGTGGTATGACGTGACCTTCTTCCAAAAAATAAGGAGCTATGCGACAATATTTTTTGAGAATCCCGTACGTTTTTGCGAGTGTAGTTTAGTGGTATGACGCAAGCTTCCCAAGCTTGAAACCCGAGTCCGATTCTCGGTACTCGCACAAAATAGCAAAAATGTTCTGGGACCAAGGTTGAGACACGAGTTCGATTCTCGTATCCCGCACATCATATACACAAAACTCATGCGGAAGCATGGGTTTTGTTGTGGATGACTGCGGTACGAGAATCGAACCGAGGCGATGCGAAGCCTGTGCGAAGCACGGTATCGCCGAGCGCGGGTCGGGTAGCTCAGATATTTTAGGAGCGAAGTGAACTAAAATATCGAGCGAAGCTGACCGATTCTCGGTACTCGCACAAGATAGCAAAAATGTTCTGGGACCAAGCAATAATCACGAAGTTCCCTTTCTGTCGACAGGCAGGGATTTCCGTATCCCGCACTAAATGAAACTTTATCTAATTATGTTTTGTAGATATTTTTCTACAGCAACAGGATCTCCATAATATAATTTTAGCAACCAGCCTCTTGCCTCATCAAGTTTTCCTTCTTGTATACTTACTAGAGCTAAGTTTTCATAAGCACCAGGGTAGGGGAATTCTCCATCCAATGCCCCCAAAAACAATTCGCGAGCTTTTTTATTGTCTCCTTCTTTCCAGTATACAAGACCAAGATTATTTATACCCTTAGTATATCCGTCATAAATTGACCTCGCCCTTATGAGAGTCTCTTTGGCTTTTGGTATATTACCTTCAATGTAATATATTGATCCAAGATTTGATACTGATAATACACTGTTTGGAGAACACTCTGCAGCTGATTCAAATAAAGTTCTCTCGCTTTTCCAGACTTTACCTCGTGAATAGCTTATAGCGCTATACCATATTGAACAAACTGTGATTAGTATTAATACAAGATACAAAAAGTGAGATCTTTTGAGCTTTCTTGTGACTCGGAAGATTATATATCCAAATAAAATAGACAAACCAACAGATGGAAAATATGCCAACCTTTCTCCCATGATTGTGCCAGTTCCAAACACTATGTTTGATGTTGGTAGAAATCCAAAAAAGAAAAAAGATGATGCGATGGATATAATGGGTTTTTTGCGTATGTAGATAATAGTAAGTATTGCGGATGATATGACTATTATTGCACCAAGTATTGTTCCGATATTAAAAAAATTATGCAGTATAGGTATTTGGTTATATGAATAGTCAGAACATAGATTAGTTGGGATAAAACTTTTTTGGAAGTATTTTGTTAATATGCTTAGCGCAGTTGTTATTCTGTTTCCAGCAGAAGTAAATTTTAATGGGTTTTCTACAATTGAAGTTTCTACTCCCAGAAAATGCTGTGGTCCCAAAACAATAAGTCTAAGTACGAAATATGTTGCTAGCCCCAAACCCGTCCATAGACCAGCTGGCAAATATTTTTTTAAAGTCTCTTTTGACCAAAAGTTTTTTTCTACACTGTAGACCATTAATATTGCTATTGGAGCTATTGCTATTGCAACTTCTTTGGATCCCATCGCAAGGAGTATCCAGAAAAACATTGGCCAATAACGGAAAATTTTTATCTGTTTTGATATATGATATTTTTTTAATAAAGACAATAATACTAATAAAGAAAATAAAAGTGCAAATATTTCGGCTCTTCCTATTATGTTTCCTACAACCTCGCTGTGTATTGGCATTATTAAGAAGATAATACTTGTGATACCAGCTAAATTTTTGTTTTTTGATAATTTTTTAATTAACAAATACAATAAGAATCCCGTCAATGCATATAAAAGCAGATTAATAATATGAAAACTTATTGGTGATATGCCAAAAACTATAGCATTTAATGCATAGCTAATTAGTGTTGTCGGTCTATATAAACCAGCTGATTCTGTCCAATACGGGTATAGTGCTACTTCGTCTAGTGATTGAATGTTTGAGAGCATTTCTTGATGTTCAATAATTCCACGATCATCAAAAACAAAATCACCCGTGATTGTTGTGCCGTAGAGAATAAGCACAACTATTATGCAAATACCAAAGAATATTAAATTGCTCCAGTCTTTTGGTTTTTTAGGAGTTTTAATTTGTTCTGTTTGTGGAGGTTGTTGGTTCATGGTTGGGTTTGGGGTATTTTTATAAGGAATTGGCCACAAGTCACTAAGTATTTTGGTTCATTTCATTCCCAAAATACTAAGTGCTCGCGACCCCGCCTCAGCGCTTCATCCTCCACAGGAGGCGCGCTTCCGGCTTTCGATTCCTGCCGAGGATAGCACTTGATATACAAAAAGAACCGATATAAAATCTGTTCTTTTT
>PCTT01000009.1 GCA_002771585.1 Candidatus Campbellbacteria bacterium CG22_combo_CG10-13_8_21_14_all_36_13 | reverse complement strand
CTTATTGAACCTATACCACGAATTCTTGACAACACTGTTTATTCATAGTATTGTCAAAATGGATTGAAAACACAATTGATTATCTGCATAAAGAGGTGTTATTATGCGTAACGAGGTGGCTATCTCCCTATATATAGCACGTATAGGATGTACATTAGATTCAATTGTACAAATCGTATCTAGCGTACTGTGTATAAAATTTGACGATATTCATATTGATTCTCGTGTGAAAGATCAGGAGAGTTTGACTAAAAAGATGTTATTGAAGGGTGTACATGATATTTTTTCTATACGTGATATATATGCGTTACGCATCCTTCTTAATTCTGTTGAAGAAGTATATCTGGTGTCAGAAATATTGTTAGGTCTATTTGACCGAGCATATATCGCCAATGATTTTGTAGCACATCCTAAATCAACCGTTAATGGACAAGTCTTTAGGTGTATACGTATAATTGCATATATAAATGACGTGCCTTTTGAATTACAGATTACGACCAAAGATTTTCATACCATGAATGAATCTAGTCATGTAATCTACAAAAAAGAAAGGTATGGATAAAGCCCGTTGAACTAAATCAACGGGCTTTATTTGTTGACAGATTACTGTTATTATCATTATATTATGGGAAGTATATATTTAATACGACACGGTGAGAGTAAGGCTAATACAGATAATTTTTGGCTTGACGACACTTTTGGCCTTACAACAAAAGGCAAACGACAGTCACGTAAAGTGGCTAAATTATGTAAACAATTAGATATAAATATGATTATATCTAGCACACTAAAAAGATCTCAAGAAACAGCAGAGATTATTGGAGAAATCCTAAACAAACCAATAGAATATTCAGATTTGTTTATAGAACGAAAGTGGCCAAGTGAACAACAAAGTCTACCAAAGGACGATCCCTTAGCAATCAAGATAAAAGAAAAAATATGGAAAAACTTTTCCAAACCGAATTTTCGATATTCTGATGAAGAAAACTTCCAAGATCTAAAGAAAAGAGTCTCAAAAATATTCTCTTTTTTTGAGAGACACAAAGACAAAAATATTTTAGTTATTACACACGGCTTCACACTTAGAATGATACTGGCGTATGCTGTGATGGGTAAACAATTAACACCAATTGATGCTGATCAATTCGTAGATAAGTTTCATACAAAAAATACCGGCATTACGGTTATAAACAGAAGTAAAAAACAAAAACGTACAAATTGGTATGTTTCGTCATGGAACAGCTACTCACATTTATTTGAGTAAAAACCAACATGAAATATCTATACGGATTACTTAAATATTCAACTAACAATATTGGTGATGAAATTCAAAGTCTGGTCGCGAGACAATTTTTACCTAGAGTAGACATACTATTAGACAGGGATAAATTAAATAAAGTAAGATCAAAACAAAAAATAAAAGTTATTATGAACGGATGGTTTACACACTTGCCAGAAAATTGGCCACCGTCAGAAGCCATAGAGCCACTTTTCATTTCATTTCATATTACGCCATCTGCAATAAAGATAATGACCACAGAAAAATCTTTAGCGTACCTTAAAAAACACGCCCCAATTGGATGTAGAGATCTGTATACGCAAAACATATTGAGATCACACTCGATTGATACCTATTTTTCTGGGTGTTTGACGTTAACATTTCATAAAAATCGGGATAAAGTAGCCAAACATATATTTGTTGTGGATTTAGAAAAGAATGATCTTTCAGAATTACCTACAACCATGATTAAGGATGCTACATATACCAACCATTATTCTATATTGCCGATTACAGGAAGTGTGACCTTATTTTTAAGTAAATTATTACGAAGATATTATTTTCTTACTGACAAACTCAAAACAGAATCACTATTAAAAATTTTCATTAAAAAAATAGAACTGTGGTTTTGTGGTATATTCAGTAATAATTTTAAATTTAACAAAGCGTCAGAGGTCTTAGATTTATATAAAAATGCATCTTTGGTTATAACCTCGAGACTCCACTGTGCCTTACCTTGTGTAGCTTTTGGTACTCCTGTGATTTTTCTTTCGAGAAATATAGAAAATGTAAGATTTAAAGAGTATATGGAGTATTTTATTACAAAATCAGATATTGCGTCAGTATCTGATATAGACAATTTTATAAAGAATAAAATGATTAAAAATGATCAATCTTTATATCAAATAAAGCAAACACTCATTCAAAAATGTAGGCAGTTTATAGCGAGTCAGTAAAATATTTATTAATAAAAGACATTACGTTTTTTTCCACCACAGTTGGATCTTCATTTGCGTTTATTTTTATTATATTTTCATTAGAATCACATTTTTTATGAAAAAATTCTCTCATATGTCCATTAAATATGGGGTCAAAAAAATGTTGTGGAAAATTATTATTATTTAATATTGCTCTTTGTTTCAGATTTTCCTGAGATACATCCATATAAAATAATAAATCTGGGGTAGTTTTGGGGTTATTTTGCCACAACTCCTTAACCTCAGTAAAAGTATCAAAGCCTGTTAAGTGTCTAGCGGCATAATCAAAAGCCAAACAACTTAAATATGTTCGATCAATAAGTATGATGTGATCAGATTTTTCTTTCATGTTTTCTAAGTCCATAACTCTTATTTTTTCGAGGTTGATAAAAAAATTAGTAGCATTAATCGCTTCCTCATATGATTGTGGCGGAAACTTTGGAAACACTGGTATAGACTTCAATCCGTATTTATAAGCATATCCTTTGTATTCATCCAAGATATCAGCATTCAATCGTTTTGCTAATCTATGGATTAACGATGATTTTCCCGCCCTAACAAGCCCGTCAAAGCCAATTGAAATATTTTTTTTCATAATATTTATTATAAAATAGCCCCTTACACACTTTCCGTTTTGGGTTTTTTTAATAGTATTTTAAATATTTTACTATAAATTTCCATACAGATAGAAAGATAGGTTGGTAAACTGTTCAGAGGTATTACGACAATAGAGAGTATTGGTATTAGTATGTACTCTATAACCGTTCTTTTCTTGCCCAATATTCCTGTGGTAAATATTGTAATATCCGAATATTTTTTTAATATCAAGAAATATTGAAATAAGCTATAAATAATAATCAATACAAAAAGGATTTTAGTAACACCTAAATGAAAATTTAATAGAATCAAAATAAGCGCAATTATAAAAAGTGGTCCGGAAAGGGTCCATGCAAATGCCGACAACATACCTTGTACCATTAATAACATAGATCTTAAAAAATCCTTACCGTCTGAAAATTTTTTTCTGAAGTGCTTGTAGTAATATGGATAATACATAGGACCCCAATACCATATATATTTCTGACGAAGATTCCGCAATAGACTAGTGGGAGAATCAATATTTTCAAAATAAGGAATTGGAACAATCGAGTTTCCAGTTGCCCTTATTAAAAAACCTAAAAATAAGTCCTCGGTCATTGTATCTTCTGAAAAATTCCCAAGTTCGTTCAGTTTTTTGTTTGGTATGAACAAACCATGACCTATACAATGTGCATTTGCATATTCTCTTATTAAAATGTTTTTTGATATAGTTCGTCTGAGTCTCGGTAATTCGTGTACTAAAGAAAATCTAGTCTGTAATATTGCAAACGTCTTCAAAAGCATCCCATTTAATGAATTACCGAATCCATCAAAATTTTTTAACACACTTGAAAGCTGTTGATATATTTCAGATCCAGATTTTGCTATATCTTGTAGAACCCATTCAAAAGTCTTTGGGTGCGGACGAGAATCTGCATTATATATAACTATATAATCAGTTTCTTTTAATAAGCCCGCCTCTTTTAAATATTTAATTCCATAGTTAAGTTGGTGGGATAAAAAACCTACTTTATATGGGTAATGTATGTTGAAAATATTATGATAATCATATTTTTTAATTTCTGAAGCAACGACATCCCATGTATAATTTTGATTTACAAATTGTTTTTCAATCTCAGTGGTAATGATGTATATGTGACACCATTTAGCAATCGGTTTGCATATAGATACAAAATAAGAAATAGTTTCTGCGATGTTTTTTGTTCACACAAACACGGAATGAGAATTATAAATCTTGTAGCAATGTCATCCTTAATAATAATCTCGGATTTTTGATTTTTTGTTAAAAATCTTAGAGAAGATATCAACGCCAAAAGGGTTCTTATTCCCTGAAAACCAAATATAACTATCAAAACAATTATGAGTATTGTATTGGACGCCATAGTGAATTAGCTCTTGTCATGATGCAAGTTTTAATATTATACAACACATTTAAGAAAAAATAAAGCCTTTATTATTTATAAATAATAAAGAGTATTACCCCAACAAATCCCGAGAACCTAACGATTTTTTGTTCACGATAATAACATCCTCAGCACATTACCAAAATTTTCTCCTTGCATATTTACTATATATATATGGTATTATTTTAATCAGAACACAACTAAGTACACACCAACAATTCAAACAAGAAAGGAGGTTGCCATGAAAGAGAGTCTCGGTGTTGACCTTGGAAACGTGATTATTGACCATGTGGGATTTGGCACGACACCTGAGTTTTTTCTCTACGGTGATTACAACACAATTCCGCCTGTCCAAGGGGTATTTGACGCTCTACGATGTCTTAATCAGGAGCGATTTCACGGTAGCATGTTCGTGGTGTATAACGCTTCGGATGTAGCTGACCAGAAGATTATTTCTTGGTTAAGAGTTCACAATTTTTTCGAACGAACTGGTGTGTCTTCTGAACGGATCACAAGGACACAAAATGGTCGCAATAAGTCGTCAGTTTGTGAATTGTATCAAGCGACGCATTTTATTGATGATCGTCTTGAAGTGCTTAGCCATATGATTGAGACTGCACCAAATTTATTCTTATATCAACCAGATCAAGCTGAAATTGATGAGTATCGAGAATTTTTGTCTAGAGTTGTCAGAGTTGAAAGTTGGGCGGAACTCGTAGAAAAAATCAAATAAACTTCTATGTCTACTATCGATAAAAATGAGGTATACCCAAAAGAAAGTTGCTACTGCCATCGAGAGGATCAACCACTATAGTATCTTCTGAATTGTTGTCTATAAAACCTGCCTCCTCACTTAAAATATTGATTTCAGGCAATGCTTTCTTTATTGTCTTTATAATAAGATTTTCAGAGTCAATATCTGCTTTAGAAAGTACGTCATAATAAATATCACTCTTGATCTCCTCATCTGTAGAATTAGTCTCAAAAGCTGATTTCAATATCTTCCCAGCTCCAAAAGAAGCCTTGATCATGGATTCATTTATTATTTTTTGACCACTCATGCTTTTTATACCTCTATTTTTAGAAATGAACTTTTACCATAACGTACCAAGCTCGTCTTTTTTATAACAAGCTTGGGATCTTCAACTTTCTCATCATCAATTTTTATAGCACCGCTTTCACAGCGTCTTCTTACCTCCGCTTTAGACTCTAGTGCGCCAGAAGAAACCAAAATATCATCAAGTGCCATTTCGCCATTTGATTTAAATGTTGGAATGGAAGCCATGTTCCCATCTTCTCCTCCAAATAATTTATTTGAGTCCTCACTAACCTTTTTAGCATTCTTTTCCCCGTGCACTATGGCAGTCACTTCATACGCCAATCTTTTTTGTGCCTCACGTGGATTTTTAATAATCTCATCAATCTCATCTAGCGGTATAAATGTAAATAACTTCATCATTTGTGGTACCAAAGAATCTGGGGTTTGAATTAAATATTGATAAAAATCAAAAGGTGTAGTTTTCTTTGCATCAAGCCAAACAGGACCTTTTTCAGTCTTGCCCATTTTTTCACCACTTGGGTTTGTTAGTAGCGGGAAAGTAAGTGCGAATACGCTTTTACCATGTACCCTTCTTACAAGATCCATTCCCTGTAAAATATTTGACCATTGATCCTGGCCACCAAGCTGTAGTTTGCATTCATATCTTTCATATAGCTCAAGATAATCCCACGCCTGTAACACAGGATAACAAAACTCCATCAAAGTTATACTTTCTTCTGCCTCTAGTCGATCTGCGAAAGTTCGCATTTTAAGCATTTCATTCACTGAAAACGCTTTTGCAATCTTCATCATAAAATCATCCATGAAAGAGAATTTTCCAAGCCATTTACTATTATCAATCATCAATGCAGAGTTTCTCCCTGAAAAATTTACAAGCCCCATTTTTTCTACTTGTTTTTTTATTTGCTTACCATTAGATGCCACATCCTTAGATGATATTAGTTTTCTACTAACTTTCTTTCCAGACGGATCTCCAACGCGCCCCGTGCCACCACCAAGAATAAACACGACCCTGTGGCCTGCCTTCTGTAGATGATGCATTACCATAAGCGACATTAAATGCCCAAGATGTAGGCTGTCTGCAGATGGGTCGAAGCCCTCATATATAGTTGCTTTTGTGTTATCTAAAAGATTCTTTACCTCTTTTTCGTCAGAAGTCTGAAAAATAAACCCTCTTGCTTGTAATTGCTCAAATAAACTTAACTTTTCTGCTTTCTTGTTTTTTATACTAGGCATATGTGTTTATTATAATACACTTGTTCCGAATTATGAATTAAGAATTAAGAATTAAGAATTATGAATATGTGTGACATTTAAAAATTGTTTCATTAAAAATTGAATCACTGGCCGACTGCGTCAGCGGGCTAGGCAAAATTTAAAATTAAAAATTTGTATTTAGCTGACTTTATAGACTTTCGACTTTACAAACTTTAAGGACTTTTGACTTTATGGACTTATTTTAAATTCCTTCGTCTTGTAGCTCCTCAAGCAACTTCTTTGCTTTTCTTGATAGCTTTGATGGCATTTTTACTTTTGCTTTTATCAAAAGGTCACCAGAGCCAGATGACTTGAGCTGTAGTCCTTTTCCTCTCACACGCAAAACATCGCCATTTGATGTGCCTTGTGGTATTTTCACTCTTAGCGTCTTATTATCAATTGTTTTTATACTGTATTCAGCGCCAAGAATAGCGTCGGTCACTTTTATATCCAAGTCCATGAGGAAGTTTGCCCCTTGTTTTTTAAATATTGGATGTGGCTTCACATGAATCCTTGCATACAAATCACCAGCCACTCCACCGCTCACAGCTTCTCCCGCACCACGCATTCTTATCATCTCTCCATTCTCCATTCCGATTGGGACTTTTATTGTGATTTCTGTTTGCTCTTTCACAACACCCATACCTAAACATTTTTTACATATATTTTCTGGTACTTCTCCTTTTCCACGACATCCGGGACACACTGTTTGATGAGTAAATGTGCCAAAGAATGTGTGCTTTGTGTCATGTATCATTTTTGCTCCATTACATGTGGTGCATTTTTTGTATTTTGTATCTGGTTCCCCTCCTTCTCCATCGCAATTTGAACACACGTTTTGCTTTGTAACAAGTACCTTTCGCTCTGTTCCAAAAACAGACTCTTCGAATGAAATTTCAATATCTATAGAAACATCTCTTCCTCTTTTTCCTCTTGCGCCCCCTCCTCCAAATATATCTCCAAACCCTCCTCCGAAAATATCTCCTAAATCAAAATCTTGAAAATTTTGTGCAAACCCAGAAAAATCAAAATCGCCAAATCCATTACCGCCATTTGATCCAAATGTTCGTCCATAGGCATCATATTCAGATCTTTTCTTGTCATCAGAAAGCACAGCATAAGCTTCACTCACCTCTTTAAACTTATCATCACTACCACCATTTTTGTCTGGATGATATTTATGGGCAAGTTTTCTATATGCTTTTTTTATCTCCTCTTTTGAGGCCTTTTTCTCAACCCCAAGTATGCTGTAATAGTCTTTTTTATCTGCCATATCGCAATATTATACAGTAAAATTACTATTTGACAAACTTTTACTACTACGGTATTTTATTGTAAACGTTCTTTCAACCCAAACCCAACAAAAGCATCATGCCAAGCAGACTCGACCAACTTCTTGATCTTGAAGCATCCTGTCCGGATCCAGATCAACGTGAAGAACTCCGAATGATTCGTGAAGCTGAGATGTTTAAGGAGATCAAAAAAGCTCCTAAAAAGCTCAAGAGGTATGACATCGACAAGACGAGGAAAAAGTAATGACATCCGTTGAGATGTGGCGTTCAACGTCCAAGATCAAAAAAATCCAAGAATTGGTACTTTTGAGTGAAGAAGGAGATCCCGATGCGT
>PCTT01000031.1 GCA_002771585.1 Candidatus Campbellbacteria bacterium CG22_combo_CG10-13_8_21_14_all_36_13 | reverse complement strand
TACATAACGTGCTCATTATCTCCCGGCACATCAATCCCCCAAGACATCTTGGATTTTAATCTTGAAATGCTTAAATCCTCAAGACCCTTTTTTACAAACTCCAATGCTTCGTTTCTTCTAAAATCTGGTACTGCACTCCGAGCATCCTCCAAATACTTTAGAAGCTGGTCTTGATATTTTGAAAGTCTAAAAAAGTAATTCTCTTCTTCTATAAATTGTGGCTTCACACCTGGATGGTTTTGACACTCTCCATTTACCAAGTCACTCTCTAACACAAAAGCCTCACAACCTACACAATATAAACCAGAATATTTCTTTTTGTATATATCTCCATTGTCTTCAGAAATCTTCCACAAAGCTTGTGCTGATTTTATATGTGAATTGGATGTTGTTCTAATAAATGCGTCATTTGAAATATTAAGTATCTCTTGTAAACCCTCAAAGCGTTTAGCATATTGGTCTACATAGTCTTGTACATCCATCCCAGACTCAACAGCTTTGTTAAATATCTTCTGCCCGTGCTCATCTGTTCCTGTATTAAAAAACACACTATGTCCTAGTGTTCTATATAATCGTGCTAAAACATCAGCATGTACAAGCTCCAAAGCAAAACCAATGTGAGGGTCGGAATTTACGTATGGCAATGTTGTTGTTATATAAATGTTTTTCTTATCTGACATGCTATAAATTAATTCATCGCTTTCATATTTTCGTGTAATTTTTTCTTTCGAGCTTCTACATCATTTGTATATTCCATAATTGCCGCAATAATTGGAACGGAAAGAAGTATCCCCAAAAATCCAGCAAGCTGAGCACCAATCACTAAAGATACAATGACCAACAAGGGTGGAACACCAACAACTTTTTTGACAACAAGAGGATATATTAAATGATTTTCAAATTGTTGGACTATTAGATATAGACCAATTACCATAATAGAAGACGACAACCCTCCATCTATCAATGCAATTGCTATGGCTGGAATTGCTGCAATTATCGGACCAAAAAGCGGTATTATCTCTAAGAAACCGGCCAATATAGCAAGCAAAAATGCACTTTTTACACCAATTATTGTAAGACCTAAATAAACCAGAACCCCAACAATAAGTCCTAAAATAAACTGACCCTGTAACCACCTACCCATTTTCCTTTGAGACCTTTTCCATAGGTTAATTATGTATTCTTCTTTTTGTATTGGTGTAACAATCCTCAAAAATGTATCAATTCCATCTTTTTGAACAGCAAAATAGAATGACAAAACAATAATTAAAATAAAGCTCATCAACCCGCCAAATGCTCCACTAAAAAACCCAAAAGCTCCGCTACCAATACCTACGGCAGATTGTTTCAACTGATCAGCAATTTGTGTCATTGATATTGAATCAGAGTTTATTGAACTCAATATTTTGCCACCCCATACACTATTACCACTCTCACCCCATATTTGTAACGAGTCTATGTATTCGGGTGCTCTTGAGATAATATTGGAAATATCATCAACAAGCGGTGGAGCAAAGAAATAAAACATCGATACTACAAATATTGCGGTACCGACATATATACCAATAACAGATAGGAGTCTTGGGACACCCCTTTTTTCTAATTTTTCTGTAAACGGCTCTATAGAAGACGCTATAACCACAGAGGCTATAAATGTCAAAACCACATCTCTCAATACAAAAATCAAAACAACCAAAATAACAAAACCCAAAAACCTTACAATAGTCCCTGAATCAATTGATATTTTAGTTGTTGGTATCGGTTGCATAATAAGATAATATCACTCGGGTCAAGTTAATACAATAATAAAACCTTTTTGTATTATTCTCCAACAACAAATGCAAAATCTGTCTTAAACCCAGGATCATTTTGAATATTTGTTGTCACATTTCTAGATACATCTCTGGACAACTGCTTATCTGTGACAGTATCGCGTGCTTCTATATGTGGATTTTGAATAAGTTCTGGAGAAGCACCAATTTGTGAAGTACTTGGAGTAATTGCTATCTGGAAAGAGACTTCTCTAGACGGGTTTGAATACCCAACGCCAGATTCTAAATCTCCAATATCCCATACAATCTGACCGCCTATTGCATTGTAAGTTATTTTTTCATTTGATGGACTCACTACACCCATCCACCTAGCATACGCAGGAAGTGTAGCCGTAACCCTTGTCCCTGTAACTTTGTTTATAGCGTTTGATGCAGATAATGTAACCGTATATGTTGTTTCACTATTGGCTTTTGGAGGAAGTGGTCCATTATTTATAAAAGGGCCTGAAAAATATTTTGCACTAGCAGACAAATTAATTTCTGTGTTTATTGTAATATATTTAACCATCGTTGTTGTTATCTTTTCAGGAACACCATCATCATTAAAACTTGTTCCTGTAATTTTTGCAGTAAGTGTAATTTTTGGGTCCTTCAATAAACCAGCAATTTTTGACACATCTAAAGATTTAAAACTAAAGCTAGTTGATCCACTCTCTCTTGCTCCAATACTTGAGAATCCTTTTATTGATCTTTCATCCCACACTATTGTGTCATCAGTAGATCTGAAGAATCCAGAACCACTTGAAACAGAAAGCTTGTTGAGCATATCACCTTTTAGAGACAACTCTAGAACAACATTATCTACCCTTGATGACAAATTATTCTGCCAAGAAATATCACCTCTTATTTGTGAATTTATACTAGCAACTGAATCCTCTGCAGTAGAGCCATTAAGAGCAATAGACATGCCCAGAAATGATTTCTCTATTGTTATAGACCTACTGTGTGTTAGAAAAGGAGTACCAATTATTTTTTCATCAAATTCTTTTGGTAAACCTACTGTAAACCTAAAAGTTCTTTCTTCATTGTTCTGGCCAACCATTCTTCCAGTAATGACAATTCTCTGTTTCTGTCCCGCTTTTATGCCAGATATTTCCCACACATTATCATCGTAAGTTGGTTCTATGCTAGATTCCACATATTCAAATCCAAAAGGATATTCAGCCACCAAAAGCGTCTTACCTATCCCCTCACTTGAATTTGGTGTAATGGTAACAACAAACTCCATCAACTCCCCAGAGTTAACACTTGTGGCGGATTCTACATTCATTGTGATTGGAGAAGACACAATTTCCACTTCATATGTTCGATCTGCAAAAAATATAGCATTTGAACCAGGAACCCTGTATTCAATACCAATTGAAATTTCTTTCCTATCTCCCTCCTCACCAAAAAGAACTGATTCTATTATTTGGTCTATTTTTTTACCAGAATCAATATTACCAAGCGGTATTCTAGATCTTTTTAGTTCTTTTGATAAATCTTTGGGGTCACGTGTTCCTTCTGGATATTCGACCAAAAGGTCTACATATTCAAGCTCAACATTATTTTTGTTTCTTATATCAAGTTGTAGTGACAAAATCTCCCCCGCAGAAACAGAAATTGGGCCTGATACTTTGATTTCAATATTATCTGATGATATTACACCCTGACCAGTGCTGAAAGAAAACAGAGCGTATAATACAGCCGCCAAAAAGAAAAGGCCTGCTAAAACCAGCGCTTTATTTAAAAAAGAATGTTGTTTTTTTCTAGGCATATCTTGATCCCTAAGAAGAACCATATTGGACGTATCTTCTGGTTCATTTTTATAAGTCGTTTCCCAGTCTTCACTTATATCAAAAGATTTGTGTGTACCCGACTGCTTCATTGTTGGGTTTTTGATCTTTTGAGTACGGGAATAAAGCCTTTTTTTCAACTCTTCTAGTCTATTACTACTTTCTTCCATGAAAACAGTATATCACGGCTAATATCAAAGTGAATTTTTAATCCACTGATATTTATTGGCTACATATCAATTAGGTTTAGTGATGAATTAATGATATGAATCATTTCTTTTTCTTTGCCCTCTATTTCAGAAATAATTGTATTACTCCAAAAATCTGACTCTATAAAACGTAAATATTCTGTTGGTACAGATAAATAACCTAATATATATAGTGTCTGTAGAACCATTATTATTTCAATGTTTTTTATCAAACGAATATCAGCAGACTTATCTTGTAGCATCTTATATCCGTTATGAAGAGTTTCAAAAAGTTTATCATCTTTTTCTTCACCGTTTACAAGTTGTCTAATCAGTTTTAAAACTCTTGTAAAAGAAGTACGTTTTTCTTTGTGTGTAATTATTTCTTGTATCGGATCAATAAGACGTGTTGCGCTTGTCACGCGCCACACATCTCTGCCACGCACCAAAGATACAGAACAATACGATAAGTCCTGCAGAGTATAGCGTAGCTTTGACTTCATGTGTCTTATACCTTGAGCATGAGCACCAATAAGACCAAAGTCTTTTGTGTAAATCCATAAAAAGCGATTGGCTTCTCCAGAGTCCAAACTTTCAACAATAAAACCGTCTGTGTGGTGTATTTTGTGGGACATTTTGTTTAGCTTATAGGTAATAGCTTATAGAAATAACAACGTAAGAGAAAATCCAATATGTATTTATTAACTAAGAAGCGCTTTGTATTTCATTTCACCAGCAGTAACATCCACACCTTGAGACAATTCTTCAAATGAAATATTTTCTACTCTTACCTGTTTTTTTATTTCAGCCTCAAATTCTTTTATAAAACCTTCCCCTACAGAATCTGTATGTATCGTTAAGGTTTCCACAAGATCATCTGGCACAAGTCCTTTTTCTTTTCTCATATCTTGCAAAGCCCTCAAAAACTCTCTTAAGTCCCCTTCTCTTTTTAACTCTTTTGTAATTTCTGTATTTAACTCAACAGATAATTCTTCATTGTCTTCAAAAACCACTTCTTTAACATTAATTTCATCCTTAATAAGTTGAACTAATCCGTCGTCGTTTTTGACTTTTGACTTTTGACTTTTGACTTTTAGACTTGCCAAAGGCTGTCTGACTTTAATCCCCGCTTTATCACGAGCATCTAGTCCAAGCGATACAATATCTCTAACACTCTGCATATTTATCAAAAGTTCTTTTTCTTCATCTGTAATTTTAAACTCACTCCAATCTTCCAAGTGAACGCTCTCCTTTCTTCTCTCACCCTTCTCCCCCCCACATGCTGTCTCATATATATACTCTGATATAAATGGCATAAACGGTGCCATTATTTTTGAAAGCTCCAATAAAACAAAACGTGTTGTCTCTATTGCTTCATTCTTTTCTTTCACATCATCAGATTTAAATCTATCTCGCGACCTTCTTATATACCACTGTGAAAACTCGCCAATAAATTCTCGTATTGCGCGAGCAGGCTCTAATAGTTTGTAATTATCTAATGAATTAGTTGTAAGTATCTGTAGCTCCTTCACTTTCGCAGTAATCCACCTATCTAATACGTTGTCACTCATTTTCTGTTCCCTGTCCCCTAATCCCTCTTCCCTATATAAAAGATAAAACTTCACAACATTCTCAAGTAAATTAAGAATTTTCTTTGACATTTCATCTACCGTTTTTTCATCAAAGTTTTTTGAGTCACCCGGCTGATTAATGCTATACATCCACATACGCAAAATATCTACACCATATTTATCCGCCATAACAAACGGATCTACAACGTTCCCGATGGATTTTGACATTTTCTTTCCCTCCGCATCTAGTAAGTGTCCAAGACATATTACATTACTATACGCTTTGCCTTTTCCAAGTATTGCACCAACCGCGTGTAGTGTATAAAACCATCCACGCGTCTGATCTATTGCTTCTGATATATAGTCTGCAGGAAAACCTGCGTCATTGATATATTCTTTGTTTTCAAATGGATAATGATCTTCAGCAAATGGCATAGCGCCAGAATCAAACCATACATCTGCAACTTCTTTTACTCTACGCAATTCTGTACCCTTGTTTGAATACAAGACAACATCATCTACATATGGACGATGCAGGTCCCGTTCATAGTTTTCGTTATGCGGTAATGGTACAAAATCCAATTCTCTTATCTCCGCATTATCCAAATATGTAAGATTTTTTATAATATCCCCACTTTGTGTCTCTTCATTAGTGTGTCCGTAGGAACTCGCAAACAGCATCCACGACGGAGATCCGTGTGTGACGATTAATATATTTTTATCCTTATATTTACTCTCCAGCTCATATAGAAATGCGCCAACTCGTTGCTTTACATCAAGTAGTGTCTCACAAGCACCATCTCCACAGACGAAATGATTTTGCTTACTTTGCATTTCTTGATGATATTCGTCATGACTCTTGCCATTAAACCCTCCTGTTTGGATCTCTATGAGTCTATCATCTTTTATTATATTTTCAGATGAAATACCAAGAACCTCACCCGCTATTTCCGCGGTCTCAGAAGTGCGCACAAAAGGAGAAGTGATTATAATATCAATATTTTTTGGTATTAATGTTTCTAAGGACTTTCGGACTTGTTCCCTGCCATTATCAGTAAGATGATGAGGATTGTCCACTTTATCACTTACAATCTTTTCAACATTATTGACGGCTTCACCGTGTCTCATCACTATATATGTATTTCCAGATGTTTTTGTGTGTTTTTTGAGCGTCTCTAATGAGTCCACAACTACACTCTCACTTCCATCAACACTTTCCCATATAGGAAGTGGTGTCCCCCAATATCGCTCTCTAGAGAATGCCCAGTCCTTAATACCAAAAAGCCATTCACCAAACCTCCCTTCTTTTATATGTGCTGGTTCCCAATTTATCTCATTATTTGATGCAATCATTTCATCCTGTAATGATGTCATTTTTATATACCAAGAATCACGAGCAAAATATATTAGCGGTGTCTTGCAACGCCAACAAAATGGATATGTGTGCTCATACTTTTCTTTTGCGAAAAACAAACCCTTTTTTTCAAGATCTTTCAAAATCTCTATCTCTGTCTCTAGCTCTTTTACAAATCTTCCGGCAAGAAATCCTGTGCCTGCTAGAAACTCGCCTTTCTCGTTTATCAAATGTTGTTTTGGGAGTCCAATGTTTGTACCTAAGTTAAAGTCGTCCACTCCATACATTACAGCTGTATGCACTATTCCCGTACCATCTTCTGTAGTAACAAAATCAGCAGAGTATACCTTATAAGCTTTTTCTAAATTTGGTTTTTGCTCTTCAGATATTATCTCTTTCAAAAATGGAAATAGTGGTTTGTATTCCAAACCAACCAAATCTTTCCCCACTATCTCTTCTATCTCTTCATATTGTTTATCTTTGAAAACTTGTGCAATCCTTTCGCTGGCAAGAATATAAAATTCATCTGCGTATTTTACTTTTTTATATTTTATTTTTTCTCCTACCGCCAAAGCCACGTTTCCTGGTAGTGTCCAAGGTGTCGTCGTCCACGCCAAAATAAATGTGCCTGGCTCATCTACAAGTTCGAATTTTACAGTCAAAGACAAATCCTTAACAGTGCTATAACCTTGCGCAAGCTCATGAGAAGAAAGTGCGGTACCACAACGCGGACACCATGGAAGCACCTTGTAATCTTTGTATAACAAATCTTTTTTGTGAGCTTCAGCTATAATCCACCACAAACTCTCCATGTAATCTGGATAATACGTAACATATGGATCATCCATATCTACCCAATATCCAACACGTTCGGAAAAATGTTGCCACAAGTCCACATATTTCCACACGTTTTCTTTACACTTTTTATTGAATTTATCTATACCATAATCCTCAATCTCTCCTTTTGATTTTATACCAAGCTCTTTTTCTACTTCTATCTCCACCGGTAGTCCATGAGTATCCCATCCTGCTTTTCTACGAACACGAAAACCGCGCATTGTTTTGTAGCGAGGAATAGCGTCTTTAAAGGCACGAGCCTCAAGATGATGAATTCCGGGTTTACCGTTTGCTGTTGGTGGCCCTTCATAAAATACAAAATCGCCCTTGTCTGCTTTCTTTTCAAGTGTCTTTTGAAAAATTTGATTATCTTTCCAAAACTTAATTATTTCTTCTTCACGAAGTACTCTTTCACTTTTATCAGATTCCATAGTGATAAATCTAGCACAAAATATAGCTTTTTTCCAAGACAAAATTTGGGCGGGGTGCGTGTGCGCACCCCGCCCCCCCAAAAAAAACACGACGTGAACTAATCAATCTTGATACCCATTTCCTTTCTTTCTGCATCACTCTGCCGACCCAACATCATCGAAAGCTTTGGGCCAAGATAGTACGCCATCACTATAAGCGATGGAATGACGATCCACATCATAAGTCCACCGTCAAAGGTCGTTTCCATAACGAGTAGCCTCTTTAGTGTTATCTCTATAAATCAGATTATCATATCAACACATAATAGCAATGAGAAAACCCTGTCAACATAGTCGGCGGTACATTCAATCTTGAAGTGCAACACTTTCATTAAAAACTTCTAAAGGTGTTCTCCATCCAAGA
>PCTT01000037.1 GCA_002771585.1 Candidatus Campbellbacteria bacterium CG22_combo_CG10-13_8_21_14_all_36_13 | reverse complement strand
TCTTTGCATACCCGTAGGTTATTAATTGCTAACACAACTAGTATACCTGCGGGTATGCTTTTTAGTTTACATTCAGAGGCGAATTCAAGATGCATACTTGACCAATGTGAATAAGTTGTGTTATAATATATTTAGACCTTAAAAACAAACTGACAAACCAAATGATAACGAAAGAGGAAAGTGTGGAAGACGTTCTCTGGCTTGAACCTTGTGCAATATACGCACGCTTCTTGAACCGACTCGGTGTCGCTGAGATGCGTATGCGTATCTTGCAAAAGCTCAGGTCTGATGGCTTCAAGTTGGTCGGTGCAACACCAACCAACTTGAAAATCGGAAGCCAGGTATGCTTCAGATATGAGCCACCGTCTTGCGACATTTTTAATCGTCGTTCATTCTTTGATTCTCGAGAGAGATTCAACAGACACACGAGTATCACTCGTGTCGCGATGGTTAATCACGAGTGGAAAATCTGGTTGGGAGGGGTTTCATTTCCCTTCCCGATTGGATGGTTTTATTTGGTTCGCCAAATAAAACCAACGTCAGAAATATAGAAAATGTGTCGGCTTTGGCCGGCGAGCCCCCGCTTGGGGCTCGCCGGCTTTTTCTTTTATGTGTTAAAATTATAGAATAATTTAGATATTAATTTTAAAACTTTATATTTATGGCAAAAATAGATTTCGTATCAATGGGAGACATCACAACAGATGCATTCATTGATTTATATGAAAAAGATGTGCGTATTACAGAAGGTACGCACGGTCGACCGACACAAATGTCTATAAACTTTGGCGACAAAATCGAATACAATTCTGTAGAAATTATTCCAGCTGTCGGAAATAGTCCAAACGCATCGGTTTCTGCGCATAGACTCGGACTTAATTCTGCGCTTGTAACAAACATTGGTGACGATCAAAATGGTGAAGATTGTATGGCACAATTAAGACAAGAGGGTATAAAAACAGACTATGTTGTAAAAAACGAAGGAAAGTTTACAAACTATCACTATGTACTAAGAGTCAGGGCAGAAAGAACTATTTTAATAAAACATGAAGAATATGATTATGTAATGCCAACATTCGATGAATCTCCTTCTTGGATGTATTTATCTTCTTTTGGAGAAAACTCACTACCCTTTCATGACGAGATAGCAAATTACATAGAAAAAAATGATACAAAACTTTCTTTCCAACCAGGAACATTTCAGATAAAGATTGGTTTCGAAAAACTAAAAAAAATTTATGAAAATTCTGAGCTTTTCTTTTGTAATAAAGAAGAAGCACAGAGAATATTATCATCAACAACAAATGACATAATTTCACTTTTAAAGGGTGTTCATGAACTAGGACCAAAAATTGTCGTAATTACAGACGGGCCAGAAGGGGCTTATGCATATGACGGAAAGCAAGGTTGGTCACACCCTATGTATCCAGACCCAGCCCCACCAGTGGACAGAACCGGAGCTGGTGATGCGTTTTCTTCCACATTCACATCAGCAATAGCCCTAGGAAAAACTATACCAGAAGCACTTTCATGGGGACCAATTAATTCAATGTCTGTTGTGCAACATATAGGCGCACAACGTGGGTTACTGGCTCGTGAAAAACTTGAAGAATATTTAGCAAATGCACCAGAAGACTACAAACCAACAGAAATAATATAATGACATACGAAGAGTTTCTAAAAAATATGAGAGAATGTCCTTTTTGTTATGGCAAAAATAGAATCATAATCACGTAATACCAAACATACATATTGGAAACATGAAACATGGTGGAGGAGAAAGGTTGGTGATGTCGGAAAGTGATATTGATAACCTCATGGAAGAGATAAAATCTGTGATGTAAAAAAATCCGCAAATTCATTGGCGGATTTTTGTTTGGTTTTTCAAATTAAATCGAGAAAAATATTATAAAAAAGTATAATATAAAAAACACCCAAGGTATTAGAAGACTTATTTTAGGAAAATAATATTTTATTTTATCATCCTTGCTGTTTAATATACTCCACTCTGCTTTGTATAAAGAAAGAGGTAAATATTCTTCAACACATTGTATTATCTTATTCTTAACAATAGCCTGCTGTTTGTAAGAATACATTATCGCCCACCAAATAACACAGAATATAATTCCTATAAATGGAATTGATAATTGACCACCGTTCGAAATAAATGGTGTTTCTTTTGTAAAGGAAACTCCAAGTGCAGTAATTAAAAGTGTGTTCAGTGTAAGAAAGTATGTGTTTGTTTTCTGTCTTGTATCGCTGTTATGGTTTAATGTTTGTATATAAATATCATATTGTTTTAACATATGATCCTTATATTGTGGCCCATATTCTACAGAAGAAACGCCACCGAGATCAGCGCCACACACCTCTTCTTTTACTGAATCAATTAATTTTTTCATTTTCTAAACTTAACACTGAAATAAACCATAATTCCAGTAATTAAAACAAGAACCCAACTCATCCAAACAGGTATTGAAAGAGGACCAATAGACAATTCAAATCCATTTAATGCTCTATACAAATGCAAAAGTCCTGCAAAGAAAAAAATGAAAGAGGAGAAATAAAAATATGAAAATTTGCTCATAAAATATATATTAATTTATAATTCTACTGTTTATATTCTAACAATTTTTTTTCTTTTATACATTAAATTTTGTAGACTTATACACACGTGGTGTTATAACAACGCTATATTACAATAACACTAAATCCAACAATTCCATGGAATTGTCGGATGGGGTATAATAAATATATATGAAACAATGGTCTATAATTTTCAAAACACTCTCAAACATCAATCGTTTAAAAATTATTGAAATCCTTAGTGCGGAAAAGGAGTTATCAGTTACGGCAATTTCTAATAAATTAAACATATCATTTACCGCAACATCAAATCATCTAATAATACTTAAAGATTTAGATGTATTAAATAATCGTGGAAAAGATGGCAATGTCTTTTATTCAATAAATAAAAACATGCCTAGAAATTTTTATAGAATAATTAAACTATTAATCTAACCAAAATCTATCCAACAATTCCATGGAATTGTTGGATAGATTTATAAACTACTACCGGCTCGAAAGCCGGTAGTTTTGTTTCTTGCTTGAAAGCATGAGTAGATGGTGGTTATGTAGTAGTAATAGTAAAGCCGTCACTTCTGTCATCTTTGTCATCATCTTGGTTTTCTATGTAATTCATGATGACTTCATCAGTTACAGTACCTGAGGATGTAGCAAAGTATCCTCTTGCCCACAGGTGACTTCCCCAATAGATTTTAGAGAGTGCTTTGTCCTCTTGAAGAAGTTTTCGAGAGGTTTTCCCTTTTACCAGTTGAACAAAACGTGATATTGAGAGTTGAGGAGGTATGGATACGAATATGTGCACATAGTCTTTGGATATGTGACCTTTGATTATCTCCACATTGTTTGCAAAGCATATCTCTCTTACTAACGTGCGTACTCTCTGACCTCTTTTTTCAGTAAGTATTGGCTTTCTATACTTAGTTACCCATACTATGTGGTATTTCAGATCAAAGAGTGTATGCGAGCCTTTTCTATAATTAAACATTAGTTACATTATACACCTAAAGGGACCACCTGAAGGCGGGGGTGTTTCTACCAAAGGGGGACATAAATCATTTTTCATACCCTCCTCATACATATGTTGGACTTCATTTATTTCATGAATAGCTTTTAAAAGCATTTCTTTTTCTTCTTTTGTTGCATCATCTGGCATAACCCGAAGCGCATTATATAAACTTTCCATAGTACGCCTAAGACCATCCTCGGTCTTTTTCATCAATAATTCCTTTGGGATGTTTTGTGCACCACCACACCTTAAAATCCACCAATAAAATATCATTCTGACTTTCAGGTAAGGTAATAATTTATATCTAAAATTTTCCCACATAATACATTTTATTTAAAAATCTTCTAAACTTCTTTGTGTCTAAAACAATCAACAACATGATCATTTACTAACCCACCTGCCTGCATGAATGCATAAATAATAGTTGAGCCAACAAATTTCATTCCTCTTTTTTTTAAATCTTTTGATAATGCATCAGACTCCTTTGACGTTGCTGGAATTTGAGACATTTTTTTCCATTTATTTGATTTTGGTTTTCCACCAACAAAGCCCCAGACATACTTATCAAAACTACCAAACTCTTTTTGAATCTTTAAAAAAACCCGTGCATTAACTATTGTACCTTCAATTTTAAGGCGATTGCGGATAATCCCAGCATCTTTTATTAGGCGCGCGCGTTCGCGCGCGCCATATTTTGCAATTTTTTTGTAATCAAAATTATCAAATGCTTTTTTGAAATTTTTTCTTTTGTACAAAATCGTACGCCAAGAAAGGCCTGCTTGAAATGTGTCAAGCAATATATATTCAAAAAGTGTACGGTCATTGTGGCACGGCATACCCCACTCCTCATCATGATATTTAATCATGAGGTCGTCGTCTTGTGGCCATTCACATCGGTTTTTATTAACTTTCATACTCATCCAATTTTTGTTTTATATATTCACCTATTTCAACGTTGGAATATCCACCATTTTCATTTGCTACAGGAATGTATTTATGTTTTGGAATAAATGTACGCCCATTCGCGTTGGTGATTATGAAATATTCTACATCATCATCCGCGATTAAACGCTCATTATTAATTTTTTGCACTATATGGGCAACATCTTCTTCAGAAAGACCGTTTTCATATTTATTTTCTTCACTAGTATATGATTCAAAATTGTTCATATATATAAATATTATACATCAAAATCATATACACTAAGTATGTCAAACGCTCGGCTTTTGACAACAAAATCTGTCAACTAAAAATCCCAACCAACCTATTACCAAAAAAGGTAGGTTTTGTTACATTTTAAATTTTGGATTTTGCTTGCCCGCCGAAGCATTGCCGTGCCCTTCCGAAGTCTTTGATGAAGGAAGGTCGTAGGGGGGACTTTTGATTTTTGACTTTTGAGTTTTTATGACTATCGTATTCCAGTATCACAAGATAAATCTAATTCAAGAACCACACTAGGCTCAATTATAATATCCGTTGAACCACAACTTGGAAAAGGGTTACCGCCAATGGCCTGAATGCTATATTCTCCAGGCGGTAACGTAAATTTATAATTTCCATCTTTATCGGTGTCAGATTCTGCAAATAATGAATTCTTAGAAGTATTAGCTTCTACAACCTGCACAGTCGTTGCATATGGTTGGTCTGCACAAGAATCGTCTCCCTCACGCATTACTGGGCAAATTGGCCCACGCAATACCTGGCCAGAAACTCCAGAGTCAAATGGTAATATCCCTGTTGGTGAATCATCTTTTTGAATTTTTTCAATTAGTATTGAAACCTCTGTATCTTTACTTACTTCTAAATTAAATCTGGTTGATAAATTTGTAAGGAATGTTTTGTAACCTTCTTTAGATATCATTTCTTCTGCCGAAGTAATGGGTTGGTCTGCTGTCCTTGTATAAACAAGTCCAGTGTCTTTAAAACTATAAACTCCTTCTATAGTTTGCACTCCATCAAAGTCTTTTTCGATAAGACCCGGAAATGCTTGTAAAAATATTGGTGCACTAAATCCCTCTATAGGTTGACCAACGCGCTCTACACCAACACGTATTATTTCATCTTGGAAAAAAGTACTCTGATCACTTGAAGAACTTGTAAAAAAACCAAAAATCACGAGTAGTACAAGCAATACAGCTACTAAAATTATATTTGTTTTCATATACATCTAAAATACACCTAAAACAAAGTGTTTACAAATAATTTTTTATATTCGTTCCTTTAGATTTTTTAATAAAAATTGTTCAAAATTTTCATCTGTTTTTTCTTCTCTACTTTCATATTCTTCATAAAGTGTAAATAAAAGCTCTCTGAGAGTATTTTTTTCAAAGGAATCAAAATATTCTCGTGCCATTTCCAACATTTCATTCCTTGATGAAATCCCAAATTGTTCGCATCTAGTTTTTAACCCTATATTCTTCTTCAACTCTTCTCTAAATTGCTCGTCAGATAACACAGAGATTTTATCAAGAAAATCTTCGTAAGATTCTGGTCTTTTACCAAGTTTAAAAACATCATTATATGTACGTACAAGCTCTTCACACAATAGACTAAATGGTAACTCTCCATATCCTTCTTTCAATTTTCCACTTGCCATTTCCAATATTTTTGCCTCTTGCTCGTTTGTGAGAATTAATATTATTTTTTCTACTATCGGATTTATGATACCATGCATAAACTCATGGTCTTGGTTACTATAATTTTCTCTGTGAGAAATTATTATCTGTTCTTCATTTAGAGAAAAGTTTCTACCTGAATTTCTTTTCAAAATTGGATTTGTAGGAACAAAAATAACCCTTTTGGTTTTTGTTGTCATTTCATCTGGCCTAAAAAAATTTATTATTTTTTCAAATCTTGTGCGTATTTCTTCGATTTGAGCTTTTCGTATTTCGATATCTTTTTCCGCTTCCGCATCCATCTTACCTGCGATTACCGTACCGTAAAAACTAGATTTTAGCGCATCTAGTGTTCTAAAAAATATAGCCTGAATTCTTGCTATCTCCAATAAATCAATATTTTTGTGTTCTTTTATAGTCTCAAAAATATCATCTGTTCTTTCTGGATGTTCATAAAGAAGAGAAAGCATATACAGGGACTCTTCATCAACACCAGGTGCTTTTATTGATGTAAAAATTTCATCACTGTTTATACTGAGATCTTGTGCTACCTCATTTTGAATAAAATGTTCAACAATTTCTCGTGACAATTCACTCTCATTATCACCATACCTAGAATCCCTTACTTTCAATAATACGGAGGTCAATTCCAAACCATGTTCGCGTGCAATCAAAATCTCCGGTGTTTTCATCACCTCAAAACTATTGTTTTCTTGGTTTTCATTTGTTTGTGATTCGGGTATTTCAAAACTCATATCCATCTAAAATACACCCAAAATTTTTAGTAGGCAAATAGTGCTTTGTTCAAAGTTTTATCTGATATAAAACAGTCAGAGGTCAGTAGAATGCGAATTCACAATTTACAATTTTCAATTTTCAATTTTCAATCAATTTCCAATGAATTAATTTTCAAATATCGTTTTTGAATTTAGATATTTGTTCGCCGGCTGGCGAATTTGATATTGTTTCGGATTTCGTGCTTCGTATTTCGGATTTCATTTATATTCTTAATTCTTAATTCTGAATATTATCCCACCCAAAACCATTTCCAAAATGTCCCCATTCTGCCGTCTTTTCGTATTGAGGTTTTTTTAAATCTAGTAGGGAAATGATCGCACGAGGAGAAACATCAAAGTCTTCTATTTCAATTTCTTGATCATCCACAAATGCACTTTTCATTAATGCCTCTCGCTTTCCTATTGCATAAGCAAGATGCACTCTCACCTCTTTTGCATTGTATTTTTCTAAATATTTAAGCGCAATATGTCGAGCCATATATGCACCACTACGATCTACTTTTGTTGCATCCTTTCCAGAGAATGCGCCACCTCCTACCATCACATTAGGCCCATACGCGTCCACCACGATCTTTCTTCCTGTGAGACCAGTATCTGCGTCAAAACCTCCAATATCCCACTCTCCGGCAGGGTTTATGTAATACTCATCTGCTTTTATAAGAGAACGAACTAGCTTTTCCAATTCCACAGTATTTGTATTCTGGAAACTTGCAACAACAGTTGTGATGCTGTTTCCATCTATCGTCACTTGGGTTTTACCGTCGTATGGATAAACTTTAAATATCTCTCGACAAAGGTTTCTTGCAAGCTCATACTCTAGTGGCATCCGGCTTTGGGTTAGGGAAGTGGCAAAACCAACCATAATCCCCTGATCACCTGCACCATCGCTATCTACCCCTTGTGCTATTTGGGGACTTTGTTTACTAATTCTTTTTATAATTTCAAATCCATCACCAACAATTCTTTTTACAATACTATCTGTGTCTACCTCCGCAAACGAAGTAATCTCTCCTTTTAATGTAATGCAGCCATGCCCGCCCATTGTCTCAAGAGCTACCCTACTATCTGGATCTTTTTCTAAATATGCATCTAATATTGCATCTGATATACGGTCACAAATTTTATCCGGATGCATTGGACTTACAAATTCACATGTTTTTTTCATCCCGTTAGAAACAGGAATCGCTTATTAAGCGCTTCCGTAGATTAATTTATAATTAAATTTTTTACTCATATTCTATATTTATTTTTCTTGTGAAGATTGAGCCCATTAAATGTTTCCAACGGGGTTCATCTTATTTTTTAAATAAAAAAACTCTCCTTTAGGAAAGTTATTACGCTAATAATTATCTTCCCCTTACGGGCTGGAATTAGCACCACTCCTTTTGGAAGGTTGCCGGAATCTTAACGGGCCAGTACCCTAGATTCTCTCTTGATAATCGACTTTTATTCTTTTTTATACCTACATATATATTATACACAAATAGCATATATTTAAAATATTGTTGACAAAGTCTGTTTTTCTTATATTTTATTTATGGAAAGTATCACTAGTCAATCAGAGGCAACCATGGATAACCAACGCTTAGATTCTGCCCAGATGTTACGAATCTTTGAAAACGAAAAGAGTCGTGGTGGTACAAGGTTTGCTTTAGACCTTGTCACTAGAAGAGTTCTAAGATGTTTCGAGGATGAATTAGAAAGAATACCTAGGTTTAGAGGCGGAAGAGAAGGAATGGTTCGTATTATGCGCAACATAGACTCCGAGTGGATAAGGTTCGCACAAACTGTGCCAGAAGCTGAGTTGGACTCATTCAGACGACATATTAAAGAAATCGCTGGTAAGCCAGGGTGTGATCTTAACTTCCGATCTGCAACCAACGAAGTTCTGGATATGCTTTCACAAACATCCAACCTCTAGACTTATGGTTTTAAATACAAATAGGTGGCGCAAATATTTTGCGCCACCTATTTTTTAAAACCTAATT
>PCTT01000040.1 GCA_002771585.1 Candidatus Campbellbacteria bacterium CG22_combo_CG10-13_8_21_14_all_36_13 | reverse complement strand
TCCTCAACGACCGACCGAGAAAAGTAATTGGATTTAAAATTCCAAGCTTGTATAATTTAGAAACTAATCTGTCCTAATTCAGGGGTTTGGGGAGGTAAAATTAACTAATATAATTATATCATAATTCCCCGTTGTGTCAACAGTAGGGGAGGGACCTGATTTTTATAAAATATCATATACTATCTAAAATATTTTGCTGTTGAAAAAGCAGGGAAGTTAAACCAGAATATTTTTTATATAGTAAATTATATCTATATAGTAAATTTACTACATAGATAGAAATCAGAAATAAAAAAATATTTTCACGAGGGGACTAGGCTAGCTTATTTATTTAAGCCCTATATTATTATATAGATGTCGCAAAAGGTATATTGTGCGACCCTATACTATTTAATATATAGGCCACTTTAACCACCAAGCCATATCAAGTATCAGCTATTCCCTCACAAACAATTCTAGAGCTTTCCAGGCACCCAACAATAAAGATGTAATGCCTCTATATGCCCTAAAATTGCCTCAGGTTGAGAAATTTTTGACTCCCCCGGTCTCTATTCAAAAAGATAGATTTCGGGGGATTTGAGCCATGCCTAGATATGAGTATAAGAGGCAAATAATCCTATTTTAAGCCATCCGCCAGCTGGCGGATTCTCATTTTATGGCTTTGTTGAGCCATATTCTGTTTTCTATCTACATCTCTATACCCTGTATATATAAGAAAAATGGCTAACTAAAGCCATGTTTTTCCTAACCCCGATATCACATCTTTTGAAACACCATAGACATCAATTTAGATGTCGCACAATATTGAAATGAGGGGTGGGCAGAATACTAAAATGCCTGCCCGGTAGTGAAGTCGCAACTTCTACTACCGGGTCGCAGAATATTATTTGCCACATTATAAACTTTATAGATCTTAAGGACTTTACCTGCCTGCCGGCAGGCAGGTAGACTTTCTACTCACTTGACCATGCTGTATCAGTCACATTCTTTTTGGGCTTGTTGGGTAGAAATGCCCAAGCCAAAAGATACACAATAATGGCAGGAAGAAAGCTTCCAACCATTGCAGCAAAAATCCATATCAATCTAAGTATTATGGGATCAAACTTAAATGCTTCCGCTATCCCACCACACACACCAGCTATTATTTTTTTATCATGTGACAAGTAGATTTTTCTCATCCCGTTAGAGCCAGACCGCGACTGACGCAATCTGAGCTTATGTTATTATTTATAATTATATTAAACATTATATCTTTATTTTCTTGAAACTTAAGGTTGCGGTCGCGGGCTCTAACGGGACTCATATAAGTATTATATCAATTTTTAATGTTTTACTTAAAAATTAGTTCATTTAAAATTTTTAATTCAACAAATATTCTGGAATAGGAAAATTTTCAAATTCAGTTAATAAATTTTTTCCATAAAGAAGTCTGGATATAGCTTCTCCTGCAACCTTTGCGCCATTAAGCGCATTGTGGGGTTTTGGCTCTTCGGGAATTCCAACATACTCTTGCACAAAAGAAGAGTTAATTGCCGTCCTTTCGTTTTCCATTGGTGGTTTCTCTCCCCTCTTTATCAAATGCATGTATGTGAGAGTATGAGCATCAATAGTGCGATGTGGAAATTTAAAACTCATACCATATCTTTCAAAACTTGTCTGTAAAAACATTAAGTCTAGATGCCCGACGTTTTGTCCAGCAAGAGTGTGCTCCCCCACTCCTTGAGACCATTTATCAAACTCAATCATTGCAAGCTCTAAAGTTTTATGAGAAGAAAAAATTCTTTCTTCCGTGAATCCGTTTACCTCTAGTGCATCGTCCATTATTTCTGCACCTTCCCAGGGTAGGCATTCTAAATAAATTTGATTTTCTGGTTTTTCAAACTCAAAAGCACCCAAACTAATTAACGAGTGTTTGTGTGGATCCAATCCTGTAAATTCTGCATCTAGTATTATCATTGGTTCTGAATTATGAATTAAGAATTATGAATTATGAATACAGATTAAATTCGAAATCCGAAGCACAACCCCAGTACCATAAACTACGCTTCGCTTCGTTTAGCTACGGGGCAAGAATCCGAAACCCGTCCGAATGGATTCATCCGGGCGGACAATACCTAAATTCAAATATCTAAATCTTAAAACGACATTAAAAATTAGAACATTTAAAATTGAATCGAAATTCAAAATTAAAAATTCAAAAACGTACTTTATAAACTTTACAAACTTTATAGACTTTCTACTCATTCCAACCCTTTGCAATTTCCCGCGGGCGTATACCCTGCATCTCTCGCCTTCTCTGTTGATGTAAAGTATACCATATTTGCTTCACTTATTTGTTTAGCTCCAGGGCACCAAGGATAATGATACTTGGTACCATTTTTTGAACCAACTACACTTCCATCACCTTGTGGTAGCTGTTCTGCTCCTATAGAATCCGATTTTTGGGTAGCAGAATAAGCAGAGGCGGATACTGAATTGAGATCTATGTTCCCAACCATCAATTCTCTCTTTGCATCATCTTTATAAGAAAATCTTCCAAGCCCAAAACTCGCTGTTGCAACCAATATAAGAACTAAAACAAGCAGAAAATCATTACTTAAAGATATGAGGCCTTTTTGCCTAACGTACTTGCCACATACTTCTAAACGGGGTAAAATACTCATCACTTTGTATTATATAATAATACTTAGTAATAATGTAACTGGTGCCCCGGTTCATTATTCAACTGGGAATATTATGATGGGTCTACCTATACCCTTCCACCCTAAATCAAAATCCAAAAGATTTTGATCGGGCGACCAATTCTGATTAAATTAATCCTCTCAAGAATTAATTTAATCAGAATTGGTTTAGCCAAATTAATTTTTAAAATTTTAAATAAAAAGATATTTTGAATAGAAAAAGACTAAACCCTATTCCCTATATCCTAAAACCTAAACAAACATGGCACATAGAAAAGCTGGGGGTTCAGCAAAAAACCTAAAAGATTCACAACCAAAGTATCTTGGTATAAAAATAGCAGATGGCCAAAGGGTAAAGACCGGTGGTATTATTTATCGCCAAAGAGGCACCAAGATTGAAGCTGGAAAAAACGTTGGAGTTGGCAGAGACCACACACTATTTGCACTTAAAGACGGAACTGTAAAATTTAGAAATAAAAGAAAAGTGCACTTCAACGGAACAACAAAAAACAAAAAACTGGTTGATGTGATACTTGAAAGTCAAAAGTTAGTAAAGTCAAAAGTTAGTAAAGTCGAAAGTCAGTAGTAAGAATTGTAAAAGAAAATCATCGAGATAATAAGTGTCCGGTGATTTTTTGTTTATACACTAATTATCTAGGTATATCAATAGACGGTGGCGCCAATCAAAACTATCAAAATGGTACCAAATAAAACAAAAACCACCGACCTCGGTGGTTTTTGTTTTATATTTAATTGGTTATTTATTCTGCTTCCACTTTCAATTTTACAGTTGCTTTCTTGTCTCCCACTTTTACAACAACACTTCCTTCCCCTACTTCCTTAATGGGTGATTCTAAATGAATATGCTTTTCATCTAGCTCTAAGTGAAGCTGTTCCTTCAATGCTTCTTTTATATCTCTCACATCAACCTTATCAAACAAATGTCCTTTTTCATTTACCTTCCCAGTAAACAAAAGCTCTGAATTTTCTAATCCTTCAATACTTTTTTCAAGAAGTTCACTCTTCATTCTACTTTCCTCAATATGAGCATGCATTTCTTTTTGCATCTTTTGTTCATTCTGCTTTGTAGCAATAATAGCCAAACCATTTTTTATAAGAAAATTCTGGCCATATCCTGGCTTTACTTCTTTTATATCAAATTTATGTCCAATCTTTGGAACATCTTTAAGTAAAATTACGCGCATAATAAGTGTTTATATATTAGTAGTACGCGGAGTATACCAAAATACTTCCAATCATTCAACCTCTGTAAGGTTTCTGGGACTTTGCTATATGGTATTATAAGAATAATGAATTAAGAATTAGGAATTAGGAATACAGACGAAATCCGAAACAATATTTAAATTCAAATATTCAAAATTCAAAACGTGTTTAATTATTTGAATTTCGTGCTTTAACCATTATGGAAACTAAAAAATTTACAAGAAATATTGAAAATTTTGTCTGTGAAAACTGTGGTATAGGGGTTGATGGTGATGGATTTACAAACCACTGTCCAAAATGTCTTTGGAGCAAACACGTTGATATAAATCCTGGAGACAGGGGTGCAATTTGTCTTGGAATGATGAAACCAATATCTGTAATCACAAAAGGCACAGAATACATATTGGTACACAAATGTATTAAATGCGGTCATGAGAAAAAAAATAAAACAACACCAGAAGATAATTTTGAAATCTTGTTAACCCTTTAAAACAGTTCAATATATTTTGTGTATTTTATGAAATTGACACAAATATGTTTTAGATATATTTTATTACACAGAACGTAAACCCTACCAGGAGTAATTAGCTTATGGAAATGACAAAGGTTATCAGACACCCCAAAAACGGGAAACCTGTGTATGGTGATATCTTGCCACCAGGTATGAGGATCCAAAAGGGTGATGTATTCACAAGCAGTGGAGGTTGGGCCAACTGTTCCGACGAACTTATCGGATGCAGTGTTCCCTACAATCCACAGGTTGTTTGGGTAAGACCCAAGGGAACCGTCATGTCTTAACGACGGTGATCAATTTAAAACCCCTACGCATTATTGCGCGGGGGTTTGTTTTTTATTATTTATCTACCAAGCAAAAACTCTACCGCCTTATCCATTTGTGGATCACGTTCTGCTTCCCTATCTTCTTTTGTGTAATCAACTTCTATATCTGGAGCTACTCCGTTTTTTGAAATTGAATTACCATCTGGTGTTAGCCACCTTGCAACTGTTACCTTAAATGATGTATCTGGCGTAATTTCAACCAATTCTTGAACGGATCCTTTTCCAAAAGTTGTCTTACCTATCAGAGTTGCTTTTTTATGCTCTCTCAACGCCCCAGCAACAATCTCTGATGCAGAAGCAGATCCTCCATCAATCAAAATTACAAACTTTAAATTATCATTAAATATATTGTATCCCTTACTACGATGATCTACATTTTCTTTGTTTCCACCAAAGTCCTCGGTTACCACAACTTGCCCAATCTTTAAAAACCAACTTGATATATCTATTGCTGATTCCAAAAAGCCACCAGGATTACCACGCAAGTCTAAGATAAGTTTATCAGACCCGTATTCTACAAATTCTCTAAGAGCCCCTCTAAACAAATCTGCAGAAGGTGCAGAAAAATTATACAAAGAAATGACAAATATTCCGTCGCCCCGAAGATTTGTATCCAGCGTTGGTATATTTATTGTGTCTCTTACTACACTTATTTCAAAAGGATCCATATCTTCTCTAAGTATTGTAAGAGTGACCCTTGTACCTATCTCCCCTCTTATTTTTTGAACAGCATCATCGATAGAAAGACCTTGGCTTGGAACATTATCTATTGCGATAACCTTATCACCTGCCAAGATACCAGAGCGTTCAGCCGGAGTATCTTTTAGGGGTGCTATAACAGTAAGGATACCATCTCTAATACCAACCTCCATACCAACGCCACCAAAATTACCCCTTATTGTCGATTCAAAATCTTCACTTTCAACAGGTGGAAAAAAAACCGTGTAAGGATCCCCTAAAGAGGCTGCAAGTCCTTGTATCGCACCATATGTGCGCTCATCATTCGATGCGACTTCGTCTGTATAAACAGGAACAAACTTATCGTTTATAACATTCCACACCCTCCAAAAAGAGGAAAAATCAGAAACATCATTTGGCATTCCCAGCTGTTTATTTTCTAGACCATACACACTCTCAATACCAGAAGATGAATTGTTACCAAAAGAAAAGCCAACAAAAAAAGAAATCGCAATAATTAACAATAAGGAAAAAATTGTGTTATATTTTTTTAGAAACAACATTATATGATCCATAATAAATATAAAGAGAATTATATCATACCAACTCTTTTAACTAGAAAATAATTCAGGGGAATACTATAATAAAGGAGTGAATCTCGTTAGAGACCCGCGACCACAACAAATAAAATTGATATAAAAATTGAGATGTTAAAAATAATTATAAATAATAACAAAAGTCTAAACCGCGCTGGTCGTGGTCTGGCTCTAACGGGATGAAAAAAATACTTACATATGGAAAATTAGTTTGGATTGATTTGGAGGCGCCGACAAAGGACGAGATTAGGGACATGATGGAAAATTTTTCAATTCATCCCATTGTTGCAGAAGAGCTAATGCAACCCACACTTCGTTCGAAAGTTGACCTTTATGATAATCTTATATATTTGATACTCCACTTCCCCGCAAAAGGACACACTCACTCTCTTAGTCCAAATCAAGAAATAGATTTCATCATTGGTAAAGATTTTCTAATTAGCGTGCACTACGACACAATAGATGCAATTCATAAGTTTGCAAAAATTTTTGAGTCAAACAGCATCACACACAATACAGACATCGGAGACCATGCTGGATATATTTTTTATTTATTAACAAAAAAACTATATTCCGGAGTAGAGCATGAGCTTGAAGACTTTGATTCAAAAATGGAAAATATATCCGAAAAGATGTTTGCCGGAAAAGAAAAAGAGATGGTAAAAGAGATTTCAGAACTTTCTCAAATATTAATTGATTTTAAAAGAATAATGAGATCACATAATAGCGTATTACTATCACTAGAACACGTTGGTATAAAATTCTTTGGAAGTTCTTTTATACATTATTTCAAAAGAATAGAAGGAGAGCAGTACAAAGTGACATCTATTATAGAAGGTCTTCAAGAATCAATAAAAGAAATACGAGAAACAAATAATTCAATGCTCACCACAAAACAAAACGAGGTAATGAAAATACTAACTATTATGGCATTTGTAACGTTCCCTCTTTCCCTGCTTGCATCCATTTTTGGTATGAATACACAACACCTGCCATTTGTTGGTAACCCATATGACTTTTGGGTGGTAATTGGATTAATGTTTCTTCTTGCGGTATCCTTTTTCATATTCTTTAAAAAGAATAAATGGCTTTAGTTCTGAATCAAGAATTAAGAATTATGAATTATGAATAGATTTTTTAAAATCTGACACCTAACACCTGTAACCTCATACACAATGAAATTAAAACTATATAACTCACTTACGAGGAAAATAGAAGATTTTGAGTCTATAACCCCCAACAAAGTTGGTATGTATACCTGTGGGCCAACGGTCTATGATAACGTAACAATTGGCAACTGGCGTACATATATAATGAGCGACACTTTACGTCGTATACTTCAATACAACGGATACAATGTGGATTTTGTAATGAATATTACTGATGTTGGTCACCTGACTGGAGACAACGAAGGAGACTCTAGCATTGGTGAAGACAGAATGGAAAAAGCATCAATACGTGAAGGAAAGACAGCGTGGGAAATAGCAGAATATTATGGAAATAAATTTAAAAAAGAATATGATCTATTAAATCTATTGCCACCAAAGATTTTCTCAAAAGCAACAGACCATATAAAAGAACAGATTGAGCTTATTGAAAAAATAGAAAAAGCTGGTTTTACATATAAAACAAACGATGGGCTGTATTTTGACACTGTTGAATACGAGAAAGCTGGACATAAGTATGGAGAGCTATCTTCCCTTGAAGATATACAAGAAGGAGCTCGTGTTGCAAAAAACCCAGAAAAGAAAAACCCGAGAGATTTTGCTCTCTGGAAATTACACACAACAATAGGAGAGCGCGATATGGAATGGGAAAGTCCTTGGGGTGTTGGGTTTCCTGGCTGGCATATAGAATGTAGTGCGATGAGTCAGAAATACCTTGGAGATCAATTTGATATTCATACTGGTGGTGAGGATCTTCGTTCAACACACCACCCAAATGAAATAGCACAATCAGAATCAGCGTGTGGATGTGGTCCTTTTGTAAAATATTGGATACACGGAGCATTTCTCCTTGTCGATAATGGACGAATGGGTAAAAGCAAAGGGAACGCATATACAATAGATAATATGCTTGAGAGAGACTTCAATCCCCTGTCTCTTAAATATTTATTCCTAGGAGGATATTATAGAAAGCAACAAAACTTTACATGGGAGGCGTTGGAGGCTTCAGAAAACGCACTACATAATTTATATTTTAAATTTAGAGCACTAGGAGATGATATTGGCGAAGTAAACAAAAGATATCAAGAAAAATTTATAAAATATATAAATGACGACATTTCTACACCACAAGCTTTAGCTATTATGTGGGATGTAATAAAAGACGAAAACATTTCAAATCCAGAAAAAAAAGCAACTTTATTAGATTTTGACAAGGTGTTTGGTTTAAAATTAGATTCATTAAAAGAAAAGTCGCATGACGTGCCAGAGAACATCATGCGACTTGTGGATGCGCGCGAGAAAGCACGCGAAACAAAAGATTGGGCCGAGGCGGACAGGATCAGAGATGAGATCACGGAAGCCGGATTTCTGATAGAAGATAGCGAAGACGGCCCCAAAATTTCTGTATCTTAGCACGTCTTGCTAAATACCTTTTGTCGCGAATACGAGCCCTCTCAATACTATTCATTTTCTTTGAAACCTTTTTATCTATTTCAGAAGAACTCATATTAGAAAAATCCATCTTCAAAACACTATTACGCCTTTTTGTCATTTCTTCTTCTGTAAGAAGATCATATCTAAACACATGTCTAAAAAGATTCATTTTTTACCTCTCTGTTTTTCAGCATCCACCACCGAGAAGGGAGTTGCCCGTAATCTCTGAAGACCTTAGGGACTCTTCCTGATGATTGCTGATGTTGGTGTCGCTATGGCTATTTGACACACCAATCTTGGTAATGCCGGGAGACTCTCTTTCTTCACCGAAGCTCTTCGATTGTTCTTCACTAATTTTTTTAAGGTCTGTAAGAGAAATTGGGTTTGTGGGCACAGGCTTTCCTCTTTAGATTTTGTTGGTACTGGGTTCTATATTTAGAATATCAATATTTTATACAA
>PCTT01000005.1:453-9601 GCA_002771585.1 Candidatus Campbellbacteria bacterium CG22_combo_CG10-13_8_21_14_all_36_13 | reverse complement strand
ACAAGGACGATAAAGCATTCTGGATAAAATATAAGAGAGCAGAGACTGAGGATTTACCGAAATTAATGACCGGGCATGTTGATTTTTTGCAGATACGTAATGGTATGGTGCATATTCTTGACTATAAAGGCGAGGGTGCGGACAAAGTGAAGCCCATTGAGCAGCTTACAATATATGCCATGGCACTTTCTCGCCTCACTGGACTGAGGCTATATCATTTTAAATGTGCGTGGTTTGATGAAAAAACATATTATGAATTTTATCCTCTCCATGTTGTTTATAAAAAGAAACAAGGACGAAGAAAAAATATAAAAACAAAAGAAGGTATTTATAGGTTAAATGAAAAAATTGGGGCTATAAAAGATATGAAGCCGACGGCATAGATAATTAATTTTAAATTTTTAGTTTTTTATTCCTTGAGATAAGTAATTATTAATGGATTAATTTTTAAACAATAGAATTATGTATAACACAAATTATAGGAATAAATTTACTCCTAAAAAACCGATCAAGAATTTCTCAGATTTGGATGTGTATCAAAAGTCGCATGAAATCTCTGTGCTTTTATGTAATCATATACTCCAATCAACTATTAAGCCAAGGGCAAAGATAAAAATAAGTGAGGATAAAAATAATAAAGGAAAGATAACTAAAGGGTCTAAAAAGAAGTTAATTGATTCTTCTCATATAAGTATAGAGGAGTATGTTCTTAAGGGAATTATTCCATGCTCTCTTGGTATACCACATTTAATAGCAGAATCTCATTCGTATAGATTTGGTTCTCAAAATGATTGTATAATATTACTTGAGAAGGTTATGGTCAATTGCAATAAAATGGTTGTGTATTTAGAACAAATTCGGGATTTGGGAGGTAGTACGGCTGATGTTGAAATGATTGACAGATGTATAGCTGATTATTTTTTATTACGTAGAAAAGTTTTGAATTTACAGAGATCCTGGAGTAAGTTTATGAATGAAAAGACAGAAAGAGTAAAGGATGTCGCGCTTTAAAATTTACAAGCAGAATTGGTTATTTACCGAAGTTTACCGAAGTCTGACTTCGGTAACGTGACAGCCACAAGCTTGCTAGTCACAACCATACCATTAGAGACCGCAGGCGCCGAAGGCACCCTGTCTCTAACGGCACCAAAAGTCACAATCACCGGCAACAATCCAGCGTCTGTTGAGCTAGGAGCCACATACAGCGACCTAGGAGCAACAGCCACAACAGTAGGTGACACAGGCGTTTCAGTAGAGCTCACAGTACACACATTCTTAAACGGAGTAGAGACTGAAAACATCTCACTAAACACAGCTACAAGTGCAACATATACAATTACTTACAAAGCTACATCACAAGCCGGAGTAGTAGCTACAGCAGAGAGGATCGTCATTGTTGGAAACAATGACGGTAATATCGAAGCACTAAATCCTAAATCCGAAACAATAACTAATGACCAAAGCACCAATGATACAAACACCTTGTTAGAAAACGCGACATCAACACCAGCGGTAGTAGAGGAGACTGTAGCAACATCTCAGCCCGAGGCTGATCCTAGCCCGTCCTCTGGCGTGGAGCCTTTGGCTGAAACCACAACGCCCGCGGTAGTAGAGGATCCGGTAGCCACCACCACTACACCAGTCGTGATAATAGAGACAACGGCGACAAGCATCGCAACAACTACAAACCAATAAAAATTCGGGGGTTTAACCCCTGAATTTACCGAAATCAGTATATAGATATTATAAGAAAAGAAGCAAAAATAAAATTATGAAATTTAATAATGAACAATTCTATAGACTCAAGTCCAATTCTGAAGAATTTTATAAATCTCTGGGTGAGGTATTTTGTCCGTATTTTAAAGAGAAAATTATTTTTAATTCAAAAGGTCTTGAGCATTTAAAGTTTAAAACAAAAAATCATGCACGTTCACAAGAAGATCAATATATAAGGCTAAAGTTGTTGCATCTTGCTCCTGAGATATTAAAATTATCGAATACAGTTCAGGGTTTTTCTGAACGAAAAGTTTTTGAATTAAATAGAAAAAATCATAGGAACGAAAAAATATTAGTTGATGTGATTTATTATGAATTTGTTGCTGTATTACAAAAAGCTAGAGTAAGAGTTATTCTTAAAAAAACAGGAACAGCACCTAAGTATTTTTGGAGCATCATTCCATTTTGGAAAGTAAATAAGATAACAGGTAAAAGAAAAATGAATTATGGTAATCCAGAACATGATTAAATAAAATTATAAGAAACTAAAAAATCCCCCTTTTGGGAGATTCTTTAGTGGCACTTGGCTACGGTTTGGATAAACATTGACCGTGAGAGGGCAAGCCCATCCAAGTGCTGAATATAGAATAACAAATATGAAAAGAAAGTCAAGAAAAAGTTATGAAAATTCGGGGGTTTAACCCCTGAATTCATCGAAATCAGTATATAAATATTATAAGAAAAGAAGTAAGAATAAATGATATAATTAAAATAAATAATTTCATCTTTATATAACCTAATATGCAAAACAAAAATGATCAACAAATTTATAAAACGATAGGCTTCACACTTCTGCTTTTTGGTGTTTTTTATGCCAACGTTGCTTTTGATTTTTCTACTGTGCTAAGAGATTTAGGAAATAATAGCGCTCTAACTTATGAGTACCAGAAACAGCTTATAAAAGAACATGTTGAGAATAAAGAAAAAGCAAAAGAATTAGATGCCCAAAATGCATCTGAAAATACATTGAGGGTAAAGAGGAGTTACATACAAAAGATATCAGAAGGAATAATATACGCCTTTACTTATATTTTTGGATTTTTACACGAGACGGGAGAAGACTTTGCATACGGGGAATTAAAAAATGATAATTATGCTGCAAATGCTTATGGTGCTTTTGATCTCATGTCTTTGAATGTTTATGATAGGATGTCTGAATTTTTCCAACGTTCTGGTGGTGATGTGGAATAACAAAATTAAAAAGTTTAGTACACAAATTTAAGGAGTAAAATAAAAAAGATTTTGTATAATTAGACACATATATATGATGATGAATGAAGGAGAAAAAGTAACATATTTTGCGGAGACAGATCATCGAAATAAAAAGATAAAGTTTGGGATTAAGTCCAAAGATCGTACTAAACATGTCTACGTAATAGGAAAGACCGGAATGGGGAAATCAACTCTTCTGGAGAACATGGCCGTGCAAGACATACAAAACGGCAACGGCTTTGCTTTTATTGATCCTCACGGCAAATCAGCAGAGCTTTTTCTAGACTACATTCCAGAGCATCGCAAAAAAGATGTTTTGTATTTTGCTCCTTATGACCTGGAATACCCAATATCTTTCAATGTGATGGAGGATGTGGGTGCAGACAGAAGGCACTTGGTTGCATCAGGCCTTATGAGTGCATTCAAGAAAATATGGGTGGACGCTTGGTCTGCTCGTATGGAATATATACTAAACAATGCGCTTTTGGCACTGCTTGAATATCCAGATTCCACACTTTTGGGTGTAAACAGGATGCTTGCCGACAAAACATATAGAAAAAGAGTTGTGGCAAATATTACTGATGTATCAGTAAAAGCTTTTTGGCAGGATGAGTTTGAAAAATACGGTGAGCGCTATATGCAAGAGGCAGGAGCAGCTATTCAAAACAAGGTTGGTCAGTTTATATCCAACCCGCTAGTGCGAAATATAATAGGTCAGCCAAGATCTACTTTTGATATACGAGAGATGATGGACAACAAAAAGATTTTGATAATTGACTTGTCAAAAGGTAAGGTGGGCGAAGACAATGCAAACTTGATTGGAAGTATGCTTATCACCAAAATTTATCTTGCTGCGATGTCGCGCGCCGACCTGACCCAGGAAGAGCTTGGCAATCTTCCAAATTTTTATCTTTATGTGGATGAATTCCAATCCTTTGCTAATGAAAGTTTTGCTGACATTCTTTCCGAGGCACGAAAGTATAAACTCAATCTTACAATCGCTCACCAGTATGTAGAGCAGATGAGTGATGAGGTGCGGGCGGCTGTGTTTGGAAACGTGGGTACTATGATTGCGTTTCGTGTGGGTGCATACGATGCAGAAGTTTTTGAAAAAGAATTTGCTCCAGAGTTTACCATGGAGGACTTGGTGAACCTTGGTATGTATCAAATATATCTAAAGCTTATGATAGATGGTGTTGCTTCTAGGCCATTTTCTGCCTCAACGCTTGGTCCAATCAAAACGCTTGAGACTTCTCTCAAGAAAGAAATTATTGATAGTTCTAGGGCTACGTTTGGTAATACCAAAGAAGAAGTGATAGACGTGATTTTACGCTGGCATGAAAGCCCAGCTGGTCTTTTGGATGATCCTCAGGTGGATGCAATGAGAAGGAAGCGAAAAGAAGAGGAGGAGGCTCGCAAGAATGGATCGTTTCAAAAAAACAACAATAATGTTCCCGTTGCTCCAAATGTTGATAAAATCAACAATAATTTAGGTGGTGGAAACGGTAGCAAACAAGGTGGTAATAATTATCAGGAGGATAATACGGGTAATAAAAATAACCAACAAAACAATCAAAACAATCAAAACAATAGACCTCAAAATAATTCTCAACAGAAAAATTTTCAAAACAAATCTAATGACAAAGAAAAACAACTTCGTGATGTGATTTCATTTAGAAAATCTGAACAAGATAAAGAAGACAAAAATACAAAGAAAAAACAAAATATTGGACAAACTTCACAGCTTAGAGACGCTTTAGCGAAGGTGCTGAGTGAATCACAGCGTGGGGTAGAAGAGAAGGTTAAGAAAATGGAAGCAGAGGTTGAGAAAGTAAAAGCGCAGAATAAGGTTGAAGAAGTAAAACCTGCTCCAGAACCAGCACCAAAACAAGATGTCACAAGCAATGTGTCCGGAAAGGTAGAAAATACAAATAAGATAATTTCAACAGAACAGGTAACACAGAGTAGGCTAGTGCACGAGATACCAAAAACAGAGTTAGAGAAGATGCTAGACGCAGGAGAACCGCCTAAAAAATCTTAGAAACTTTTCAATCTTTAAATCATCAGGGGCAGATATTTATGGGTCTTAAAAACACAAAACACAACATCCCAAATGCGACCGAGTCGCATTTGGGATGTTTGCATTTAGTTCCTATTTTTAGCCCCATTTTGGCTTTAGTGATGTTTTTTGGGTTGTCTGTAAGTGTTAATGCTCAAATTGTAATAACCGAAGTTATGTATGATTTGGAAGTCGGATCAGATAGCGGTCGTGAGTGGGTTGAGGTGTGCAATACTGCGAGTGTGGACGTAAACATAAGTGGCTGGAAATTTTTTGAAAACAATACAAACCATGGATTGAATATGGTAAGTGGTAGTGAAAATATTTCCTCTGGCGAGTTTGCTGTGTTTGCGGATAACCCAGAAAAGTTTCTCATAGATTGGCCCGGTTTTTCAGGTAATCTTTTTGACAGCGCATTTTCTCTTTCAAATACTGGAGAAACGATTGAGATAAGAAATGCAGATTTAGTTACAGAGGATATATTTGTATATACAAATGAGCTTGGTGCAAGCGGTGATGGAAATAGTTTGCATAAGTCTGACGCAAGTATCATGGCTTCTAGCGCGAATCCTGGCTCCGGTACGTGTAAGGTCGTTAATTATGGTGGAAATGAATCAAGTGGTGGCAATGAGGATCCTCCATCCGATGACGTAGAGCAAAATACAGCTACAGCTAGCTCATCATACTCAGTGCCGGTTGCGCCTAATATAAAAGTTGATGCTGGTAGAGACATGGTTGGAATTGTTGGCGCAGACATATCTTTTGTTGCAAATACAATTGGGCTCAAAGGCAAACCAATAGATGCAGAAAGATATTTGTGGAGCTTTGGTGACGGCGCTCGTGGTGAAGGGAAAAAAATTACCCACGCATTTAATTATCCAGGAAATTATATTGTCTATTTGGATGTTGCGTCTGGCAAATATTCGACTTCAGATAAATTAAATGTAAATATTGTTCCAGCTGATATTTTTGTTTCAAAGATAGGTACTGGGCCAGATGGTTTTGTTGAAATTACAAATGATACAAAATATGAAATTTCTTTATCCAGGTGGATGATATCTGATGGAAATAAAATTTTTACAATTCCGGAAAATACTTTTATAAAATCCAAAAATTCAATTAAATTTGCATCAAGTATTACTGGTCTAAACATATCTATTCCAGAGAGCGTTTTGTTGATGTATTCAAACGGATTAATTGTAAAAAATAACTCGCAAAACTTGATCGATAGTGTTGTGAATCAAAATATTGTTGATTCTAATGTTGGGGCACAAAATGAAGAAATTGTAAAAACAAAACAAGAAAATATGGCTTTACAAAGCGAAAATATTTCTGTAAAATCTGAATATACTGATACAGAGATTGTAGATGCCGATGATGATTTTGGCGTTTTGGAAAAAGACCAGGCGGCTTCTGCAAGGTCTTCAAGAATTGATTTGAAGTGGATTATGTCACTCTTTTCACTCATTGTTGTTGGATCTGTGGCTGTTGTTTTTTTAAGAAAAGATCTTGATTCTAGCGATCAAAAAAAGGATGGAGACGGTGAAATAGATTTTAGAAAAATTGCTAAAAAATTTGAAATAATAGATAAAGAGTCAGAAAGTCTATAAAGTCGAAAGTTTATAAAGTCTTAAGATAAAATCAGAATGCAAATTAGATAATTAAATATTACGATATATCGTAATATTTAATTACTCTAGAGTTAAAAAATAGTTTTATATATTATGAATGAGAATCAAAATAAAAAAATACTAGTAACCGGAGGGGCAGGTTTTATTGGCTCCAATCTTGTTGAGGCTTTGGTAAAAGATCCAAATAATCGCGTTGTATCCCTCGACAACTACTCTACCGGTTTAAAAGAAAATCATATTGAAGGCGCAGAATATATCGAAGGTCACACAAAAGATATTGAAACACTTATCGATTTTGTCCCGGATATGATATATCACCTTGGTGAATATGCGCGCACATCAGCTAGTTTTGATGATGTGGACACTGTCTGGGATTTTAATGTTTTTGGCACGTTTAAAGTGCTTGAGTTTTGTAGAAAAAATAATGTGCGTCTTTTGTACGCAGGGTCTAGCACAAAGTTTGGTGATCGTGGTGAAGGAAAGGATCAATCTCCTTATGCATGGAGCAAATCTAGAAACACAGATCTTGTTGTGCAATACGGAGAGTGGTTTGGTCTCGATTATGTGATTACTTATTTTTATAATGTTTATGGTCCACGCGAACGATCTGGTAGACTTGGTTCTTTGATAGAGATTTTGAAAGAAAAATATAAAAACGGTGAGCCGTTGCCTATTGTTTCTCCAGGAACGCAAAAAAGAAATTTTACATATGTGGGTGATATCGTGCGCGGCCTTATTCTTGTTGGAGAAAAAGGTAAAGGTGACGGCTATGCACTTGGAAATGAAGAATCGTATACGATATTGGAAGTGGCAAAAATGTTTGGAGATAATATAGAAATGTTACCGGAAAGAAAAGGCGATCGTGCTGTGTCTACGCTGGATTTGTCTAGAACAGCGGGCGAACTTGGCTGGAAAGCGGAGAAAAAGCTTGCAGAGTATATAGAGTCCATAAAGTCGTAAAGTCTATAAAGTCTATAAAGTCTATAAAGTTATGATTAAAGAGTGTGTGAGAGTTTGACCTGCCTACCGCCTGCCTGTCGGTAGGCAGGTCAGGCAGGCGAAACAATATATAATTCGCCAGTCGGCGAACAAATATTTTAAATTACAAATACCACCAACTTCTTTTTGTTCTTTTTGTATTTTGGTTATTGGAATTTGTTTAGCCTGCCTGCCGGTAGGCAGGTATTTAGATATTAGGATTTAGGATTTTGAATTTATAATAATATGTTAAAAACAATTTTTGAAAAAGGTATAGATATTTGGGGCAAGTATCGCGCGGTGCGTTATCTTTTTTCTGGCGGTACAGGGTTTGTGGTTAATGTTGGTTTGCTTTACTTGCTTACGGATTTTGTTGGGCTTTGGTATGGAATATCTGGGGCTATAGCATTTGTGATATCTATTACGGTGAGTTTTTTCTTGCACCGCACTGTTACATTTGATTATGATAAACACGGCACAGCCCACGGACAGTACGCAGGATTTTTTGGAGTCTCACTATTTAATCTTTTGATAAATGAAGGAATCCTCATTTTTTCTGTAGAGGTGCTTGGGCTTTGGTATGTGCTTGGGCAGGCGCTAGGTAGTATAATAGTAGCGATACTTGGTTATTTTATATACAGGCATGTCATTTTTAGAGAAAAAAGAACTACAGAAGACAGAGGAGAATAGTCGTATTTGGTATATTTTATCGATTGTTTTTTTAGGCCTCATTTCACTGTGGTATTTTTTTTCTTTAATACATCCACTTAGTGCTATAAACCAAGACCTTGGTAGATTTATAGCGATTACAAAAGATTTTTTTGAAACTTGGAGAATTTCCTCACTAAACACTTTTTCTTATACAAATCCAGATTTTAGTTTTGTAAACTCACATTGGCTTGGTGGAGTTTTTCTCACGATTATCACAAACTTAGTTGGATTTTCTGGTCTCGTGATAGTAAAGGCGCTGGTGATTTTTGGTGCATTTCTTGGTGGGCTATATTTGACTTATAAAAGAATTAGTTTAAAAAGAGAACAGAAATTTATTTTAATTTCTCTCTTGGCGATTCCTACAATAATTTTGCTTTTGGAGCGTACTCACGCTCGGCCAGAAATATTCAGCCATTTGTTTTTTGTACTTCTTCTTTTGATTTTTTATAGTCGCAAAAAATATCTATTATTCTTTGTGCCATTAATAATGCTCGTGTGGGTGAATACTCATATTTATTTTATACTGGGATTTTTGATCATTGGTGCGTATTTTATAGAATCAGCTTTCGTGGAGAGATGGTCCGCTCGCACCAAACAGCTTTTAGGAGTAGGCGTGGCTTCCCTTGCAGTAATTTTTTTGAATCCGGATGGTCTGCAGGGTCTACTTTATCCACTAACTGTTTTTAAAAACTATGGCTACACAATAGTCGAAAATCAGACGCCTTTCTTTTTGATTCCATTCAATTATCACCACACCACAATTGCCACACTTTTTGTTATG
>PCTT01000005.1:0-444 GCA_002771585.1 Candidatus Campbellbacteria bacterium CG22_combo_CG10-13_8_21_14_all_36_13 | reverse complement strand
ATGTGATTATGTCTATAGGGTTAGTGTATTTATCGCTTTCTGCGATGCGTCATGCATTTGTTTTTGCTATTGGAGTATTGCCGATTCTTGCTTACAATATTTCGTCTTTTATCGGCGCAATCCCTAGAGATTTTTTTGAACAGTGGGATATTAATGTAAAAGCATTTTTTAGAGGTGTGGTCGTTGTCGGGGTTATAGTCTTTCTATTCTTTGCGGGTACGACCGCCAAAAGCATGTCTGTTGCTGCACCAGAGTATGTGGATGGCGCGGTAAACTTTGTGCTTGAAAATGATATACAGGGCAATATGTTTAATAACTTTGATATTGGTGGGTACCTTATATATAGACTATATCCAGATAGGAAGGTTTTTGTGGATAATAGACCAGAAGCATATCCAGCGGAGTTTTTTGAAAAGGTGTATAAACCTATGCAAGAAAGTCCTG